>NZ_JBHXLU010000018.1:0-137284 GCF_042720695.1 Streptomyces sp. NPDC058457 | reverse complement strand
GCTGCGGGCCCTCCGGCGTTCTGTGCGCCAATGGGGCGGGTGGTGCGCTGATGGGGCGGCTGACGGCCGTGTGTGGCTTGTCGCGCAGTTCCCCGCGCCCCTGGGTATGTCCCCGTGCCCTGCGTCAAAAAGCTCACGCCTGTGATGGCAAACAGAACCGCCGGGATGACCCGGAACCGTCAAGTTCCGGCCACCCCGGCGGCACGTTTCTGCTCAGTCGTTGTGCGGGTCAGGCGTCTTCGTGGGTGGCCACCGCGCGGCGGGCGTCGGCGTCCAGGACGCCCCAGCTGATCAGCTGCTCGGTGAGGACCGAAGGGGACTGGTCGTAGATGACGGCCAGTGTGCGCAGGTCGTCCTGGCGGATCGACAGCACCTTGCCGTTGTAGTCGCCCCGCTGGGACTGGATCGTCGCCGCGTAGCGCTGGAGCGGGCCCGCCTTCTCGGCCGGCACGGTGGCCAGCCGCTCCAGGTCGAGGACCAGCTTCGGCGGGGGCTCGGCGGCACCGCCGGGGGTCGTGCCAGGCAGCAGTTCCTGCACCGGAACCCCGTAGAAATCCGCCAACTCTGCAAGGCGCTGTACGGTCACGGCACGGTCGCCGCGCTCGTACGAACCGACCACCACGGCCTTCCAGCGACCCTGTGACTTCTCCTCGACACCGTGGAGGGAAAGGCCCTGCTGGGTGCGGATGGCCCGGAGCTTGGCCCCGAGCTGTTTGGCGTATTCGCTGGACATATGGCTCCCCGGACACTGTGTCGACGCGGCCGGCCTTGGTTCCCGCCGCGCGGCTGGTAACTCACTGTGAGGTTACGCAGCGTTACTCTGCTGCGTCAAGCCGAATGGTCCGCACCGACTCTTCCGTGGTGGCGATGACCGATTACGCCAGGGGGGTGATCAGGGGCCTCTCCGCCACCTGCTACCGTGGATGGCGCAAATCCGACGTCCTTTAAAGTCCGTCCCGTGAGGCGGAGAAGGGGGTCCGTTTCGTATGGACAAGCAGAACCAGCAGGAAAAGCCTGACGCCGCGGTGCAGGCTTCCGATGCACGGCCCGTTCTCGAAGGCCCCGACATCGCGCGGGTACTGACCCGCATCGCCCACGAGATCGTCGAGCGCGCCAAGGGCGCCGACGACGTGGTGCTCCTCGGCATCCCGACCCGCGGCGTCTTCCTCGCCCAGCGGCTCGCCGCCAAGCTGGAGGAGATCACCGACCGCAAGACGCCCGTCGGTTCGCTCGACATCACCATGTACCGCGACGACCTGCGCATGCACCCGCCGCGGGCGCTGGCCCGCACCGAGATCCCCGGTGACGGCATCGACGGCAGGCTGGTGATCCTCGTCGACGACGTGCTCTTCTCCGGCCGCACCATCCGCGCCGCCCTCGACGCCCTGAACGACATCGGGCGCCCCCGCGCGGTCCAGCTCGCGGTGCTCGTCGACCGCGGCCACCGCGAACTGCCCATCCGCGCCGACTACGTCGGCAAGAACCTCCCCACGTCGCTGCGGGAGACGGTCAAGGTCCTGCTCGCCGAGGAGGACGGTCGCGACACCGTGCTGCTCGGCGCGAAGCCGACCTCGTAGCAGGCCGAGGGGCTCGCACCGCTCCGGTGCGCCCACGCCTGCCCGCAATCTCCCGATATGTGAACTGCCTTACGGAGCCTGACAGATGCAGCGTCATCTCATCTCGGCCGCCGACCTCACCCGCGACGACGCCGTCCTGATCCTCGACACCGCCGAGGAGATGGCCCGGGTCGCCGACCGGCCGATCAAGAAGCTGCCGACCCTGCGCGGCCGCACCGTAGTCAACCTCTTCTTCGAGGACTCGACCCGGACCCGGATCTCCTTCGAGGCCGCCGAGAAGCGCCTCTCCGCCGACGTCATCAACTTCACGGCCAAGGGGTCCAGCGTCTCCAAGGGCGAGTCCCTGAAGGACACCGCCCAGACCCTGGAGGCGATGGGCGTCGACGCCGTCGTCATCCGGCACGGCGCCTCCGGAGCGCCCTACCGCCTCGCCAACTCCGGCTGGATCGACGCGGCCGTCATCAACGCCGGCGACGGCACCCACCAGCACCCCACCCAGGCCCTCCTGGACGCCTTCACCATGCGCCGCCGCCTGGTCGGCCGCGACGCCGGGATAGGGCAGGACCTGGCCGGCAAGCGCATCACGATCGTCGGTGACGTCCTGCACAGCCGCGTCGCCCGCTCCAACGTCGACCTGCTGCACACCCTCGGCGCGGAGGTCACCCTGGTCGCCCCGCCCACCCTGGTGCCGGTCGGGGTCGAGCGGTGGCCCTGCGAGGTGTCGTACGACCTCGATGCCGTACTGCCCAAGTCCGACGCGGTGATGATGCTCCGCGTGCAGCGCGAGCGCATGAACGCCGCCTTCTTCCCGACCGAGCGTGAGTACTCGCGGCGCTACGGCCTCGACGGCGAGCGCATGGCCAAGATGCCCGAGCACGCCATCGTGATGCACCCAGGACCGATGGTCCGCGGCATGGAGATCACCGCCGAGGTCGCCGACTCCGAGCGCTGCACCGTAGTCGAGCAGGTCGCAAACGGAGTCTCCATCCGGATGGCCGTTCTGTACCTCCTGCTCGGCGGCAACGAACCCGCCGTCAGCCACGCCCGCACCACCGAGGAGAAGTAAGACCCATGAGCAAGATCCTGATCCGTGGTGCGAGGGTGCTCGGCGGCGAGCCGCAGGACGTACTGATCGACGGCGAGACGATCGCGGAGGTGGGCTCCGGGCTGTCCGCCGAAGGTGCGGAGGTCGTCGAGGCCGGCGGCAAGGTGCTGCTGCCGGGCCTGGTGGACCTGCACACGCATCTGCGCGAGCCCGGCCGCGAGGACTCCGAGACCGTCCTCACCGGCACCCGCGCGGCCGCGAGCGGCGGCTACACGGCCGTGTTCGCCATGGCCAACACCTTCCCGGTCGCCGACACCGCCGGTGTCGTCGAGCAGGTCTACCGGCTCGGCCAGGAGCACGGCTACTGCGACGTCCAGCCCATCGGCGCCGTGACGGTCGGCCTGGAGGGCAGGAAGCTCGCCGAGCTGGGCGCCATGCACGAGTCCGCCGCCGGGGTCACCGTCTTCTCCGACGACGGCAAGTGCGTGGACGACGCCGTGATCATGCGCCGCGCCCTGGAGTACGTGAAGGCCTTCGGCGGGGTCGTCGCCCAGCACGCCCAGGAGCCGCGGCTGACCGAGGGCGCCCAGATGAACGAGGGCGTCGTCTCGGCGGAGCTGGGACTGGGCGGCTGGCCCGCGGTGGCCGAGGAATCGATCATCGCGCGCGACGTCCTGCTCGCCGAGCACGTCGGCTCCCGCGTCCACATCTGCCACCTGTCGACCGCCGGCTCCGTCGAGATCGTGCGCTGGGCCAAGTCCCGGGGCATCGACGTCACCGCCGAGGTCACCCCGCACCACCTGCTCCTCACCGACGAGCTGGTGCGGTCGTACAACCCGGTCTACAAGGTCAACCCGCCGCTGCGCACCGAGCGGGACGTGCTCGCGCTGCGCGAGGCCCTTGCCGACGGCACCATCGACATCGTCGCCACCGACCACGCCCCGCACCCGCACGAGGACAAGGACTGCGAGTGGGCCGCGGCCGCCATGGGGATGGTGGGCCTGGAGACCGCGCTGTCGGTGGTCCAGGAGACCATGGTGGACACCGGCCTGCTGACCTGGGCCGGCGTCGCGGACCGGATGTCCGTCAAGCCCGCGCGGATCGGTCAGGCAGCCGGTCACGGCCGTCCCGTCTCGGCAGGTGAGCCCGCCAACCTCGTCCTCGTCGACACGGAATACCGTGGCGAGGTGGACCCCGCGGGCTTCGCCTCGCGCAGCCGCAACACCCCGTACGAGGGACGCGAGCTGCCGGGCCGTGTCACCCACACGTGGCTGCGGGGCAAGGCGACGCTCGTGGACGGGAAGCTGACGTGACACCTCTGATCCTGCTGGCCGACGAGAAGAAGTCGGCCGCGGTCACCGACTGGTCCGCCCGCATCGGGTGGCTCGTCGGCCTCGCCCTGTTCGTCGCGCTCGTCTACTGGCTGATGCGCGAGGGCTGGAAGTGGCGCGGCACCCTCCAGGGCGACCTCCCCGAGCTCCCCACCGCGCCGGACGACCCCGGCGAGGCGAAACTGACGATGAGCGGCCGCTACCACGGTTCCACCACCGCCGGGCAGTGGCTGGACCGCATCGTGGCCCGCGGCCTCGGCTCCCGCAGCCGGGTCGAGCTCACCCTGACCGACGCGGGCCTGGACGTCGTACGTCCCGGCGCGACCGACTTCTTCATCCCCGCCGACGCGCTCCGCGAGGCCCTGCTCGGCAAGGGCATCGCGGGCAAGGTCCTCACCGAGGGCGGACTCCTCGTGGTGACCTGGGCGCACGGCGACAAGCTGATCGACTCCGGTTTCCGCTCCGACCACGCGGCCGAGCACACCGAGTGGGTCGACGCCGTCAACTCCATGATCAAGACACCCAGCACGGAAGGCGCCGAACGATGACGACCTCCACCAGGGGAGCCGCCAGGGTTCCCGCCGTACTCGTCCTGGAGGACGGCCGGATCTTCCGCGGCCGCGCCTACGGGGCCCTGGGGGAGACCTTCGGCGAGGCCGTGTTCTCCACCGGTATGACCGGCTACCAGGAGACCCTGACCGACCCGTCGTACGACCGCCAGATCGTGGTCGCCACCGCCCCGCAGATCGGCAACACGGGGTGGAACGACGAGGACGACGAGTCCAGCCGCATCTGGGTCTCCGGTTACGTCGTGCGTGACCCCGCGCGCGTGCCCTCCAACTGGCGCGCCAAGCGTTCGCTGGACGAGGAACTGGTGGCGCAGGGCGTGGTCGGCATCTCCGGGATCGACACCCGCGCCCTCACCCGCCACCTGCGCGAGCGCGGCTCGATGCGCGCCGGTGTCTTCTCCGGCGAGGCGATCGCCACCGACGCCGAGCTCCTCGCGCGCGTGCAGGCCCAGCCGCACATGAAGGGCGCCTCGCTGTACGAAGAGGTCGCCACGAAGGAGGCGTACGTGGTCCCCGCCGTCGGGGAGAAGCGGTTCACCGTCGCCGCGATCGACCTCGGCATCAAGGGCATGACCCCGCAGCGCATGGCCGAGCGCGGCATCGAGGTGCACGTGCTGCCCGCCACCGCCACCGAGGACGACGTGTACGCCGTCTCCCCGGACGGCGTGTTCTTCTCCAACGGCCCCGGCGACCCGGCCACGGCCGAAGGACCGGTGGCCCTGATGACCGCCGTCCTGGCGCGGAAGACCCCGCTGTTCGGCATCTGCTTCGGCAACCAGATCCTCGGCCGCGCCCTCGGCTTCGGCACCTACAAGCTGAAGTACGGCCACCGGGGCATCAACCAGCCGGTGCAGGACCGTACGACCGGCAAGGTCGAGGTCACCGCGCACAACCACGGTTTCGCCGTGGACGCGCCGCTCGACCAGGTCAGCGAGACGAAGTTCGGCCGCGCCGAGGTCTCGCACGTCTGCCTGAACGACGACGTCGTGGAGGGGCTGCAGCTGCTCGACCAGCCGGCCTTCTCCGTCCAGTACCACCCCGAAGCGGCAGCCGGTCCGCACGACGCCGCCTACCTGTTCGACCGCTTCGTTTCCTTGTTGGAGGGCCAGCGTGCCTAAGCGCACCGATATCCAGTCCGTCCTGGTCATCGGCTCCGGCCCGATCGTCATCGGCCAGGCCGCCGAGTTCGACTACTCCGGCACCCAGGCCTGCCGCGTGCTGCGCGCCGAGGGCCTCAGGGTCGTCCTGGTCAACTCCAACCCGGCGACGATCATGACCGACCCGGAGATCGCCGACGCGACCTACGTCGAGCCGATCACGCCCGAGTTCGTCGAGAAGATCATCGCCAAGGAGCGGCCCGACGCCCTGCTGCCCACCCTGGGCGGCCAGACGGCCCTGAACACCGCGATCTCGCTCGACAAGAACGGCGTCCTCGCCAAGTACGGCGTCGAGCTGATCGGCGCCAACGTCGAGGCGATCAACAAGGGCGAGGACCGCGACCTCTTCAAGGAGGTCGTGGAGGAGGTCCGCCGCAAGATCGGGCACGGCGAGTCCGCGCGGTCGGTCATCTGCCACACCATGGACGAGGTCATCGCGGGCGTCGAGGAGCTCGGCGGCGGCTACCCGGTCGTGGTCCGCCCCTCCTTCACCATGGGCGGCGCCGGCTCCGGCTTCGCGCACGACGAGGAGGAGCTGCGCCGGATCGCCGGCCAGGGCCTCACGCTCTCCCCGACCACCGAGGTGCTCCTGGAGGAGTCCATCCTCGGCTGGAAGGAGTACGAGCTGGAGCTGATGCGCGACAAGCACGACAACGTCGTGGTCGTCTGCTCCATCGAGAACTTCGACCCCATGGGCGTGCACACCGGCGACTCGATCACCGTCGCGCCCGCGATGACCCTCACCGACCGCGAGTACCAGATCCTGCGCGACATCGGCATCGCCGTGATCCGCGAGGTCGGCGTCGACACGGGCGGCTGCAACATCCAGTTCGCGGTCAACCCGGAGGACGGCCGGGTCATCGTCATCGAGATGAACCCGCGCGTGTCCCGGTCCTCGGCGCTCGCCTCCAAGGCGACCGGATTCCCGATCGCGAAGATCGCGGCGAAGCTGGCCGTCGGATACACCCTCGATGAGATCCCCAACGACATCACGCAGGAGACCCCGGCCTCCTTCGAGCCCACGCTCGACTATGTCGTCGTCAAGGCCCCGCGCTTCGCGTTCGAGAAGTTCCCGCAGGCCGACTCCACGCTGACCACCACCATGAAGTCGGTCGGCGAGGCGATGGCCATCGGCCGCAACTTCCCCGAGGCCTTCCAGAAGGCGCTGCGCTCGCTGGAGAAGAAGGGCAGCCAGTTCACCTTCGTCGGCGAGCCCGGCGACAAGGAGACCCTGCTGCGCGAGGCGGTGCGGCCCACCGACGGCCGGATCAACACCGTCATGCAGGCCATCCGCGCGGGCGCCACACCCGAGGAGGTCTTCGAGTACACGAAGATCGACCCGTGGTTCGTCGACCAGCTCTTCCTGATCAAGGAGATCGCGGACGAGCTGGCCGAAACCCCGGAGCTGAGCGCCGAGCTGATCGCCGACGCCAAGCGGCACGGCTTCTCCGACCAGCAGATCGGCGAGATCCGCGGCCTGCGCGAGGACGTCGTCCGTGAGGTCCGGCACGCGCTGGGCGTGCGCCCGGTCTACAAGACGGTCGACACCTGCGCCGCCGAGTTCGCCGCCAGGACGCCGTACTTCTACTCCTCCTACGACGAGGAGACCGAGGTCGCGCGGCGCGAGAAGCCGGCCGTCATCATCCTGGGCTCCGGTCCCAACCGCATCGGCCAGGGCATCGAGTTCGACTACTCGTGCGTGCACGCGTCCTTCGCGCTGTCCGACGCGGGCTACGAGACCGTGATGGTCAACTGCAACCCGGAGACCGTCTCCACCGACTACGACACCTCCGACCGGCTGTACTTCGAGCCGCTGACGCTGGAGGACGTGCTGGAGATCGTGCACGCCGAGCAGCAGGCCGGTCCGGTCGCCGGTGTGATAGTGCAGCTGGGCGGCCAGACCCCGCTGGGCCTGTCCCAGGCGCTGAAGGACAACGGCGTGCCGATCGTCGGCACCTCGCCCGAGGCGATCCACGCGGCCGAGGACCGGGGCGCCTTCGGGCGGGTCCTGGCCGAGGCGGGCCTGCCGGCCCCCAAGCACGGCACCGCGACCACCTTCGCCGAGGCCAAGGCCATCGCCGACGAGATCGGCTACCCGGTGCTCGTCCGGCCGTCGTACGTGCTCGGCGGCCGTGGCATGGAGATCGTCTACGACGAGACCCGCCTCGCCACCTACATCGCCGAGTCGACCGAGATCAGCCCGTCCCGGCCGGTGCTCGTCGACCGGTTCCTGGACGACGCGATCGAGATCGACGTCGACGCGTTGTACGACGGCGAGGAGCTGTACCTCGGCGGGGTCATGGAGCACATCGAGGAGGCCGGCATCCACTCCGGCGACTCCGCCTGCGCCCTGCCCCCGATCACGCTCGGCGGCTTCGACATCAAGCGGCTGCGGGCCTCCACGGAGGCCATCGCGCGCGGTGTCGGGGTGCGCGGTCTGATCAACATCCAGTTCGCGATGGCCGGGGACATCCTGTACGTCCTCGAAGCCAACCCGCGCGCGTCCCGTACGGTCCCCTTCACCTCGAAGGCGACCGCGGTGCCGCTGGCCAAGGCCGCCGCCCGGATCTCGCTGGGCGCGACCGTCGCCGAGCTGCGCGCCGAGGGGCTGCTGCCGGCCCGCGGTGACGGCGGCGAGCTGCCGTTCGACGCGCCGATCTCCGTGAAGGAGGCGGTCATGCCGTGGTCGCGGTTCCGCGACATCCAGGGGCGGGGTGTGGACACCGTCCTCGGCCCGGAGATGCGCTCCACCGGCGAGGTCATGGGCATCGACTCCGTCTTCGGCACGGCGTACGCCAAGTCGCAGGCCGGGGCGTACGGTCCGCTGCCCACCAAGGGCCGCGCGTTCATCTCCGTCGCCAACCGCGACAAGCGCTCCATGATCTTCCCGGCACGCGAGCTGGTCGCCCACGGCTTCGAGCTGCTCGCCACCTCCGGCACGGCCGAGGTCCTCAAGCGCAACGGCATCAACGCGACAGTCGTGCGCAAGCAGTCGGAGGGTGTGGGTCCTCAGGGCGAGCGGACGATCGTCCAGTTGATCCACGACGGCGAGGTGGACCTCATCGTCAACACGCCGTACGGCACCGGGGGTCGTCTGGACGGGTACGAGATCCGGACGGCCGCGGTGGCGCGGTCGGTGCCGTGTCTGACGACCGTGCAGGCGCTGGCGGCGGCTGTGCAGGGCATTGATGCGCTGAACCACGGGGACGTGGGGGTGCGGTCGCTCCAGGAGCATGCGGAGAGGTTGACGGCCGCGAGGGACTGATAGGCCGTGGTTCGGCTGCGGGCCAGTGGGGGCTGGTCGCGCAGTTCCCCGCGCCCCTTTCGGGGCGCGTTGCCCAGCTGTCTGTGAGGGGGGCACCGGTGTCGGTGTCCCCCTTGGCATGAGGACGTCATGTACAAGATCTTTTTCCAGCTAGTTTTCCGGCGGATGGACCCCGAAGCCGCCCATCACCTCGCCTTCCGATGGATCCGGCTCGCTGCCCGCATCCCCGTGCTGCGCACTTTCGTCGCCGCCGCCCTCGCTCCCCGCTACAGGGAGCTGCGCACCGAGGCCTTCGGGCTGCGGATGCACGGGCCGTTCGGGCTGGCCGCCGGGTTCGACAAGAACGCCGTCGCGATCGACGGGATGTCGATGCTCGGGTTCGACCATGTCGAGATCGGGACCGTGACGGGTGAGGCGCAGCCCGGCAATCCCAAGAAGCGGCTGTTCCGGCTCGTCGCGGACCGGGCGCTCATCAACCGCATGGGCTTCAACAACGACGGTTCGCTTGCCGTCGCCGCGCGGCTGGCTACCCGTGAGGCCGTCTTCAGGACCGTCGTGGGCGTGAACATCGGCAAGACCAAGGTCGTACCGGAGGCCGAGGCCGTCGGCGACTACGTGAAGTCGGCCGAGCGGCTTGCCCCGTACGCGGACTACCTGGTCGTGAACGTGTCGTCGCCGAACACGCCGGGCCTGCGCAACCTCCAGGCGGTCGATCATCTGCGGCCGCTCCTGACGGCCGTGCGCGAGGCCGCCGACCGCGTGGTGGCGAACCGCCGGGTGCCGCTGCTGGTGAAGATCGCGCCGGACCTCGCCGACGAGGATGTCGACGCCGTCGCCGACCTCGCCGTGGAGCTGGGTCTGGACGGGATCATCGCGACCAACACCACCATCGCGCGGGAGGGGTTGGGGCTGCGCCCCGATCCCGCCCTGGTGAAGGAGACCGGCGGGCTCTCCGGGGCACCGCTCAAGGCGCGCTCCCTGGAGGTGCTGCGGCGGCTGTACGCGCGCGTGGGCGACCGGATCACCCTGGTGGGCGTCGGGGGCATCGAGAACGCCGAGGACGCCTGGCAGCGCATCCTGGCCGGTGCCACGCTGGTCCAGGGCTACAGCGCCTTCATCTACGAGGGGCCCTTCTGGGGCCGTGCCGTCCACAAGGGCCTCGCGGCGCGCCTGCGCACCAGCCCGTACGCCACCCTCGCCGACGCGGTCGGCGCCGATGTGAGGAAGACCGTATGAGCCCGTTGGAGCCCTTCGGCGCGCGGTTGCGCGGTGTGATGGACGAGCGCGGTCCGCTGTGCGTCGGTATCGACCCGCACGCCTCGCTGCTCTCCGAGTGGGGTCTGAACGACGACGTGGCGGGCCTGGAGCGGTTCAGCCGTACCGTCGTCGAGGCGGTGGCCGACCGGGTCGCCGTGATGAAGCCGCAGAGCGCGTTCTTCGAGCGGTTCGGCTCGCGCGGGGTGGCCGTGCTCGAACGGGTGGTGCAGGAGGCGCGGGCGGCCGGGACCCTGGTCGTGATGGACGCCAAGCGCGGCGACATCGGCTCGACCATGGCCGGGTACGCGGAGGCCTATCTGCACAAGGACGCCCCGCTGTTCTCGGACGCACTGACCGTCTCGCCGTATCTCGGCTACGGCTCGCTCAGCCCGGCCGTCGCGCTGGCCCGGGAGAGCGGGGCCGGCCTGTTCGTGCTGGCGCTCACCTCCAACCCGGAGGGTCCCGAGGTGCAGCACGCGGTGCGCTCCGACGGCCGGACGGTCGGCGCCACCGTGCTGGCCCACCTGGCCGCCGAGAACGCGGGGGAGGAGCCGCTGGGTTCCTTCGGCGCCGTCGTCGGTGCCACGGTCGGCGACCTGTCGTCGTACGACCTCGACATCAACGGCCCGCTCCTCGCGCCGGGCGTGGGCGCACAGGGGGCGACGGCCGCCGACCTTCCCGCGGTCTTCGGCGCGGCGGTGCGCAACGTGGTTCCAAACGTGAGCCGAGGTGTTTTGCGTCACGGTCCCGACATCGGGGCCCTGCGGGCGGCCGCGGAGCGGTTCGCGGGCGAGATCCGGGACGTCGTCGCAGGTCGGTGAGGGCTCCGACGAGACTTCGGCGAGTGCTTCGGCGGGCACTTCGGCGACTGCCCGATCGTGAATACATCCTCAAATCCAGGGCAATATGTCTGAAATGTCCGGCCTGGCGGAGGCTGACCAGGACTTTTCCGCTGTTCTCGCTGACTCCGGCGGACTTGCCCGCTAGTCTCCGAGCAGAGTCAACGGGCAAGCGTGTTGCTCGTAGCTCCCCAGGTGTGGGGCGACTAGGTTCCTCACCGGTCCGTATCCGACAGTTCGACATCCGAGGTGACGTAGGCGTGGCTCTTCCGCCCCTTACCCCTGAACAGCGCGCAGCCGCGCTCGAAAAGGCCGCCGCGGCTCGCCGGGAGCGGGCCGAGGTCAAGAATCGACTCAAGCACTCCGGCGCCTCTCTTCACGAGGTCATCAAGCAGGGCCAGGAAAACGACGTCATCGGCAAGATGAAGGTCTCCGCCCTGCTCGAGTCCCTGCCGGGCGTGGGCAAGGTCCGCGCCAAGCAGATCATGGAGCGACTCGGGATCTCCGAGAGCCGTCGCGTGCGTGGCCTCGGGTCCAACCAGATCGCCTCCCTGGAGCGCGAGTTCGGCAGCACCGGCTCCTGATCGCCGGGCCGTCCGGGACAGCCGTCCCGGGCGGCCCGCGATTGCTGGAATAATCGCTGCATGGCTGCAACATTCCGGGGGACGACCCCCGAGCCCCCGGACGCACGTCCGCGGCTGACCGTGCTCTCCGGCCCCTCCGGGGTCGGCAAGAGCACGGTCGTCGCTCATATGCGCAAGGAACACCCCGAGGTCTGGCTCTCGGTGTCGGCGACCACCCGCAGGCCCCGCCCGGGCGAGAAGCACGGAGTCCACTACTTCTTCGTCTCCGACGAGGAGATGGACAAGCTGATCGCCAACGGCGAGCTCCTGGAGTGGGCCGAATTCGCCGGCAACCGCTACGGCACCCCGCGCGCCGCGGTCCTTGAGCACCTCGAGGCCGGCGTGCCGGTCCTCCTGGAGATCGACCTCCAGGGCGCCCGGCAGGTCCGCGAGACCATGCCGGACGGCCGGCTGGTGTTCCTGGCCCCGCCCTCCTGGGAGGAGCTGGTGCGCAGGCTCACCGGACGCGGCACCGAGGCGCCCGAGGTGATCGAGCGCCGGCTGGACGCGGCCAAGATCGAGCTCGCGGCCGAGCCGGAGTTCGATGAGACACTGGTCAACACCTCCGTCGAGGACGTGGCGCGCGAGCTGCTAGCCTTGATGGACGTTGTGTGATCGTTGCTGATCATTCAGACTGAATCTTTCCCATCCATCGGAAGGCAGAGCGTGTCCTCTTCCATCACCGCGCCCGAGGGCATCATCAACCCTCCGATCGACGAGCTCCTCGAGGCCACCGACTCGAAGTACAGCCTCGTGATCTACGCGGCCAAGCGTGCCCGTCAGATCAACGCGTACTACTCGCAGCTCGGCGAGGGCCTCCTCGAGTACGTCGGTCCGCTCGTCGACACCCACGTCCACGAGAAGCCGCTCTCCATCTCCCTGCGCGAGATCAACGCGGGTCTGCTGACCTCCGAGGCCATCGAAGGCCCGGCTCAGTAGTACTTTCGTATTGCAGTTGACTTATCCACAGGCCCGGCAGCCGACTGTCGGGCCTGTGGTGTGTGATGGAGTCGTGCGCCGGAGCCGGTGCGGGAGCCAAGTGCGGGGAGTGACGTGGACAAGCCGAAGGTCGTGCTGGGGGTCAGCGGCGGCATCGCCGCCTACAAGGCCTGTGAGCTGCTGAGGAGGTTCACCGAGTCGGGCCACGACGTCCGGGTCGTGCCCACCGCCTCCGCGCTGCACTTCGTCGGCGCCGCCACCTGGTCCGCCCTCTCCGGCAACCCCGTCTCCACCGAGGTCTGGGACCACGTCGAAGAGGTCCCGCACGTCCGCATCGGCCAGCACGCCGACCTGGTCGTCGTCGCCCCCGCCACCGCCGACATGCTCGCCAAGGCGGCCCACGGCCTCGCCGACGACCTGCTCACCAACACCCTCCTCACGGCCCGCTGCCCGGTCGTCTTCGCCCCCGCGATGCACACCGAGATGTGGGAGCACCCGGCCACCCAGGAGAACGTGGCCACGCTGCGCCGCCGCGGTGCCGTCGTCATCGAACCGGCGGTCGGCCGCCTCACCGGCGTCGACACCGGCAAGGGCCGGCTGCCCGACCCGGCGGAGATCTTCGAGGTCTGCCGTCGCGTCCTCGCGCGGGGGGTGCAGGAGCCCGACCTGGCCGGCCGGCACGTCGTCGTCTCCGCCGGTGGCACCCGCGAGCCCCTCGACCCCGTCCGCTTCCTCGGCAACCGCTCCTCCGGCAAGCAGGGCTACGCCCTCGCCCGCACGGCCGCCGCCCGGGGCGCCCGGGTGACGCTGGTCGCCGCGAACACCGCAGGCCTGCCGGACCCGGCCGGCGTGGACGTGGTCCCGGTCGGTACGGCGGTACAGCTGCGCGAGGCGGTGCTGAAGGCGGCCGCCGACGCCGACGCCGTGGTGATGGCCGCCGCCGTCGCCGACTTCCGCCCCGCGGTCTACGCGGCCGGGAAGATCAAGAAGAAGGACGGCCAGGATCCCGAACCGATCGTCCTGGTGCGGAATCCGGACATCCTCGCGGAGATCTCGGCCGACCGGGCGCGGACCGGACAGGTGATCGTCGGCTTCGCCGCCGAGACCGACGATGTCCTCGCCAACGGCCGGACCAAGCTGGCCCGCAAGGGCTGCGACCTGCTCGTGGTGAACGAGGTGGGCGAGCGCAAGACCTTCGGCTCCGAGGAGAACGAGGCCGTGGTGCTCGGCGCCGACGGCAGTGAGACGCCTGTGCCGCACGGGCCGAAGGAGGCTCTCGCCGACACCGTGTGGGATCTGGTGGCGGCCCGTTTGGGTTAACTTATTTCAGCCATATGTCAACTTTCCCGGGTGTGACATTACGGTGCGGTGACTCTGGTCAAGGCCGCCGACCATTGGGCAGAATGCCCGTGCCGCAGGTCACAGCACTCCCGAGTGTCGAGACAGGTGGGCCGGCGGCCGAGTGCGACCGATAAACTGTTCTCGGACGATGCCCGGGTGCAGCCCCCGCGTTGTCCGCCAATGATCAGCCAGCAGCCGCTGCAACCCCAGGGAGCGTTGTGTCCCGTCGCCTGTTCACCTCGGAGTCCGTGACCGAGGGCCACCCCGACAAGATCGCTGACCAGATCAGCGACACCATTCTCGACGCGCTTCTGCGTGAGGACCCGACCTCCCGGGTCGCCGTCGAGACGCTGATCACCACCGGCCTGGTGCACGTGGCCGGCGAGGTCACGACCAAGACGTACGCGGACATCGCGACGCTGGTCCGCAACAAGATCCTCGAGATCGGCTACGACTCCTCGAAGAAGGGCTTCGACGGAGCATCCTGCGGCGTCTCGGTCTCGATCGGCGCGCAGTCCCCGGACATCGCCCAGGGCGTGGACACGGCGTACGAGAACCGGGTCGAGGGCGACGAGGACGAGCTGGACAAGCAGGGCGCCGGTGACCAGGGCCTGATGTTCGGCTACGCGACGGACGAGACGCCGACGCTGATGCCGCTCCCGATCTTCCTGGCGCACCGCCTCTCCAAGCGTCTCTCCGAGGTCCGCAAGAACGGCACCATCCCGTACCTGCGCCCGGACGGCAAGACGCAGGTCACCATCGAGTACGACGGCGACAAGGCCGTCCGTCTCGACACGGTCGTGGTCTCCAGCCAGCACGCCTCGGACATCGACCTGGAGTCGCTGCTCGCGCCCGACATCCGCGAGTTCGTCGTGGAGCCGGAGCTGAAGGCGCTGCTGGACGACGGCATCAAGCTCGACACCGAGAACTACCGTCTGCTGGTCAACCCGACCGGCCGCTTCGAGATCGGCGGCCCGATGGGCGACGCCGGCCTGACCGGCCGCAAGATCATCATCGACACCTACGGCGGCATGGCCCGCCACGGTGGCGGTGCCTTCTCCGGCAAGGACCCGTCCAAGGTCGACCGCTCGGCCGCCTACGCCATGCGCTGGGTCGCCAAGAACGTGGTCGCCGCCGGTCTGGCGTCCCGCTGCGAGGTCCAGGTCGCGTACGCGATCGGCAAGGCCGAGCCCGTCGGTCTCTTCGTCGAGACCTTCGGCACCGCCAAGGTCGACGCCGAGAAGATCGAGAAGGCGATCGACGAGGTCTTCGACCTGCGCCCGGCCGCCATCATCCGCGACCTCGACCTGCTCCGCCCGATCTACTCCCAGACCGCCGCGTACGGCCACTTCGGCCGCGAGCTCCCCGACTTCACCTGGGAGCGCACGGACCGCGTGGACGCCCTGCGCAAGGCCGCGGGCCTGTAGCCCCGGAGCCACCTCGGCGAAGGCCCGGTTTCCCTTCGGGGGGAGCCGGGCCTTCGGCGTGTCATACGGAGGGTTCGTCATACGGGGGTTCGGCGGCGCCGGTTGTCAGTGGTGTTTGGTAAGAATGCAAGGGTGAGCAGCGAGAACGGGCAGGGGGGCGGGGGCGCCGGAGGGGTGCCGCCGGAGCAGCTCGCGCTCATTCGGGAGAGCGTGCGGGGGGCCAAGGCGCCCCGGGCCAAACCGCGGACCTGGCGGGGGGCCGCGCTGGCCGAGCGGTTGCCGGTCGCGCGGGTGCTGGTGGACAAGGGTGTGCTCCATCTCGACCGGTACTTCGACTACGCCGTCCCCGCCGAGCTGGACGCCGACGCGCAGCCGGGGGTGCGGGTGCGGGTGCGGTTCGGGGCCGGCCGGCACCGGGTGCGGGACGGGCGTCGGGAGGGCGGGGGGCTCATCGACGGGTTCCTGGTGGAGCGGCTCGCCGAGTCCGACTACTCGGGGCCGCTGGCCGCGCTGGCCCAGGTGGTGTCGCCCGAGCCGGTGCTGAGCGAGGAACTGCTGCGGCTCGCGCGGGCGGTCGCCGACCGGTACGCGGGAAGCCTCGCGGATGTGCTGCAGCTGGCCGTGCCGCCGCGCAGCGCACGGGCCGAGAAGCGGCCGCCCCCCGAGCCGCTGCCGCCCCCGCCGGTGCCGGGCGCCGGATCCTGGAGGCGGTACGAGCACGGGTCCGCCTTCGTCGAGTCGCTGGCCTCGGGCGGCGCGCCGCGCGCGGTGTGGAACGCCCTGCCGGGGCCCGGGTGGAGCGAGGAGATCGCCCGGGCCGTCGCCGCCACGCTCGCCTCGGGACGCGGCGCGCTCGTCGTCGTACCGGACGGGCGGGCCGCCGCGCGGGTCGATGCCGCGCTGACCGACGTGCTGGGCGAAGGGCGGCATGCGCTGCTCACGGCCGACGCCGGGCCCGAGAAGCGGTACGCGCAGTGGCTCGCGGTCAGCCGTGGCTCGGTGCGGGCGGTGGTGGGGACGCGGGCGGCCATGTTCGCGCCCGTCCGGGATCTCGGGCTCGTCGCGATCTGGGACGACGGGGACGACAGCCACAGTGAACAGCACGCCCCGCAGCCGCATGCCCGGGATGTGCTGCTGTTGCGGGCGGCACTGGACAAGTGCGGGTTTCTGCTCGGGAGTTGGAGCTGCACGGTGGAGGCCGCGCAGCTCGTGGAGAACGGCTGGGCGCGGCCCCTGGTGGCCGGCCGGGAGCAGGTACGGCGGGCGGCGCCGCTGGTGCGGACGGTCGGCGACGGGGACCTTGCGCGGGACGAGGCCGCGCGGGCCGCGCGGCTGCCGACGCTCGCCTGGCAGGCCGTCCGGGACGGACTGCGGCACGGGCCGGTGCTGGTGCAGGTGCCCCGGCGTGGGTATGTGCCGCGGATGGCCTGCGCCCAGTGCCGGGAACCGGCTCGCTGCCGGCACTGCGCCGGTCCGTTGGAGGCGCGGGACGCCGGGGCGCTGGGGTGCGGGTGGTGCGGGCGTGCGGAGGCCGACTGGCACTGCCCCGAGTGCGGCGGCTTCCGGCTGCGGGCCCAGGTGGTCGGGGCCCGGCGGACCGCCGAGGAGCTGGGGCGGGCCTTTCCCGCCGTACCCGTACGGACCTCGGGGCGCGAGCAGGTGCTGGACACCGTGCCGGGGACACCCGCACTGGTCGTGAGCACCCCGGGCGCCGAGCCGGTCGCCGAGGGCGGCTACGCGGCGGCCCTGCTGCTGGACGGCTGGGCCATGCTGGGGCGGCCGGATCTGCGGGCCGGTGAGGACGCGCTGCGCCGGTGGATCGCGGCCGGGGCGCTGGTGCGGCCGCAGGGGGACGGCGGGACCGTGGTCGTCGTCGCGGAGCCTACGCTGCGGCCCGTGCAGGCGCTGGTGCGGTGGGATCCCGTCGGACACGCGGTACGGGAGCTGGCCGAGCGGGCGGAGCTGGGGTTTCCTCCGGTGTCGCGGATGGCGGCGGTCTCGGGGACGGCCGAGGCGCTTGCCGAGTTCCTCGGTACGGCCGAACTTCCGCCGGACGCCGAGGTGTTGGGGCCGGTACCGGTGCCCGTGGTGCGCGCCGGGGCGCCTCGGCGGGTGGGTGCGCCGCCGCCGGGGGAGCACTGGGAGCGGGCGCTGGTAAGGGTGCCGCCGGGAAGCGGGGCGGCGCTCGCCGCCGCGCTGAAGTCGGCTCAGGCGGCGCGGATGGCGCGGGGGAGTGGGAGCGGCGGCGGGGAGGCGGTTCGGGTGCGGATCGATCCGCCGGACATCGGGTGACAGCCAGACGGCTGCCCTCCCGGATGCTTGCCGGGAGGGCAGGGGCGGGCGGGTCGGCCCTTGGGGTCAGCCGTGGTGTCGGTCGGCCGCTGCGTGTGTCAGCCGTTGCGCGGGCCGGGGAAGGCTGTCGGCCTGGCCTCGTCGCGGAGGGTGGGGCTGCCGGCGGTCGGCTGGGTCGGCATGGAGCGGGCGGCCGGGACCGTCGGCACTGTGGGCAGGCCGCCGCCCATGTTGATGGTGCGGGTGCCCGACGGTTCCGTGGACCGTTCGGGTTCGGCCGTGGCCGTGGCCGTGGCCGTGGCCGTGGCTGTGGCTGTGACAGTGGCCTGGGCCGTGGCGCGGCGGGCGCCGTAACGGCGGTGCACCGCCTGCTTGGTGACTCCGAGCGCGGAGCCCACGGCGTCCCACGAGAAGCCGAGTGAACGGTCGAAGTCCACGGCGGCCGTGACCAGGGTCTCGACACTGTCCCGGAGTTCCTGGGCGAGACGGACCGTCGGGGCGGGGGCGCGTCCGTAGACGACGAAGCCCGTGGACGGGCCGGAGCGGCGCGGGCGGTAGACGTTGCCCAACTGGGCGGTGAGCGTGCGTAGTGCGTCCACCTGTCGGCGGACCCGCTCGATGTCCCGCACCAGCAAGTGCAGGCTGGCCCGGGCCTGGGCGTCGTGGGTTGCGTGGTCGGCCATGAACAAGCCTCTCGAACCGGCGTTGAAAGGAATGGGCCGCGTATGCGGCCCGTTGTGGTCAACTCTCTCTTGACCAACGCGTGGGCGCTCCGCTGGTCACGGTGTGGGGGCGTATGGGCATATGCGTACGCCGTGCGGCGGGGTTTGCACCACCCGAGAGCTCTCCCACCCGCGCACCACCCGTCCCGGTCGGCAGAGAGGCTGACCAACCTGCGGGGGTACTCGCCGTCGGCGGCCGGCTGTTCGCCGTAGACGGTCGGCCTTGCTGTTTGACTTTCGCCGGCGCTACCCGCAGTCGCCGTTCGTGCTCTGCCGGGCTGCCGGGCTGCCGGTCTGTGGGTCTGCGGGACAGCCGGTCTGCGGAGCTACGGGTCTGCGGGTCTGCGGGGCAGCCGGGCTGTGGGTCTGCGGGGCAGCCGGGCTGCCGGTTTGCGGGGCTGTGGGGCTGTGGGTGGTGGTTGATTGTTGCGGCATAGACTTGTGTGTTGCCCGTGTTGATGTCGTTCGAGAGGGTCGCAGTCGCCCATGAAGCTTGTCTTCGCCGGTACTCCCGAAGTCGCCGTTCCTGCTCTGGACGCTCTCATCTCCTCCGGACGGCACGAGGTGGCCGCCGTGGTCACGCGCCCCGATGCGCCGGCCGGGCGGGGGCGCAGGCTGGTCGCTTCGCCTGTGGCCGAGCGGGCGATGGAGGCCGGGATCGAGGTACTGAGGCCGCTCAAGCCGCGCGATCCGGAGTTTCTGGAGCGGCTGAGGGAGATCGGGCCGGACTGCTGTCCGGTGGTCGCGTATGGTGCGCTGCTGCCGCGGGTTGCGCTGGACGTGCCGGCCCAGGGCTGGGTCAACCTGCACTTCTCGCTGCTGCCAGCCTGGCGCGGGGCGGCTCCTGTGCAGCACTCCATCATGGGGGGCGACGAGATCACGGGCGCTTCCACGTTCCTCATCGAGGAAGGGCTCGACTCCGGGCCCGTCTACGGGACCGTCACCGAGGAGATCCGGCCCACCGACACCAGCGGTGACCTGCTGACCCGGCTCGCCTTCGCCGGGGCCGGGCTGCTCGCCGCGACCATGGACGGCATCGAGGACGGCACGCTCAAGGCCGTACCGCAGCCGGGGGAGGGCATCACCCTCGCCCCGAAGATCAGCGTCGAGGACGCCAAGGTCGACTGGGCGGCGCCGGCGCTGAGGGTCGACCGGGTGGTGCGGGGCTGCACCCCGGCCCCCGGCGCCTGGACCACCTTCCGCGGTGAGCGGCTCAAGCTCATCCACGTCACGCCGGTGCCCGAGCGGACCGATCTCACCCCGGCACAGATCGCCGTCGGGAAGAACAGCGTGCACGTGGGGACGGGGTCGTACGCCGTGGAACTGCTCTGGGTGCAGGCCCAGGGCAAGAAGCCGATGCGGGCCGCCGACTGGGCGCGCGGCGTGCGCATCGGCACCGGGGAGTCGCTCGGATCCTGAGCGCCCCCTCTCAGCAGCGGCTTTCCGGCGTACGCGGCGTACGCTGGGAGTCGCCTCATCCTCATACCCGGAGCACCTTTTTCGTGAGCGAGCAGTCCCGGCGGCCGCGCAGGCCCGCCAAGCCCTACCGTCGTCCCCAGAGGGACCCCGTCCGCATCCTCGCCTTCGAGGCGCTGCGCGCCGTGGACGAGCGGGACGCGTACGCCAACCTCGTGCTGCCGCCGCTGCTGCGCAAGGCCCGGGAGAAGGGCGACTTCGACGGGCGGGACGCCGCGCTCGCGACCGAGCTGGTGTACGGGACGCTGCGGCGGCAGGGGACGTACGACGCGATCATCGCCGAGTGCGTCGACCGGCCGCTGCGCGAGGTGGACCCGCCGGTCCTTGACGTGCTCAGTCTGGGGGTGCACCAGCTGCTCGGCACGCGGATTCCCAGCCACGCGGCCGTCTCCGCCTCCGTCGAACTGGCCCGGGTGGTGCTGGGCGACGGGCGGGCCAAGTTCGTCAACGCAGTGCTCCGCAAGGTCACGCAGGACGATCTCGACGGCTGGATCGCGAAGGTCGCGCCGCCCTACGACGAGGACCCCGAGGACCACCTGGCCGTGGTGCACTCGCATCCGCGGTGGGTCGTCTCCGCGCTCTGGGACTCCCTGGGAGGCGGCCGTGCGGGGATCGAGGAGCTGCTGGCCGCCGACAACGAGCGGCCCGAGGTGACGCTGGTCGCTCGGCCCGGGCGGGCCACGCCCGAGGAACTCCTCGAGGAGGAGGCCGCCGTACGGGGGCGCTGGTCGCCGTACGCCGTGCGGCTCACCGAGGGCGGGGAGCCCGGTGCCATCACGGCCGTGGAGGAGGGCCGGGCCGGTGTTCAGGACGAGGGCAGCCAGCTGGTCGCCCTCGCGCTCGCGGGCGTGCCGGTCGAGGGCCCGGACGAGAAGTGGCTGGACGGCTGTGCCGGACCCGGCGGCAAGGCCGCGCTGCTTGCCGCGCTAGCCGCCGAGCGCGGGGCCGTGCTGCTCGCCTCCGAG
This sequence comes from Streptomyces sp. NPDC058457, assembly GCF_042720695.1. Lineage (NCBI taxonomy): Bacteria > Bacillati > Actinomycetota > Actinomycetes > Kitasatosporales > Streptomycetaceae > Streptomyces > Streptomyces sp. NPDC058457. The sequence goes on along the minus strand of NZ_JBHXLU010000018.1, from coordinate 116,459 downwards.
AAGCAGCCGCACCGGGCCGGGCTGGTGGCGAAGGCGCTGCACGGCAACCCGGGTCCGTACCAGGTCATCGCCGCCGACGGCACCCGGCCGCCGTGGCGCCCGGGCACCTTCGACCGGGTTCTGATGGACGTTCCCTGCACGGGGCTGGGCGCGCTGCGCCGCCGCCCGGAGGCACGGTGGCGCCGCCGCCCCGAGGACCTCGACAGCTTCGCTCCGCTGCAGCGGGCGCTGTTGCGTACCGCGATCGACTCGGTGCGGGTGGGCGGGGTGGTCGGTTACGCGACCTGTTCCCCGCATCTGGCGGAGACGCGGGCGGTGGTCCAGGACGTGCTGAAGCAGCGTCCGGAGACGGAGCTGGTGGACGCGCGTCCGCTGCTGCCGGGGGTGCCGGAGCTGGGCGAGGGGCCGGACGTGCAGTTGTGGCCGCACCTGCACGGCACGGACGCGATGTATCTGGCGCTGATCCGGAGGACTGGCTGAGGTGGGGGGGTGGGGACGCTTACCGGCGCCGGCCGGGTGCCTCCCCCCAGCCTTCGGCCGGGGGGACCCCAGCGCCCACCCGTGCCGCCCTGCGGCACGCCTGCCCGCAGCTGAGTAGCTGACACGGCCGCCCGCAGCTGAGTAGCCGGCACGGCTGCCCGCGGCTGGGTGGGCTGGGACGAGCGTTCGCGGCTATGCAGGACACGGCTGGGTAGCGCCCCGTAAGGGGCGCGGGGAACTGCGCGGGCAACCCCCACCCACCCGCACTCGACCCACGACCGCAACCACCCCCGAACCCCACTCGGCCCTCCCCGTCAGGGCATGGCACGCTTGGGGCATGGCCGTGCAGATCAACCCCAGCATCCTGTCCGCCGACTTCGCCCGCCTCGCGGACGAGGCGAAGGCGGTCGAAGGCGCCGACTGGCTCCACGTCGACGTCATGGACAACCACTTCGTCCCGAACCTCACGCTCGGTGTGCCGGTCGTAGAGTCCCTGGCCCGTGCTACGGACACCCCGCTGGACTGCCACCTGATGATCGAGGCCCCTGATCGGTGGGCGCCGCAGTACGTCGAAGCGGGGGCCTCCTCCGTCACCTTCCACGTGGAGGCGGCCGCCGCGCCCGTGCGGCTCGCGCGGGAGATCCGGGCGAAGGGGGCCCGCGCCGCCATGGCGCTCAAGCCCGCCACGCCCATCGAGCCGTACGAGGACCTGCTCCCCGAGCTGGACATGCTGCTGATCATGACGGTCGAGCCGGGCTTCGGCGGCCAGGCGTTCCTCGACATCATGCTTCCGAAGATCCGCCGCACCCGGGAGTTGATCAGCAAGCACGGACTGGAGCTGTGGCTGCAGGTCGACGGTGGAGTTTCCGCGTCGACGATCGAGCGGTGTGCGGATGCCGGAGCCGACGTTTTTGTGGCAGGTTCAGCGGTGTACGGGGCAAACGACCCGGCAGCGGCGGTACGTGCACTACGCACCCAGGCGGCGACGGCCACCGCCCAGGCGTCGTGGGCGTGCGACCACTGAGGTACGGGAACGTGAACGGCTCCGATCAGGGCTGATCAAGTGCGCCGGATCTGCAAGGATGAACGGCGTATCCAGAGTGTGAACAGCAGTGAGGAGATGGCCGTGTCGGGTATGTCGGCGGGCCGGTCAGCCATGCGGATGGGACCCGCAGAGCTGGTGCAGGCGGCGGCCATGGCCCGCCGCTTCTACCTCGAGGGCAAGTCCAAGATCCAGATCGCTGAGGAGTTCGGCGTCAGCCGCTTCAAAGTGGCCCGGGTACTGGAGACTGCCCTCGAAAGGGATCTCGTACGCATCGAGATCCGCGTACCGGCCGAACTGGACGCCGAGCGCTCGGACGCGCTCCGCGCCCGCTACGGCCTGCGGCATGCCGTGGTGGTCGAGTCCCCGGCCGAGGCGGAGGAGACCCCGGACCCCGAGAACCTCGGCGAGGTCGCCGCGGACCTGCTCGGCGAACTCGTCAACGAAGGGGATGTGCTCGGCCTCGCCTGGGGCCGGTCCACGATTCACATGGCGGCCGCGCTCGACCGGCTGCCGCCCTGCACGGTGGTGCAGCTGACGGGCGTGTACGACGCCGGGACCTCCGAGCGCGGCTCGGTGGAGGCCGTCCGCCGCGCCGCCCAGGTGTCGGGCGGTGACGCCCACCCGATCTACGCGCCGATGCTGCTGCCCGACGCGGCCACCGCGGCCGCGCTGCGCAACCAGACCGGGATCGCCCGTGCCTTCGAGTACTTCGACAAGGTCACGGTCGCCTGTGTCTCCATCGGCTCCTGGGAGCCCGGTATCTCCACGGTGCACGACATGCTCAGTGACGAGGAGCGTGCGCACTACGCCACGCTGGGCGTCGCCGCCGAGATGGCCGCGCACCTCTTCGACGCCGAAGGCCGCCGGGTCGGACGGGACCTGGGCGAGCGATGCATCACGGTCAAGGCCGACCAGCTGCGCCGTGTCCCCGAGGTGGTCGCGATCGCGGGCGGGCAGCGCAAGGCGGCGGCGATCGACGCGGTGCTGCGGTCGGGGCTGGTCACCAGCCTCGTCACGGACACCTCGGCCGCCGACTACCTGATGACGGCGGGCACCACCCCCAAGCCCGCGCTGAGCCGCGCGGACCCGGACGGTCCCTGACCGGGATCATGGCATCGCCGCGGCAGCCGGGCTGACAACGCTGCCGCGGCGGGTGGGACGGCCTCCGGGCCGCCTCCCCGGCAGGGTCTCCTCGGCGTCCGTCCCGTCAGCGCTCCGATGCCCGTGCACGGTACGGGAGTTGGTGACGAGCCGGATCGGGGGGGACAGGTGGTGCGGCCCTCAGGAACGGGCCGGCAGGGCCGCGTCGATGAGGACGGCGGCCGCCTCCCGGGCGACCGCGCCCACCGACGGGTCGCGGTCCATCCGCGCGGACACCCCGCCACCGTCGTACAGCAGGTGCAGCCGGCGGGCGAGTGTCTCGGGGTCCGGGGCGCCCGCGTCCCGGGCGAGGTCGGTGAACAGGGCCCGGACCCAGGCCCGGTACGCGTCGGAGGCCTCCTCGATGGCGCTGCCGTGCTTGGCCTCCGCACTGGCCGCCACGAAGGCGCACCCGTGGTAGTCCTGCTCGGTGAACAGCTCGGCCTGCGCGTCGAAGACGGCCAGCAGCCGGTCCCGCGGGTTGTCGGCGCCGTCCACACCGCGCAGCAGCCGCTCGGTCAGCTTGGCGTGCCGGGAGTCGAGGTAGGCCCGGATGAGCTGTTCCTTGCCGCCGAAGGTGTTGTACAGCGAGGCCTTGGCGACCCCGGCGTGCTCGATGATCCGGTCGATCCCGACCGTCTGCACGCCCTCCGCGTAGAACAGCTCGTTCGCCGCCGAGAGCAGCCGCTCCCGTGCGGTGGGGGCCTTGGCAGCGGTCGACGTCTTCGTCATGCCACTCACGTTCCCGTCACTTCCAGACTTCCAGACTATGGCTGACCAGACCGGTCTACTCAGTCAGCGTGCCCGCGTGAGGCCCTCGGGCTGCTCCGCCCGGACCGACGCCGCCTGCGGGCCGCCGGACGCCACCTTCACCCCGGGCCCGCTCTGCGGCCTGCCATGCCGCAGCAGCAGGGCGGACAGGGCCAGCAGCGCCAGGGCGATGACCACCGCGCCGTACTCCTCGGAGGTCGGGACCAGCCCGCCCCCGTGCACCACCAGCGCGCCGGCGGCGACCGAGGGGACGCCCATGCCGAGGTAGGCGACGACGAACAGCAGGGACAGCACGCCCGAGCTCTCATGGGGCTTGGTCAGCGGCAGCACGGTGCGGATGCCGCCCTGGAAACCGCTGCCGAAGCCGACGCCCGCGACGGCCGTGCCGGCGAAGAACAGCGCCGGTGCGCTCAGGTCCACGGCGACCAGGGTGAGGGCCACGCCGGCCACGAGCGCGCCGATGCCGGTGTACATCATGGTCGCGGCCTGTGCCGTGCGCAGGGCGAAGACCGAGGCGGCCGCGACGAACGCGAGGACGAAGAGGCCGAGGCCGCCCCAGACGGCGGAGGTGGAGCCGACCAGGGTGCGGACCAGGGCGGGGCCCAGGGAGCCGTAGAACCCGGCGAGTGCCCAGACCGCGAAGATGACGGGGGAGGCGGCGAGGACCGCGCCGCGGACCGTGCGCGGCAGCCTGATCTCCGGCACCAGGCTGGCCAGGGCGCCCGGCTGCCTGGTGACGGTCTCGTCGATCAGGGCGACGGCGGCCGCCTGGGCCACGAACACGGCCAGCAGGCAGAGGTAGATCGCGTGGGTCGGGGCGGGCAGGTACTGCACGACGAAACCGCTGATCAGAGAGCCCGTCGCGGTGCCGAGGCCGGGGGCGAAGGCGTTCGCCAGGGTGCCGCGGGAGCGGTTGATGTCCATCATCGCGGCGCCGACGGCGCCGAGGGCGGCGCCGGTGGACAGGCCCTGGACGACGCGGGCGACGAGCAGTTCGCCGACGCCGCCGGCGGTGGTGAACAGCAGCATCGCGGCGGCCTGGGCGGCGATCGCAGCGATCAGGACCGGGCGGCGGCCGACGTGGTCGGACAGCTTGCCGAGGACCAGGAGGCCGGAGAGGACGGCGATCGCGTAGACGCCGAAGACGACCGTGGTGGTGATCGGGGTGAACCCCCATTCGGCCTGGTAGGTCGCGTAGAGCGGGGTGGGCGCGCTGGAGGCGGCGAGGAAGGAGACGACGACGGAGGCGAGCAGGTAGAACGCGGCGCGCGGCGGGATCGGCTTGCGCGTTGCCCTGGGGCGCTCGGCGCGCGCGGCCTGCGCGATTCGCTCGGTGCGCTCGGTGCGCTCGTGCGGTGCGAGATGGTTCATCGGAGATCCTTCGCGGGGACGGGGCCGAAGATCGTCGGTTCGGAGGTTCTTGTTGAGTAGACCGGTCTGTCTACCTGGCCTGGTCAACCGCATAGACAGGTCTGTCTATTCCGTCGGGCGAAGGATTCTTCGGAAAATTCTCCGCGCCGCAGCCGCGCTCAGGCGGCGTCGCCGGTCGCACGGGAAGCGCGACGGTACGCGGTGGGCGTGCTGCCGACGGCGTCCCGGAAGCGGGCGCGGAGGTTGGCGCCGCTGCCCGGGCCGCTCCGGGCGGCGCCCTGCGCGGCCAGGTCCTGGAGGACAGTTCCGGCGCGGCGGAAGCGGCCCGCTCGGCCTGGCCGCGGCAGGGGCTGGTCGAGGACTTCTCCGGCATCGTCGGGAAGACCGACGTACCCGTGCTGGTGCTGGTGCTGGTGCTGGTGCTGGTGCTGGTGCTGGTGCTGGCCGGCGGCGCGGACAAGGTCGACCCGCCGCAGGTGCTGCGCGAGCACCTGCTCCCCCTGCTCCCCAACGCGACCCGCACCGAACCGGACGGCGTGGGCCACCTGTCCCCGCTGGAGGAACCGGACCTGGTCGCCCGGCACCTCGAGGACTTCGATGCGCGCTCCGTGAGCCGTGCCGGGCGGCCCGGTTCGGCACGGGCGGCCCGGTCCTCACCCGTTCATGTGATGCCGGGGCGACAGGCACTCATGACAATCTCGACGCCGTCACATGGAGCGTCTTCATCGGCTGGACGCCGTCAACCCCGAGTATGTGTACGACAGTACGACAGGCCGTGCGCCGATCGCATCGGGAGGACGCGTTGACCACCGAACCCCAGTCCGTGCCGGGAGCCGAACCGCAGCCGGTGCTCGGTCCGTTGACCACCGCCGCGATCTTCCTGGTGCTCACCGTCCGCCCCGGCGGCGAGGAGACGGCACGGGAGGTGCTGGGCGATCTCCGCGCGCTGGAGCGCAGCTTCGGGTTCGGTACCCCGGAAGCCGCGCTGAGTTGTGTGGCGGGGGTCGGCTCCGCGGCCTGGGACCGCCTGTTCGACCACCCCCGCCCGGCGGGCCTGCACCCCTTCCGGCCGCTGCAGGGGCCCCGGCACACCGCGGTCGTCACCCCCGGCGACCTCCTCCTGCACATCCGGGCCACCCGGTTCGACCTGTGCTTCGGTCTTGCCGCCGAGATCATGCACCGGCTGCGCGACGCGGTGACCGTCGAGGACGAGGTGCCGGGCTTCAAGTACCTCGACGCCCGCGACCTGCTGGGTTTCGTCGACGGCACCGAGAACCCGGTCGGCGCCGCCGCCCGCCGGGCCGTCCTGATCGGCGCGGAGGATCCCCGCCATGCCGGCGGCAGCTATGTGGTCGTACAGAAGTACGTCCACGACCTCGGCGCGTGGAACGCGCTGCCCACCGAGACGCAGGAGCGGATCATCGGGCGTACGAAGGCCACCAACCTCGAACTGGAGGAGCCGGCCTCCCACGTGGACCTGAACACGATCACCGGACCGGACGGCGAGGAACAGCAGATCCTGCGGGACAACATGCCGTTCGGCAGCCCCGGCCGCGGCGAGTTCGGCACCTACTTCATCGGGTACGCCCGGACGCCGGACGTCATCGAGCACATGCTGCGCAACATGTTCCTCGGCACCGCCGACGCCCCCCACGACCGGATCCTCGACTTCTCCACCGCGGTCACCGGCACACTCTTCTTCGTGCCGTCCGACGACTTCCTGGACGATCTGCCGGCGCTCCCCGGAGCCGGCGAGAAAGGACAGTGACACCGATGTCCGCGCATGTGATCGTGCTGCCGGGCGGCGGCTACGTGCAGCACGCCCAGCACGAGGCCGAGCCGGTCGCCGAGTGGCTCACCGGACTGGGGCTCGGCCTGGCGGCGAGCGTCTTCCGGTATCCCCTCGACGTCCGGCATCCGGTGCCCCTCGAAGCGCTGCGCGCCGAGATCCGGCGCCTGCGCGCCGAAGGGGCCGACCGGATCGGGCTCGTGGGGTTCTCGGCGGGCGGGCATCTCGCGGGTCTCGCGGCCCTGGCCGCGGACCACGACGTACGGACATCCGTGCAGTTCGCCGTGCTCGGCTACGCCATCACCTCGATGGAGACCGAGACCTACCGGCCCTCCCGGATCGTCCTGCTGGGCGAGGACGCCTCGCCGGAGCTGCGCCGGGCCACCTCGCTCGACGCGCTGGTGACCCCGACGGCGCCGCCGTTCTTCCTCTGGCACACGGCGGAGGACCCGTACGTCCTGCCGGAGCACACCTACCGCCTGGCCACGGCCCTGGCCGCCAACGACGTGCCCCACACCGTGCACGTCTATCCCCACGGCCCGCACAGCCTGGGCCTCGCCCGCGGCGCGGGCGAGGCCTCGACCTGGACCCGCTCGGCGGCGGCCTGGCTGGCCGAACAGACCGGCCCCGCAACCCCTCCTGGACGCCACTGACATGACGACGAGTCCGCATCTGGTCACGCTCGACCTCACCGGGGTCGCCGACAAGGCCGGCCTCATGGAACGCGTCGCCTCCGTCCTGGGTCTGCCCGGCTGGTTCGGGCGCAACTGGGACGCCCTCACCGACAGCCTGCGCGACCCCTCGGTGTGGCCGCCGGAAGCCGCCGGCCGCGGGCTCCTGGTCGTCGTCACCGGGTGGCAGGGATACGCACGGACCCGGCCGGACGAGTGGGAGACCGCCCGGCGGGTGTTCACCGGCGCGTCCGCCGACGAACCCGCGCTGACCATCGCCCTCGCCCTCGGCTGACCTCGCCCTGTCCCTCGGCCGGCCTCGTCCCCGTCCCTCGGTCGGCCTCGTCCCCGTAGGTTCCTCCAAACGAGCTCTGACCTGCCTGGACCTTCGTCCCGGGCATGACGTACCGGTCCGCATGGGAGAATGAAGTACGTGCTTTTCCCCCTGGCCGGCCGGTCCGGGGGTCACCTCTGATCGACCGGGATGTGCGGCACGTGCGTTTCCTCAATGACATCCAGCCCCCGTACGACCTGACGTACGACGACGTCTTCATGGTGCCGAGCCGCTCCGCGGTCGGCTCGCGTCAGGGCGTGGACCTCAACTCGCCGGACGGCACGGGCACCACCATCCCGCTGGTCGTCGCCAACATGACCGCGATCGCGGGCCGGCGGATGGCCGAGACGGTGGCCCGGCGCGGCGGACTCGTCGTGATCCCGCAGGACATCCCGATCGACGTGGTCACCGATGTCATCACCTGGGTGAAGAGCCGCCACCTGGTCCTTGACACCCCGATCGTGCTGGCTCCGCACCAGACCGTCGCCGACGCGCTGGCCCTGCTGCCGAAGCGGGCGCACAACGCCGGTGTCGTCGTCGACGAGGACGGCCGCCCCGTCGGCGTCGTCACCGACCGGGACCTCACCGGCGTCGACCGCTTCACCCAGCTCGCCGAGGTCATGTCCCGCGACCTGCTGCTGCTCGACGCGGACATCGACCCCCGCGAGGCCTTCAACAAGCTGGACGGCGCCAACCGCCGCTACGCCCCGGCGGTCGACCGGGACGGCAAGCTGGCCGGCATCCTCACCCGCAAGGGCGCCCTGCGCGCCACCCTGTACACCCCGGCGACCGACGCGCACGGCAGGCTGCGGATCGCCGCCGCCGTCGGCGTCAACGGCGACTTCGCGGACAAGGCGAAGCAGCTGCTCGACGCGGGCGTCGACACGCTCGTCATCGACACCGCGCACGGCCACCAGGAGTCGATGATCAGCGCGATCAAGCTGGTCCGCGGCCTCGACCCGGACGTCCCGATCGCGGCCGGCAACATCGTCTCCGCGGAAGGGGTCAAGGACCTCGTCGACGCCGGCGCGGACATCATCAAGGTCGGCGTGGGTCCCGGTGCCATGTGCACCACCCGCATGATGACCGGTGTCGGCCGGCCGCAGTTCTCGGCGGTCCTGGAGTGCGCCGCCGAGGCGCGCAAGTACGGCAAGCACGTCTGGGCCGACGGCGGTGTCCGGCACCCCCGTGACGTCGCCATGGCGCTGGCCGCCGGTGCGTCCAACGTGATGGTCGGCTCCTGGTTCGCGGGTACCTACGAGTCCCCGGGCGACCTTCAGCAGGACGCCGACGGGCGGCTGTACAAGGAGTCGTTCGGCATGGCCTCCGCGCGGGCGGTACGCAACCGCACGTCGGACGAGTCGGCCTACGACCGGGCCCGCAAGGCGCTCTTCGAGGAGGGCATCTCCACGTCCCGGATGTTCCTGGACCCGTCGCGGCCGGGCGTGGAGGACCTGATCGACTCGATCATCGCGGGCGTGCGGTCGTCGTGCACCTATGCCGGTGCCGGGTCCCTGGAGGAGTTCGCGGCGAAGGCGATCGTCGGGATCCAGAGCGCGGCGGGGTATGCGGAGGGGAAGCCGCTGCACGCGAGCTGGAGCTGACCGAAGCGTTGTCGGGTGACGGTGCGTTGTGGCTGGTCGCGCCCGCGCGGCGGAGCCGCGCATCGATACGGCCCCGCGCCCCTGTCGGGGCGAACAGGCGCGCCCGTGCTCTACTTCGTGTACGGCTACCGCCGGTCCCGTCCTGCACCACCTGAGAGCTGAACGACCCCTTGCTGAACGATCTCGACGAACGCATCGTGCACGCCCTCGCCGAGGACGCCCGCCGCTCCTACGCGGACATCGGGCAACTGGTCGGCCTCTCCGCGCCTGCCGTCAAACGGCGCGTGGACCGGCTGCGCGCCACCGGGGCGATCACCGGATTCACCGTACGGGTCGACCCGGCGGCACTCGGCTGGGAGACCGAGGGGTTCGTCGAGATCTACTGCCGGCGCAACACGTCCCCGGAGACCATCCAGCGGGGCCTGGAGCGCTACCAGGAGGTGGTGGCCGCGTCGACGGTCACCGGTGAGGCCGACGCCGTCGTGCAGGTCTTCGCGTCCGACATGCGGCACTTCGAGAGGGTGCTGGAGCGGATCGCGGGGGAGCCGTTCGTGGAACGGACCAAGTCGGTGCTGGTGCTGTCGCCGCTGCTGCGGCGCTTCTCGTCGGGCGCGCCGGGCTGAGCCGGGCGTACCGCTGCGGTGCCTCCGGTGGGGTTGCCGGGGCGTTCGCGGGGTCTGATGTACTGGGGTGATGCCCCTGCCTCAGATGGACCCGTTGGATCTGCGCGTCATCGCGGCCCTCCAGGTGAACGGCCGGGCTTCCTGGCGATCGGTCGCGCAGGCGCTCGGCGAGGGCGAGCGGACGGTTGCCCGGCGGGGGACGCGCCTGCTGGAGAGCGGGCTGGTCCGGGTGGTCGGGCTGGAGAACTTCGCCGAGACGGTCGTGGTGCGGCTGCGCTGCCGGCCCGGCCGGGCGGCAGAGGCGGGCCGGGCGCTGGCGGCCCGTGAGGACGCGGTGTTCAGCTGCCGGGTGACCGGCACGGACGACGTGGTGGCGGAGCTGCAGTGCCCCGCGGCCCGGCTGGCGGAGCTGACCGGCGAGGAACTGTCCGCACTGCCCGGCGTCGCGGCGATCGCCACCGACCCGGTGCTGCACTACTACCGCACCGCGCGGGAGTGGCGCCCGGGGCTGCTGACGGCCGCGGAGGCGGCGGTCCTGGAGCCGGCGGCGGTGCCGGTGCAGGGGCCGACCCCGGCGCCGGTGGACCGTACGCCGGACGAGCGGGCGATCCTGCGGGCGCTGGCCCGGGACGGGCGCCTGACCCTGGAGGAACTGGCGGCGCTGGCGGGCGTGTCCAAGGCGACGGCCGGGCGGCGGCTCGAGGCGCTGCAGAGCAGTGCGCGCCTCGCGATCAGGGCCGTGGTCGAACCGGCCGCCCTGGGCTTTCCGGTCGAGGGCCTGCTGTGGGTGCGGGTGCGGCCGGCGGCGATGGAGGAGACGGCGCAGCGGCTGCTGAGTCTGCCGGCGGTGCGCTATCTGGCCGCGCTGGCGGGCGATTTCCCGCTGCTGGTGAACACCGCGCACGAGTCGCGGGAGGAGCTGCAGCGGTTCCTCGTCGACTCCGGGTGGGCGCGGGAGGTGGACCAGGTGCGGACGACGCTGGTGGTGGAGTCGCTGCGCAGGGCGGGGCCGACGGGATCGTTCACAACAGCGCCTCGCCATTGCGTTTTGACTCAGTCGAGCCGGACTGTGTGTCTCTTTGACTCATACCTTGCGTCCGGATGTCGATATTTCTCACACACTCCTTGACGGTGTTTTCCGGCCGCGCCTAGCATCCCGTGCCGTGGAGAGGAATTCCGTGCTGACCGCCCGCCGCGAGGTCGACCTGTGTCGCGTCGCGAGCGCCTGCTGTTGTCACGTGCGCTGACGCGCCCTCCCGGACACCTTCCCGGACCCGCGCCGGCCTGACCCGGCCCCGGTCCGCCTCCGGACCACCGCTCCCACCCCGTCCCGCGTTCGCGCGCCCTTTCGCGCGCCCCGCGTCCGCCCGGTCCCGCCCAGGGCTCCCGCGTGCCCGGACGCCGGCCCGGACCTCCCGCTGCGCGCCACTCCCGCTGTGCGCCACACCCTTCACGGAAGACACCCATGTCCGTCGACGCCTCGTCAGAATCCACCACCTCCCGCCATCCCGAGGACCCGGCCCACCCGGGCCTGGCCGCCGGCGCGGTCTCCGCCCTCGACGTGTTCGGCCAGTCGCTGGCCGCCACCGGCCCCAGCATCGCCATCGGCGGCACCATCCCCGCCGTCTACCTCACGGCGGGCAACGGCTCGCTGTGGTCGACAGCCGTGGGAACCGTCATCGCCCTGCTGATCGCCTGGGTGGTCGCGCAGTTCGCGCGCCGGGCCGCCAGCGCCGGTTCCCTCTACAGCTACGTCTTCCTCGGCCTCGGCCGCGGGCCCGCCTTCGTCACCGGCTGGGGCCTGGTCGTCGGCTACGTCGGTATCGCCGCCGCCTGCCTGGTCGGTGCCGCGGTCTACCTCGGGGCGCTGCTGGAGTCAGCCGGCGTCCCGGCGACCGGCACCACCGCCCAGCTGGTGCTGCTGTTCCTGGCCGCGGCCGCGGCCTCGGTCCTGCCGGTGCGGGGCGTCCGTCTGTCGACCCGCTTCGGCATCGTGGTCGAGGCCGTCTCGCTGCTGGTGATCCTGGTGGCGCTGGGTGCCGCCGTGGTCCACTTCGGACTCCGGTTCGACACCGCCCAGTTCACCGCGAAGGGCATCGACCTGAACACCGTGATGCCGGGCGCGGTGCTCGCCGTGGCGGTGTTCGTCGGCTTCGAGTCGGCGGGATCGCTCGGGGCCGAGTCCCGTGAGCCGTTCCGCGCCATCCCGCGCGCCGTCATCGGGACCGTCCTCGGCGCCGGCGTGCTCTACCTGGTCAGCACCTACGTCCAGGTGCTCGGCTACGGCTCGGCCGCCGACCTGGCCACCTCCGCCGCCCCGCTCAACGAACTCACCCGGGCCTCCGGAGTGGGCTGGCTGTCCCCGCTGCTCAACGCGGGGATCGTCGTCTCCGCCGTGGCCTGCGGCTCGGCCGGCGTCAACGCCGCCGCACGCAGTCTGTACAACCTCAGCAGGGAGGGCGTGCTGCCCGCCCTGCTGGGCCGCACCCACCCGGTGCACCGCACCCCGCACCTGGCCGTCCACCTGCTCGGTGCCGCCTCCGGGCTGCTGCCGCTGGTGCTGATCGCCACCGGCAGCGGCGAACTGGAGGTCTACGCCTGGACCGCGGCCTTCGGCACCTTCGGCTATCTGCTCGCCTACCTCCTGGTCGCCCTCGCCCTCGCCCTGCCGCTGCACCTGCGCCGCCGCCGCGAGCCGGTCGCCGCGGTGGCCGTGGTCAGCGTCCTCGCCGTGCTGGCGATCGGCTACGTCACCTACAAGAACCTGGTGCCCGCGCCCGCCTGGCCGGTCGACGTGCTGCCGTACGCCTTCGCCGGGATCGTCCTGGCCGGCCTCGGCTGGTACCTGTCCCTGCTGCGCCGCGACCCGGACCGGGCCCGCGCCCTGGGCAGCCGTACGATCAGCGCCCATCCGAGCGCGACGGCCGAGGAGCAGCCCGCATGACACAGCAGCAGCCCGACGACTCCCTGGCCGCGGCGCTCGCCGACGGCTCCCTGCGCGAGGTCGAGGTCGCCTGGTCCGACCCCTACGGCCGGGTACAGGGCAAGCGGATACCCGCGGCCCGCTACCCCGAGGCCGCGGCCGGCCGCGGCGTCGCCTTCTGCGACGGCTCGCTCGCCTGGAACGCCCTCGGCGAGGTGCAGACCGGCGCCGGACTCGGCGCCCCCGAACGGGGCTACCCGGACGCCTACGCCGTACCGGACCCGGCCACCTATCGGCCGCTGCCCTGGCGGCCGGGGGCGGGGCAGGTGCTGTCCGACGTGTACGGCCACGACGGCGCGCCCTCGCCGGCCTCGCCCCGCGCGGTGCTGCGCCGGGTCCTGGACCACCTGGCCGGGCTCGGACACAGCGTCCGTGCCGCCCTGGAGCTGGAGTTCTATCTGCTGCGCCCGGACGGCGGCCCGCTCCCGCAGGGCCTGCACGCCTACTCGCTGGAGCTGGCGAACGAACTCGACCCGCTGCTCGGCCGGTTCACCGACGAGCTGACCGCGTTCGTGCCCGTCGAGAGCGTGCTCACCGAGTACGGGCCCGGCCAGGTGGAGCTGAACCTCGCCCACCAGGACGCGCTGACCGCCGCCGACGACGCCTTCCGGCTGCGCTACGCGGTACGTGAACTGGCCCGCCGCGAGGGCCTGCTGGCGACCTTCATGGCCAAGCCGCTGAACGGGCAGTCGGGCAGCTCGGCCCACATCCACCTGTCGCTGTGGCAGAACGGCGAGCCCGCCTTCGCGCCCGAGGCGGGAGCGGCGAGCAAGACCGCGCGTGCCGCCGTGGCGGGGCTGGTACGGCACCTGCCAGGGCTGACCCTCTTCGGCGCGCCCACCGTCAACTCGTACAAGCGCTTCGAGCCCGGCGGCTTCGCCCCGCACCGGGCCGACTGGGGCGGCGACGACCGTACCGTCGCCGTCCGCTCACTGGTGGACACCCCGAGGTCCAGCCGGATCGAGCTGCGCACCCCCGGCGCGGACGCCAACCCGTACCTGGCGCTGGCCGCCGCGCTCGCCGCCGTCGCCGCGGGCCTGGAGGACGGCCTGGACCTGCCACCCGCGGACCGGGACCCGGCGCCGCTGCCCGCCACCCTCGCGGAGGCGGCGGCCGAGGCCCGAGCCGACCGGCGGCTGGCCGCGCTGCTCGGCGAGGACGTCGTGTCCGACTACGCCGTGCTCGCCGACTCCGAGTGGCACGACTCCACGACCCGGGTGACCACCTGGGAGACCGACCGCTATCTGAGGAACCTGTGAGCACCACCGAAGACCCGAAGCGCGGCCCGCACCCCACCACCCCGCCCGAACTGCTCGAAGAAGCCGCCCGGTTCCCCGCCCTGCGGGCCGTCTTCGAGCGGCGCGCCCGGCGCTTCCCGCTCGGCGGCACCCTCACCGGCCCGCTCGCCTTCGACTCCGCCCGGGAGCCGCTGGCGCTGAGCGCCGACGAGGAGGCGGTGCTGGTCGCCGCCGCGTCCGGGATCACCGGGGTGGTCCGCGAGGAGTGGTCGTTCCTGGACGAGGAGGGCCGCACCACCGGCGGCGACAAGCTCGCCAGCTTCACCGGCCGCACCTACCCGAGCCCGCTGGCCAACCACTCCACCGAGGTGTTCTGGACCAACGACGAGGGCACCTACCTGATCCCCCAGCGCGACCGCCGCCCGGACGCCTATCTGCAGAACCGGACCACCGACGAGCACCGCGGCTGGCTCGGCAACGCCGTGCGGCTGACCGAGGGCCGCCTTGACATCCCGCGCCGCCGCCCCAACCTGTTCGCCTTCAACCGGCAGAACATCAACCTGCCCGGCACCACCCTCTTCATCCCGATCGCCGACCTGACCCGGCAGTGCATCTCCGCGCTGCTGCTCTACTTCGACCGCCCGCACGGCTACTACCTGGTCGACCAGCGGCTCGGCAACGAACCCCTGCGCCCCTTCGCCGAGTCGGGCCTGCTGGACGACAGCCACCCGGTCGACCTCGCCGACTTCGAGCGCTGGCAGATGGTCGACGCGAACGGCGTCGAGTCCGGCCTGGTCGTCGCCAACCTGATGACGGCCACCCAGGCGCTGGGCCTCGGCGGCCACCCGTTCAACGGCGGCAAGGGCCGGGTCACCATGGGCGGCGAGCGGCACTGGCACGCCATCGGCGGCGCGGGCCCCGCCGGCGGCCTCGGCTTCCGCTTCCACCGGGTGCCGGACTGGGCGCCGGTCGGCGCGGGCGAGGAGATCCCGGTCGGCCTCGACGGCCTGTTCGAGGGCGCCGTACCGCCGTACCACGCCACCGTCGAGGACGCCGTCGACTTCGTGGTGGCCCTGCGCTGGGGTCCCACGGGCACCTTCACCGGCGGCGGACCCACCCCCTGGACCGACCCTGGCCTGGTCTCCCGGATCCCGCGCCCCTCCGCGGAGGCGATCGCGGCCGTCAAGACCTGGTTCCGCTACGTCTGGGACCACTACGGCCGGTTCCCCGCCACCATCGACCCGTTCCTGACCACCGTCTGGTACCAGGCGCACCACCTGGACACCGCCTTCTACGACGCCTACTACCCCGGCGAGGCCCTGCCCGCCCACGTCCGCGACCACCTGGACAGGTGGCACCGCTGATGCCCGAGCAGACCGTGCACGCCGTCGACCTGACCGACAACGACCGCTACGCCGAGGCCGTCCCCTACGCCGACTTCGACCGGCTGCGCCGCGAGGACCCGGTGCACTGGCACCCCGAGCCGGACGGACCCGGATTCTGGGCGGTCGTCGGATACGAGGACGTGGTGGCCGTCTCCCGGGACACCGCGACCTTCTCCTCCGAGACCGGGGCCACCGCCCTGGAGGACCTGGACCCGGACGCCCTGGCGACCCGCAAGTCCATGCTCGACATGGACCCGCCGCGGCACACCCGGCTGCGCCGCACCCTGGTCGGCGACTTCACCCGCCGCCAGGCGCTGCGCCACGAGGAGGACATCCGGGAGGTCGTACGGCCCCTGGTGCGGGCGGCACTCGACCGGGGCCGGTTCGACGCGGTCGAGCACCTGGCCACCGCCGTGCCGATCCGGGTGCTGTGCCGGATGCTGGGCGTGCCCGCCGCGGACGAGCCGCTGATGGTCGAGCTGAGCGACCGGCTGATCGCCAACACCGACCCGGACCTGAGCGAGGTGCAGCCGGACAGCCCCGAGTCCGAGCAATACCGGCTGCTGCCGTTCCGCAGCCCCGCGGCCCTGGAGATGCACGCGTTCGCGAACGCGCTGCGCGCCGAGCGCACCGCCCGTCCGCTGGACGACGTGGTGACCCGGCTCGCCCAGGCGCGGATCGACGAACTGCCGCTGAGCGAGCAGGAGTTCCAGGCGATGTTCCTGCTGCTCCTGGTGGCGGGCAACGAGACCACCCGCTCGGCGCTGTCCCTCGGCATCCAGGCCTTCCTGGACCACCCCGGCCAGTGGGAACTGCTGCTGGCCGGCGCGGACCTGGGCGCGGCGGTGGAGGAGGTGCTGCGCTGGACCACCCCGCTGCACCACTTCCGGCGTACCGCGACCCGCGACACCGAGCTGCGCGGCCGCCGGATCCGGGCGGGGGAGAAGGTCGTGGTCTGGTACACCTCGGCCAACCGGGACGAGGAGGTCTTCGCCGACCCCTACCGCTTCGACGTCACGCGTGACCCCAACCCGCACATCGCGTTCGGCCGGGGCGGCCCGCACCGCTGCCTGGGCGAGCACCTGGCCCGGGGGGAGATCCGGGTGGTGTTCGAGGAACTCCTGGCCCACCGGGTGACCCTGCACGCCGACGGGCCCGCCCGCCGGGTGCGGTCCAACTTCACCAACGGCCTCAAGTCGCTTCCGGTACGGGTGCACCGGCACGGGTGAGACGGCACCGGTGCACCGGCACGGGTGAGACGGCGCCGCTCCTACTCCGCGGTCTTCCTGGCCAGGGCGTTGTTCCCGATGGAGTTGTGCACGCTGAAGCTCACCGCGTCCGAGCGGTAGCGGTCGTCAGACCACTCCACCGGCCGGCCCTCGCGGGTCGTCGTCACGCGCCGCACCCGCAACAGCGGGCTCGTACGGCGGATGCCGAGCAGCTCCGCGTCCTGCGCCCCCGCCGCCACCGCGTCGATCACGTGCTCGCCGTACGCGAAGACCAACCCGGTCTCCTCGTACAGGCGTTGGGTGACGGACGGGCACTCGGGCTCTATCGCCTCGACCGCCGGCGAGATCCAGTCCGCGTACACCGTTCGCTCCAGCAACACCGGCTCGCCGTCCAGGCCCCGCACCCGGAGCACGTGCAACACCGGGGTGCCGGCGGGGAGCTGGAGGCGGACCGTGTCCTCCTGGGCGGCGGGCCGGTAGTCCTGGGACACCACGTGTCCCGTCGCCTCGCGGCCCATCGCCTTAGCCCACTGTGCGAAGCTGCGCAGCTCCGCGAAGCTCTGGCTGCGGCGGCTGGCCAGCACCACCCGGCGGGCGCCCTGGCGGGAGCCGATCAGCCCTTCGGCGGTGAGTGCGGCGACCGCCTGGCGGACCGTGCCGCGGGAGACGGCGTACTCCGCGGCGAGCTCCGTCTCCGAGGGCAGCCGGCTGCCGACGGTGTACTCCTCGCGGTCGATGGCCTGCCGCAGCTCGTCGGCGATCTCCTCGTGTCGCGCCGTCATGCTTCCCCTCTGGATAGGCCGCTGTGCACAGCGTGACCAGCCTAATCGACGTTCCTGGGTGATTCGTGTCAGCCCCGGACCGGCCAGGACTGTGCAGGGAATTGGGGGCCAGGGTTTTTCCGGAGTTCACAGTCCCGACATCCGCACCGGGCGTACTGTGAGCCAACTTGTTCAGACAAGTTCGCCCGGCGCCGGCCACAGCGCCACCCACCCTCGTGTGTACTCCTGGAGAGACCGTGACCGTGTCCCTGCCGAGAACCGCCCTCCTCGGCGGCTCCCTCGCCGCCGTAGCCGCGCTTGCCCTCAGCGCCTGCGGCGCCGCCCCCGACAACACGTCGTCCACCACCTCCGACGGCAAGAACGCCGCCACCGCCACCTCCGCCGCCGACCTCGGCGGCATGGACAAGCTGGTCGCCGCCGCCAAGAAGGAGGGCACGCTGCACATCATCGCGGTGCCCCGCGACTGGGCGAACTACGGCGCCATCATCGACGGCTTCAAGAAGAAGTACGGCATCAAGATCGAGGACGAGAGCCCCGACGGCTCCAGCCAGGACGAGATCACCGCCGTGACCTCGCGCAAGGGCCAGGACCGCGCGCCGGACGTGCTCGACCTCGGCTCCTCGTTCGCGCTCAGCGCCGCCCAGCAGGGGCTGCTCGCGCCGTACAAGGTGACCTCGTACTCCGACATCCCCACGGGCCAGGCGGACCCGCAGGCCCGCTGGTACAACGACTACGGCGGCTACATCTCCATCGGCTGCGACGCGAAGCGGGTCAAGACCTGCCCGACCACCTTCGCCGACCTGCTCAAGCCGCAGTACAAGGGCCAGGTCGCCCTCAACGGCAACCCGACCAAGTCCGGTTCGGCGTTCGGCGGCGTGTACGCGGCGGCGCTCGCCAACAAGGGCTCCTTCGACGACATCCAGCCCGGCCTGGACTTCTTCGCCAAGCTGAAGAAGAACGGCAACTACACGCCCGTCGAGTCCACCCCGGCCACCGTCGAGAAGGGCGAGACGCCCATCTCCATCGACTGGGACTACCTGAACGCCGGTTACGCCGACGAGTTCAAGTCCAAGGGCGTGGACTGGAAGGTCACCATCCCGAGCGACGGGCAGTACGCCCAGTACTACTCGCAGGCCATCAACAAGGACGCCCCGCACCCGGCGGCCGCCCGCCTGTGGCAGGAGTACCTGTACAGCACCGAGGGCCAGAACCTGTGGCTCAAGGGGTACGCGCGTCCGGTCCTGATGTCCTCGATGGAGACGGCCGGCACGCTGGACAAGACCGCCGCCGCCAAGCTCCCCGCGGTCACCGGCACGCCGACCTTCCCGACCGAGGCCCAGCAGGACAAGGCCAAGACGGTCATCGCGACGGGCTGGTCGAAGGCCGTCTCCGGATGACGGCCACGCTCACGCGGGCCGACGTGGCGTCCGCCGCTTCCCAGAAGCGGCGGCGCCGCGCCCCCGGCTGGCTCGCGGTCGTCCCGCTCCTCGCCTTCACGGCCATCGCCTTCGGGCTGCCGGCCGTGGCCATGCTGAACGGCGCGTTCACCGTCAAGGACCCGACCAGCGGGGTGTCCTCGTACACCGGGCGGAACCTCAGCGACTCCCTCCAGGGGCCGTACCTCACCGCCCTCGCCGGCAGCGTCAAGCTGTCCGCGCTCTCCGCCCTCATCGCCGCCGTCCTCGGGCTGCCGCTCGCGCAGGCCGTCGTCAGCTCGCGCTCCCGGGTACTGCGCGAGGCCGTCCTCACCGCCTCCGGAGTGCTCGCCAACTTCGGCGGCGTGCCGCTGGCGTTCGCGTTCGTCGCGACCCTCGGCAACGCCGGTGTGCTGACCACACACCTGCACCTCACGGACCACGGCTGGAACCTCTACAGCTTCTGGGGCCTGGTCCTCGTCTACCTGTACTTCCTGATCCCGCTGATGGTCCTCACCATCACCCCGGCCCTGGACGGACTGCGCGCCCAGTGGCGGGAGGCCGCGCTCAACAACGGCGCCACCGGCGTGCAGTACTGGCGGTTCGTGGCCCTGCCGGTCCTCGCGCCCTCGCTCCTCGGCGGGCTCGTACTGCTCTTCGGCAGCGCCTTCGCCGCCTACGCCACCGCCGCCGCGATGGTCGGCAGCGCGGTCCCGCTGGTCACCCTCCAGATCGCCGACGCCATCTCCGGCAACGTCCTGGTCGGCCAGGAGAACGTGGCCCTCGCCCTGAGCCTGGACATGGTGCTGGTGGCCGGTGTGGTGATGGCCCTGTACCTGCCCCTGCAACGACGGAGCGCCCGATGGCTCGACGCCTGACCCCCTGGCGCTGGGCCGTCCTCGGCCTGGCCGCCCTCTACTTCCTGGTCCCGCTGGGCGCCTCCGTCGTCTTCACGGTCGACGTGCCCGGCCAGGGCATCACCTTCGACGCCTACAGCCAGATCCTGTCCGCCGACGGCTTCCTCTCCAGCCTGGTGCTCTCGCTGGAACTGGCCGTCGCCACCATCGCCGTCGTGCTGCTGCTGATGGTGCCCGCCATGGTCGCCCTGCGGCTGAGCGCGCCCAGGCTGCGCCCGGTCGTCGAGATCCTCTGCTCGCTGCCGCTGGTGGTGCCGCCGATCGCGTTCGTCGCCGGCATCGCGACCGTGCTCAAGTGGGGCCCGGACTACCTCTCCAAGACCCCGCTGTTCGAGACGTTCGTCGCCATCCAGAACCCGACCTTCCCGGTCGTCCTGGTCCTCGCGTACGTCGTGATGGCACTGCCCTTCGTCTACCGGGCGCTGGACGCCGGGCTGCGCGCGATCGACGTGCGCACCCTCGTCGAGGCCGCCCGCAGCTGCGGCGCCAACTGGCCGCAGGCGCTCGTGCGGGCCGTGCTGCCCAATCTGCGCGGGGCGCTGCTCAACGCGGCCTTCCTCACCCTGGCCCTGGTGCTGGGCGAGTTCACGGTCGCCTCGCTGCTGGGCTACCAGCCCTTCGCCGTGTGGATCTACAACGTCGGCGGCTCGCAGGCCCAGATGTCCGTCGCCGTCTCCGTGCTCAGTCTCCTGGTGACCTGGGCCCTGCTCCTCGCGCTCGCCGGTGCCGGCGGCCGTGACCGAACCGCTTCCTCCCGGGGATGACACACCATGACCACCGCCACCCTTGAGAAGGCCGCGACCGTCGAATTCCGGTCGCTGCGGCGCGAGTTCGGCGCCACCGTCGCCCTCGACGGACTCGACCTGACCGTACAGCCGGGCGAGTTCCTGGCCCTGCTCGGCCCGTCCGGCTGCGGCAAGACCACCGCGCTGCGCATGCTCGCCGGCTTCGAACACCCCGACTCCGGCGCCGTCCTGGTGGACGGCGAGGACGTCACCCACGTCCCGGCGCACCGCCGTGACGCCGGGATGGTCTTCCAGTCGTACAGCCTCTTCCCGCATCTGAACGCCGTCGACAACGTGGCCTTCGGGCTGCGCATGCGCAAGGTGCGCACGAGTGAACGGCGGTCGCGGGCCGCCGAGTTGCTGGACCTCGTCGGGCTCGGCGACAAGGGGGAGCGGTTCCCGCACCAGCTCTCCGGCGGCCAGCAGCAGCGCATCGCGCTCGCCCGCGCGCTCGCCCTGCGGCCGCGGGTACTTCTGCTGGACGAGCCGCTGTCGGCGCTCGACGCCAAGGTCCGCCTCAGCCTCCGCGAGGAGATCCGCCGCCTCCAACAGGAACTCGGCATCACCACGCTGTTCGTGACGCACGATCAGGAGGAGGCGCTGTCCATCGCCGACCGGGTCGCCGTGATGCGCGCCGGGCGGCTCGAACAGTGCGCCGAACCCGCCGAGTTGTACGGTCGTCCGGCCACCGCCTTCGTCGCCGAGTTCGTCGGCACGATGAGCCGGATCCCGGGGACGCTCAAGGAGGACACCGTCGAGGTGCTCGGGCAGCGGCTGCCGGTCGACGGCCAGGCGCCCGGCGCGGGCGAGGTCGACGTCCTGGTCCGGCCCGAGGCGGTCCAGGTGCGCGCGGACGGGGCCGGTACGGCCACCGTCGTCGCCACCGCCTTCCTGGGCGCGGTCGTCCGGGTCACCGTACGGCTCGCCGACGGCACCGAGGCCAAGGCCGACCTGCCCGCCCACGAGGCCGCCGAGCTGGGTGCCGGATCCGCGGCGAGCGTGTCCCTGCCCGAGCGGCCGGTGCTCGTGGCGGAGCGCGCCCAGAAGTAGCGCATCCACCAGCCAGTAGTGCATTCACCAGCCATCAGTGAGGAATGACAACAACGTGACCCCCCACCCACGACTCCCGCTCCAGGCCGTCCTGTTCGACATGGACGGAACGCTCGTCGACACCGAGCGACTGTGGTGGGAGGCGGTGGAACAGGTCGCCGGGCGGCCGCTCACCGAGGCCGACGAACCGGAGGTGCTCGGCCGGCCGGTGGAGTACACCGCCGGCTGGCTCGCCGCGGCCACCGGCCGCCCGGCCGCGGCTCTGGCGGCCGGGCTGCACCGGGAGTTCGCGGACCGCGTCCGCACCGGCATCGTGCCCCGCCCGGGCGCCCTCGACCTGCTGGACGCGCTGGCCGCGGCCGGCGTCCCCACCGCCCTGGTCACCGCGTCCCCACGCGCGGTCGCCGACCTCGTCCTCGACGCCCTCGGCGCCGGCCGGTTCGCCACCTCGGTCACCGCCGACGACACCGGACGCACCAAGCCGGCCCCCGATCCGTACCTGGCCGCCTGCCGCGCCCTCGGCGTCGACCCGGCGGCCTGCGTCGCCGTCGAGGACACCGAGACCGGGGTCGCCTCGGCCGAGGCCGCCGGCTGTGCCGTCCTGGCCGTGCCCTCGCTCGCCCCGATCGGCGGCGCGCCCGGCCGGACCGTCCGTGACACGCTGGTCGGGGTCACCCCGAAGGAGCTGAACGAGATGGCCGCACCGGAACTCCGGGTGATGTCCTGGAACCTGTGGCTCGGCGGCAGCCGGATCGACGACCACCGTGCCAAGCAGGTCAAGGCGATCATGGACGCGGGCGCCGACGTCGTCGGCCTCCAGGAGACCGCCGGGACCAGCGCGCGGGAAATCGCCGAGGCCCTCGGCTGGCACCACCACACGGCGGGCGAGAACCTCGGGATCATCAGCCGCTTTCCGATCACCGCCCGCCTCGGCGACCCGGACGTCGGCTTCTACGGAGCCGCCGGGGTGCGGATCGCCGTCCGGCCCGGCCACGAGGTCGAGATCTGGACCGCGCATCTGCACTACACGCCGTACGGGCCCTACGAGTTCCACTTCGACGGGCTGGGCGCCGACGAGCTGACCGCCCACGAGGAGGTGCGGCTCGGGCAGATGCGGGAGGCCCTGCGGTGGATCGGGGACGGGGACGTACCCGTGGTCCTGGTCGGGGACTTCAACTGCCCGTCCCACCTGGACTGGACGGTCATCGGGTGGCCCGTGACCAGGGCCGCCGAGGATGCCGGGTTCCGTGACTCCTACCGGGAGGCGCACCCGGACCCGGCCGCCGCGCCCGGCCACACCTGGTCGCCCATCCACCCCGTCCACGAGGACGGCAGCGGGCGGCCCGAACCGCAGGACCGGATCGACTACGTGCTGCACAGGGGGCTGCGCGTGCTCGACTCCCGGACCTGGGTCACCGGCTCCCCGGCGCCCTGGCCCGAAGTGGCGGGCAACGACTGGCCCTCCGACCACGCGGCTGTCGTCACCACGTTTGCCGTCGAGCCCTGATCAGGGGTTACCCGGGGCAACCATTGCGGTCGGGGGGACGATCCCGTAAGTTGTGCGGGCCCCCCTTACTGGCTGGTAACACCGGTAGGTAACCCATGCGCTGGCCCGTCGGGCAACCCACCACCGTCCGTGCGCGGATCGTGGCGCTCGCACTCGCCCCAGCCGTCGCGCTGACGGCCCTGTGGAGCTTCGCCATGGTGTCCGTCACTGCCGAGCTACGCGCGCTGATCCGGCTCCAGGGGGTGTACGACGACTTCGGCACCCCCGTCGACACCGCCGTCGGGCAGATCCAGATCGAACGGCGGCTGTCGGCGGCCTACCTGGGCGCCCGCCCGGACCCGGCGGCCGGCGCCGACCTGCTCGCCCAGCAGCGGCGCACCGACCGGGCGGTGGACGCCATGCGGGACGCGATCCGGGACGGCGACCGCGGGCGCCTCAGCGACCGGCAGCGCGCGGCGCTCGACGCGATGGTGACCGCCACCGGCAGGCTGGAGAGCCTGCGCGGGCAGGTGCTGTCCCGGAAGATCTCCTGGGACCGCGCCGTGGCCGGCTACAGCGACCTCGTGGCACCCGGCTTCGACGTCGAGTCCACCCTCACCGCACTCCAGGCCGGACAGCTGGCCCGGGAGTCACAGGTCGTCATCGAGCTGGTTCGGGTACGGGAGTTCGTCTCCCGCGAGGACGCGCTGGTCGCCGGGGCGCGGGCCGCCGGACGGCTCACCGACGCGCAGTACGGCACCCTCACCGCGACCATCGAGGACCGGCGGGTCTTCGAGCGGACCTATGTCCCGGACCTGCCGCCGGACTCGCGGGCGCTGTTCGAGACGTTCCAGAGCAGCGCGCTGCACCGCTCGCTGGTGCGCGGCGAGGACGCGCTGCTGCGGGCGGGCGCGCACCGGGCCGGTGCGGCCGTCGCCGCGGACACCTGGCGGTCCACCACCGACCGGGCCGTCAAGCAGTACATGCTGCTGTGCACACGGGCGGCCGAGAACTCCGCCGCCCGCGGACGGGCCTTCGCCTTCAGGGAGCTGGACAAGACGCTCGTCGTCGGCGTTCTCGGGCTGGTGGCGGTGGGACTGTCGCTGTGGTTCGCGGTGCGCGGGGCGCGCCGCATCTCACGCCGCCTGGAGACCCTGCGGGACGCCGCCGACCTGCTGACGGCGCGCCAACTGCCCGCCCTGATGGAGCGGCTGAGCGCCGGCGAGGACGTGGACGCGGTCACCGAGGCGCCGCCGCTGGCCGCCGGGGAGGCCGGGAACGACGAGATCGGGGACGTCGGCCGGTCGTTCAACCGGGCCCGGCTGGCCGCCGTCGAGGCCGCGGTCCAGCAGGCCACGCTGCGGCGGGGCCTGTTCGCGGTCCTCCTCAACATCGCCCGCCGCAACCAGGCCCTCGTCCACCGCCAGCTGAAACTCGTCGACACGCTGGAACGGCGCACCGACGACCCGGTCGTCCTGGGCGAGCTGTTCCGCATCGACCACCTCACCACCCGGATGCGCCGGCACGCGGAGAGCCTGATCATCCTCTCCGGCGCGGCCCCCGGACGACGCTGGCGGCGGCCCGTGCCGGTCGCCGACGTGGTGTCGTCGGCGGTCGGCGAGATCGAGGACTACCCGCGGGTCGTGGTGCCGCCGATGCCCGAGGTGGGCGTGGCCGCGGACGCCGTCGCCGATGTCGTGCACCTGCTCGCGGAGCTGCTGGAGAACGCCACGGTGTTCTCGCCGCCGCACACCCGGGTCACCCTGCGCACCGGCCGGGTCGGCCACGGCTTCACCCTGGAGATCGACGACCGGGGCCTCGGCCTCGACGCCGACCAGCTCGCCGAGGCCCGCCGCACCCTCACCGCCCCCGACGCCTTCGACCCGACCCGCCACGACCGGCTCGGCCTCTACGTCGTGGGCCGCCTGGCCGCCCGGCACGGCATCGAGGTGACCCTGCAGGAGTCGCCGTACGGCGGGACGACCGCGGTGGTGCTGCTGCCGGGGGAGGTGCTGGCGGAGGTGGCGCCGGACAGCGGCCGCCGGGGAGGCTCGCTCGGGCGGCGGGCATCCGCGGCGGAACCCGGGCGACCGCCGGCACCCGGGGGAGGCCGACCGGCATCGGCGGTCGGCGTTCTGCCGGCATCCGGGGACACGGCGACCGCGGGGGAGGCGGCGACGCCCGGCGCGCGCGGACCTGGCCGCGAGGCGGAGCCGCCGCCGGGCCGGACAGACGCCTCGCCTCCCGAGACGCCTTCGGCCCGGACGGACGCCTCGTCTCCCGAGATGCCTTCGGCCCGGACGGACGACCTGTCTCCCGAAGCGCCGCCGGCCCTGCCGACCCGCACTCGTCAGACCTCCCTCGCCCCCGAACTGCGCGCCGGCCCGCAGGCCCAGGCCCGGCCGGTCGAGCGCGATCTGGACGCCGACGAGATGCGAGCGGTCTTCGGCGCCTTCCAGCGAGGCCTGGAGCGGGGGCGCAGGGGAATGCCGACCGGCACCGAGGAGCCGAACCACACCGAGGAAGGGACCCGTGCCGACGATGACCAGTAACGACCACCCCCAGCCCCCCGACCCGGCCTCTGCCTCGGCTTCCGCCCCGGCCCCGGTATCGGGTTCCGCCTCTGCCTCGGGTTCGGCCCCGGCTTCGGCTTCGACCCCGGCCTCTGCCTCGGCATCCGCCCCGGCCCCGGACGCCGCCCCCGGCCCACAGCCCCCTGTCGGCCCGGGACCCGGTGACCGGCCCGGGAGCGATCTCGGCTGGCTTCTCGACGATCTCGTCGCTCGGACCGACCACGTCCGGCAGGCCGTGCTGCTCACCGCCGACGGACTGCCGCTCAGCCACTCCGAGGGGATGCGGCGGCGGGACATCGAGCACCTCGCGGCGGTGTGTTCCGGCTTCCACAGCCTGGCCCGCTCGGCGGGGGACCGGTTCGGTGCCGGGGAGGTGCGGCAGACCATGGTGATGCTCGACGACGCCTATCTCTTCGTCACCCCGGCCGGACACGGCAGCCGGCTCGCCGTCCTCAGCGACGTCCGCACCGACGTCGGCCAGCTGGCCCACGAGATGGCCCTGCTCGTCCGCCGCCTCGGCCGGCACCTGGACGCCGCCGCACGCTCGGCCCCCTGACGACCGCGGTGAGCGACGAGCACTGGTACGAGGACGAGACCGGCTCGCTGGTCCGCCCCTACACCGTGACCCGGGGCCGTACCGAACCCTCCGGCCGGCACTCCATCGATCTGATGTCCCAGGTCACGGCGGTGGACATGGGCGCGGACGCGGGCCGCCCGTACGTCGACCATGCCCGCACCGCCCTGCTCGCCCTGGTGCGGCGCGGTGCCCGGCCGGTCGTGGAGCTCGCCGCGGACGCCGACCTGCCGCTCACCGTCGTACGCGTGCTGCTCGGCGATCTCGCCGAGGCCGGCCTGGTGCGGATCGACGCACCGCGCCGGGTGGAGCCGGCCGGCCCCGCCGCCGACCCCGAACTGCTGAAGGAGATCGTGGAGCGGTTGCGAGAGCTCTGAGCTCCGGCCCCGCGCAACGAATCGCCGCCGGGCCCCCGCCGCACGCAACGAACCGCTCACCGGCACGCAACGGCTCCTTCTTGTCCGGCCCGGCCCGCCGACCGTACGGTCTAACTGGCCCCCCAGACCACCCTCCGTACCCGGTGAGGACACGCATGCGCACCGCCCTGCTCCAGAGCTCCGGCCGCCCCGGCTCGACCGTCGAGAACCTCAAGGTGCTCGACGAGACCGCCGGCCGGGCCGCTGCCGCGGGCGCCGCGCTGCTGGTCGCCCCGGAGATGTTCCTGACCGGCTACGCGATCGGCGACGACATCGCCCGCCTCGCCGAGCCCGCCGACGGCGACAGCGCGGACGCGATCGCCGAGCTGGCCCACCGGCACGGTCTGGCGATCGCCTACGGGTACCCGGAGCGCGACGGCGACCGCGTGCACAACTCCGCCCAGCTGGTCTCCGCCGACGGCACCCGGCTCGCGAACTACCGCAAGTCCCACCTCTTCGGCGGCTTCGAGCGGGACCACTTCACCCCGGGCGACCAGCCGGTCGTCCAGGCGGAGCTGAACGGCCTCACCGTCGGGATCATGATCTGCTACGACGTGGAGTTCCCGGAGCTCGTCCGCGCCCATGCCCTGGCCGGCACCGACCTGCTCCTCGTCCCGACGGCGAACATGCACCCGTTCGAGCTCGTCGCCGAGTCCCTGGTCCCGGTGCGGGCCTGGGAGAACCAGATGTACGTGGCCTACGCCAACCGCATCGGCCAGGAAGGCGAGTTCGAGTTCTTCGGGCTCTCCGCGCTGGCCGGACCCGACGGAGTCGCCCGCGCCCGGGCCGGCCGCGGCGAGGAACTCGTCCTCGCCGACGTCGACCCCGCCCTCCTCGCCGCCTCCCGCGAGGCGAACCCGTACCTGAAGGACCGCCGCCCCGGCCTCTACGGGTCCCTGAGCTGACCTCCTCCCTCCCGCCCTTCTGCTCTTCTCTTCTTCCAGCTTTTCGCAAGGAGTCCGTACCCCATGACGTCCACGGTGCCCAACGCCGTCGAGCACGCCGACGAGCAGCAGCCGCCGATCACCATGTTCGGCCCGGACTTCCCCTACGCCTACGACGACTTCCTCGCCCACCCCGCGGGCCTCGGCCAGATACCCGCGACCGAGCACGGCACCGAGGTCGCGGTCATCGGCGGCGGCCTGTCCGGCATCGTGGCCGCGTACGAGCTGATGAAGATGGGCCTGAAGCCGGTCGTCTACGAGGCCGACGAGATCGGCGGACGGCTGCGGACCGTCGGCTTCGAGGGCTGCGACCCCTTGCTTACCGCCGAGATGGGCGCGATGCGCTTCCCGCCCTCCTCCACCGCCCTCCAGCACTACATCGACCTGGTGGGCCTGGAGACCCGGCCCTTCCCCAACCCCCTCGCGGAGGTGACCCCTTCGACCGTCGTCGACCTCAAGGGCGAGTCGCACTACGCCGAGACGATCGACGATCTCCCGCAGGTCTACCGGGACGTCGCCGCCGCCTGGAACAAGTGCCTGGACGAGGGCGCCGACTTCTCCGACATGAACCGCGCGATGCGTGAGCGGGACGTGCCGCGCATCCGCGAGATCTGGGCGAAGCTCGTCGAGAAGCTCGACAACCAGACCTTCTACGGCTTCCTCTGCGACTCCGACGCCTTCAGGTCCTTCCGGCACCGCGAGATCTTCGGCCAGGTCGGCTTCGGCACCGGCGGCTGGGACACCGACTTCCCCAACTCCATCCTGGAGATCCTGCGGGTCGTCTACACCGAGGCCGACGACCACCACCGCGGCATCGTCGGCGGCTCCCAGCAGCTGCCGCTGCGGCTCTGGGAACGCGAGCCCGAGAAGATCGTGCACTGGGCGTACGGGACGTCGCTCGCGAAGCTGCACGAGAACGGCGAGCCCCGCCCCGCCGTGACCCGGCTGCACCGCACCAGCGGCAACCGGATCACGGTGACGGACGCGAACGGCGACATCCGCACCTACCAGGCGGCGATCTTCACCGCCCAGTCCTGGATGCTGCTCTCCAAGATCGCCTGCGACGACTCGCTCTTCCCGATCGACCACTGGACCGCGATCGAGCGCACCCACTACATGGAGTCCTCGAAGCTGTTCGTGCCCGTCGACCGGCCGTTCTGGCTGGACAAGGACGAGGAGACGGGCCGGGACGTCATGTCGATGACCCTCACCGACCGGATGACGCGCGGCACCTACCTCCTCGACGACGGCCCGGACAAGCCCGCCGTCATCTGCCTCTCCTACACCTGGTGCGACGACAGCCTGAAGTGGCTGCCGCTGTCCGCGAACGAGCGGATGGAGGTCATGCTGAAGTCGCTCGGCGAGATCTACCCGAAGGTCGACATCAGGAAGCACGTCATCGGCAACCCGGTGACCGTCTCCTGGGAGAACGAGCCCTACTTCATGGGCGCGTTCAAGGCCAACCTGCCGGGTCACTACCGCTACCAGCGGCGCCTGTTCACGCACTTCATGCAGGACCGGCTGCCCGCGGACAAGCGGGGCATCTTCCTCGCGGGCGACGACATCTCCTGGACGGCCGGCTGGGCCGAGGGCGCCGTCCAGACCGCGCTGAACGCGGTCTGGGGCGTCATGCACCACTTCGGCGGGGAGACCGACGCGGTCAACCCCGGCCCCGGTGACGTCTACGACGAGATCGCGCCGGTGGAGCTTCCCGAGAACTGAGCGGCAGCGCCCCGTAAGGGACGCGGGGCTGTATCCATAGTGCGGCTCCGCCGCGTGGGCGCGACCAGCCACGACGGCGCCGCAGACGACAGACAGCCTGTTGCAGGGAGCCCTCAGACCCCGGCAGCCCGAGCCTTCTCGTACACCTCGGCGGCGACGTCCTTGAGCTCCTGGGCGTCCCGCGGGGTGGACTCGAGGTCGATCAGGATCTCCTCCAGGCCGACCGCCGCGTGTGCCACGAGGTCCTCGACGATCTGGTCGGCGCTGCCCTGGAAGGGACGGCGGTCGGAGCCGTCGTACGCCTTGGGCGTGTACGTGGCGTTGACCCGCACGACCGTCTGGAGCGGTTCCGTCCGGCCGCGTTCGGCCGCCAGGTCCTGCACCCCCTGCCACTGCGCCGCGAGCTGCTCGGCGCCCATGCCCACCGGCAGCCAGCCGTCGGCGCGGTCGACCAGCCGGGTCAGGGCCTTCTTGTTGGACGCCGCCAGCAGGATCGGGATCGGCCGGGCCGGCTTGGGGCCGACCACGGCGGAGGCGATCTTCGTGAGCTGTCCGTCGTGACGCACCGGGTCGGGGCCCCACACCGCCCGGCACACGTCGATGAGCTCGTCGAGCACCTTGCCGCGCTCCACGAACGGCCGGATTCCGGCGGCCGCGTACTCGTCGAGGGACCAGCCCGTGCCGAAGCCCGCCAGCACCCGGCCGCCGCTCGCCGCGTCCAGCGTGGCGAGGGACCTGGCCAGTTGGAAGGGGTTGTGCAGCGGCGCCACCAGGACACTGCTGCCCAGCCGCACCCGCTCGGTGGCCGCGGCGGCCAGGGTCAGCGTGACCAGCGGTTCGGCGACGCTCCGGTACTCGTCGGGCCAGGGGAGGCCCGGGACGTTGTACAGGCCCTGGGTGGCGGGCTCCGGGAACAGGGCCCGCTCGAAGACCCACAGGCTGTCGTAACCGATCTGCTCGGCTGCGCGCGCCACGTCGGGGACGTCGGTGCCGAGGGAGTACTGCCGCATCTGGGGGAGGCCGAAGCCGAGCCGGGTGGTCATACCGGTGCTCCTTTGCAGTCGGGTGCCAGCCGTCAACGTAAGGCGGAGGCCCGGGGATTCCGGCGAAGGCTCACGGCCGATCGGAACCGGCCACCTCAGTCCCGCAGCGGCGTGAGCAGCATCCGGCCCGCCAGACCCACGGCCGCGTCCAGCCGCTCGGTGAACTCCTCGACCAGGTCCTCGAACCTGCGCAGCGCCCACAGTGCCCGGGCCGCCGACCAGGTCGCGTCCCGAGCCCGCTCCAGGCTCCAGGAACCGAGCAGATGGGTCAGCGGATCGGCGATCTGGAGCACGTCGGGCCCCGGCATCAGATCCTCGCGGATGCGCTCCTCCAGCGAGACGAGCAGTTCGCCCACGCGGTCGAACTCGTCCTCCAGGTCGGCCGGTTCACAGCCGAGCGTGCGGCAGGCGTCGACCACGGCCAGCGCCAGGTCGTGCCCGATGTGCGCGTTGATCCCGGCCTGCGCGAACTGCAGCGGGCGCACCCCGGGATGGCGGCGGAACTGGAACAACGGCCGCCAGCAGGCCGGGGGTCGGCGGCCCGCCGCCTCCGTGGCCACGGCGGCCAGGTAGCGCTCGGCGAACCGCACGTCGAGGGTGGCCGCGGCCCCGGGGTCCGTGAACCGGCCCGCGTCCAGGCGCCGTTCGACCTCCTCCGTGACGGTGAGGTACACCCGGTTGAAGACCGCGATGCCGTCCCGCTCGGGCAGGTCCGCGTCCAGGGCGCGCATCCGGGCGACGACGGTGCCGACCGGAGCGGTGAGGTGGTGCAACTGCGCCATGGGGGAAGGGTCCCAGCCCCGGCCCGGCGCGCGTGCCGACGGGCCCGGCGCTTCCCCGGAACGGGGGAACGGACCCGCCGCATGGGAAGGGGTGCGCGCCGCGCGGAAGGAGGTGCCGCCCGCCTACGGCTGGGTGTCGTCGTAGGCGCTGGTGCCCTCGTCGAGGAGCGGTTCCCGGCCCTTGAGGTGGGCCGGGGCCAGGGCGCGCAGGCCGTGGTAGCCGATGACGACCACCAGGGTGCCGAGGGCGATGCCGCTGAGGGAGAAGGTGTCGGTGAACTTCAGGCTCACGTTGCCGACGCCGATGATGATGCCGGCGGCGGCCGGGACC
The DNA here is from genome assembly GCF_042720695.1 of Streptomyces sp. NPDC058457. Taxonomy (NCBI): domain Bacteria; kingdom Bacillati; phylum Actinomycetota; class Actinomycetes; order Kitasatosporales; family Streptomycetaceae; genus Streptomyces; species Streptomyces sp. NPDC058457. Next base: position 84,976 of record NZ_JBHXLU010000018.1, on the reverse strand, counting down.
AGGTTGAGCGGGTTGCGCAGGTCGACCTTGGCATGCAGCCAGATCTGGGCGCCGAGCAGGCCGATCATGCCGTAGAGGATGACCGTGATGCCGCCGAGGACCCCGCCCGGGATCGCGGCCACGATCGCACCGAACTTGGGGCAGACGCCGAAGAGCAGCGCGAAGCCGGCGGCGGCCCAGTAGGCGGCGGTGGAGTAGACGCGGGTCGCGGCCATCACGCCGATGTTCTCGGAGTAGGTGGTGTTGGGCGGGCCGCCCACGGCGGTGGAGAGCATCGAGGCGACGCCGTCGGCCGAGATCGCCGTGCCCAGCCTGTCGTCCAGCGGGTCGCCGGTCATCTCGCCGACGGCCTTGATGTGCCCGGTGTTCTCGGCGACCAGGGCGATGACGACGGGCAGGGCGACGAGGATCGCCGACCACTGGAAGGACGGGCCGTGGAAGGACGGGAGCCCGATCCAGTCGGCCCTGCCGACGCCGGAGAGGTCCAGACGCCAGTGGTCGGTGACCTTGCCGCCCGGGCTGATGGAGTGGATCCGGCCGAAGATCCGGTCGAGGGCCCAGGAGAGGGCGTACCCGAAGACCAGGCCCAGGAAGATCGCGATGCGGGACCAGAAACCACGCAGACAGACGACGGCCAGACCGGTGAACGCCATCACCAGCAGGGCGGTCCACTGGTCCTGCGGCCAGTAGGTGGAGGCGGTGACCGGCGCGAGGTTGAAGCCGATCAGCATGACCACCGCGCCGGTGACGATCGCCGGCATCGTGGCGTGGATGATCCGCGCCCCGAAGCGCTGCACCGCCGCACCCACCAGGAACAGCGCCGCGCCGACCACGAAGACCGCGCCGGTCACGGTGGCGCTGGTGCCGCCCTGGGCGCGGATGACGGCGGCCACCCCGACGAAGGACAGCGAACAGCCCAGGTAGCTGGGCACCCGGCCGCGCGTCGCCAGCAGGAAGATCACGGTCGCGACGCCGGACATCATGATCGCGAGGTTGGGGTCGAGGCCCATCAGAACGGGCGCCACGAAGGAGGCGCCGAACATGGCCACCACGTGCTGGGCGCCGAGCCCGACCGTGCGCGGCCAGGAGAGCCGTTCGTCGGGCCGTACCACCGCTCCCGGCGCGGGCGTGCGCCCGTCGCCGTGCAGTTTCCAGCGCACGCCGAGATCCATGGTGGGCTTCGCTTTCTTTGTACGTGAAGACGGTCCGAACCATTGTCACGGCTACCTGGCGGTTCTACGCTCACACGGTCCTATTCGTGAACCATGTTCATAAGTCTGAATAGACGATCGGAGTGCTCGGTGAGTGGAAGATCCCGCGCGGCCGTTCTGCTGACGACTCTGGTGGCGTTCGGAGCGGTCCTCGTCCCCTCCGCCCATGCCGCGGCCAAGGCCCCGGACACCGCCGTCCTCGACGGTGCCCGACTCCAGCGCACCAAGGCCGAACTGCGCGACGGCGACCCGCAACTGCGGCGCGCGCTGCGCGACCTGACGAGCCGCGCCGACACCTGGCTGGACCAGGGCCCCTGGACGGTCGTCGACAAGCCCAGGCCCGCCCCGGGCGGTGACGTCCACGACTACCTCAGCCAGGCCCCCTACTGGTGGCCCACCACCGCACCCACCGCCGACAACCCCTGGGGCTGCCCCTACGTCCAGCGCGACGGCCAGCGCAATCCCGAGGTCGACAGCGGCACCGACCGGCAGGACGTCGAGAAGGTCTTCGACTCGACGTACGACCTCTCCCTGGCCTGGTACTACACCGGAAAGCGGGAGTACGCCGAGAAGGCCGGACAGATCCTGCGCACCTGGTTCCTCGACCCGGCGACCCGGATGAACCCGAACCTGAACCACGCCCAGTTCATCCCGTGCAAGTACGACGGCCGGGCCATCGGGATCATCGACTTCTCCCAGTCGTACACGAGCGTGGTCGACGCGCTGGCGATCCTCGGCACCGGGGCACCCGGCTGGAGCGCCGGGGACCGGGCGGGGATGCGGAGCTGGAACACGGACTTCCGCGACTGGCTGGAGAACAGCGCCTTCGGCAAGCAGGAGGGGGCCGCCGCCAACAACCACGGCACCTTCTACGACATGCAGCTCGCCGCCCTCGCCTATGCGACCGGTGACAAGGCGCTGGCCAGGCAGACCGTGCTGGACGCGCGTGCGAAGCGGATCGACCCGCAGATCGCGGCGGACGGCAGCCAGCCGCAGGAGCTGGCCCGCACCAGGAGCTGGCACTACTCGACCTTCGACCTGGTCGCCTACACCCGGCTCGCGGCCATCGGCCGGCACGTCGGCGTGAACCTGTGGACCTACCAGGGGCCGGACGGGCAGAGCCTGTCCAAGGCCGTGGACTACCTGTTGCCGGCCGCGACCGGCGCCGCCGCCTGGCCGTATCCGGAGCTGGAGTTCCACCGCTACGCGGCGAGCGACGTCGTGCACGCGGCGGCCGACGCCGGCGACAAGGCGGCCCAGCAGGCGGTACGGCGGCTCGAGACGCCGCCCGGCGGTGACCTCTGGGCGCTGCGGCCGGCCGCCGAGCAGCTGGACTCGATCGCGGGCTGACCGGCCCCTTAAAGGCCGGGGCTCCTGAGCGTCCGCTTAGGATGGAGTGTCCCCACCGCTTCGTCCAGTGCTCAGGAGCCCCACCCGTGACCGCCGAAGCCCTGCCCGCACCCGCCCTCTCCCACGGCCGGCTGCTGCCGGTCAGCGTCCACTTCGACGACCTCGACGCGCTCGGGATGCTGCACAACGCCCGTTACCCGCTGCTGGTGGAGCGCGCCTGGACCGAGTTCTGGCAGGAGCACGGCGTCCGCTTCGACGGCGACTGGGCCACCGCCGGGGATGCCTGCAACGTGGTCAAGGAGCTGCTGATCAGCTACGAGGCGCCGGTCACCAGGTCGGGCACCTACGCCGTCCACCTGTGGCTGGAACGGCTCGGTGGCACCGGCCTGACCTACGGCTTCCGCTTCTGCTCGCCGGACGGCGCGACCACCTACGCGCAGGGCACCCGGGTGCTCGTCCGGCTGGACCCGGCCACCCTGCGCCCCGCGCCGTGGAGCGAGGCGTTCAGGGCCGTGGGTCGGGAACTGCTGCGGTCTGCGGGCTGACCTCCGAACGACCGCCCCGCGCCCCGGCGCGCAGCACGCCCGCGAACGCCACCAGCCCCAGTGCCAACACCGTGACCAGGCAGAACGACACCACCAGACTGGTCGCCTGGGCGATTCCGCCGATCAGGCTGGGCGCGATCAGGCCCGAGGTGTAGGTGATCGTCGCCACGCCCGCTATCGCCTGGCTCGGGTTCGGCCCGGCGTGCCCGGCCGCCGCGAAGCACAGCGGTACGACGACCGCGATACCGAGGCCCATCAGCGCGAACCCGGTCATCGCCACCGCCGGCTGCCCGGCGAGGACCACCAGCAGCCCGCCGAACGCTGCCAGCACACCCCCGGCGCGCACGGTGCGGACCGCGCCGAAGCGGTTCACCACCGCGTCCCCGCTGATCCGGGCCACCGCCATGGCCAGCATGAACCCGGTGGTGGTGGCCGCCGCGAGCCCGGCCGAGCTGTCCATCCGGTCCCGCAGGAACACCGCCGACCAGTCCAGGCTCGCCCCCTCCGCGAACACCGCGCAGAAGCCCACCGTGCCGATCAGCAGCGCCGACCGGGGCGGCAGCGTGAACCGGGGCGGCGGCTCCTCGTCCTCGCCGGCCCGGACGTCCAGGACGAAGCCGGCCGCCAGCACGCCGAGCACCGTGAGGACGGCCGCCGCCAGGGCGAAGTGCACGCGCGCGTCCGTGCCCAGATGCGCGGCGAGAGTGCCCGCGGCCGAGCCGATCAGGGTGCCCGCGCTCCACATGCCGTGCAGCCCCGACATGATCGACCTGTCGAGCAGCCGCTCGATCTCCACGCCGAGCGCGTTCATCACCACGTCCGCCATGCCAGCGCTGGCGCCGTACACGAACATCGCCAGGCACAGCAGATACAGGTTGGTGGCGAGCGACGGCAGGACCAGCGCCAGCGTCCACATCGCGATCAGCCCGCGCAGCGCCGTACGGCTCCCGAAGCGGTGGCTGATCCGGCCGGCCAGCGGCATCGAGCACGAGGCGCCGAACGCCGTGAACGCGAGGGCGAAACCCAGCTGTCCGGCGCTGAGCGAGGCATGGTCCTGGACCCATGGCACCCGGGTCGCGAACGAGCCGGTGACGGCACCGTGCACGGTGAACACGGCCGCGACGGCGTACCGCGCGCGCTTCACCCCGTGCTGCTCGTAACCCATGTCTCTCATGGTCCTGCCCCTCCCCGGCCGGATACCGCCCCGCTGTCCGCCGTAAACTATCAGGGACCCTGCCTGATAGATAGAGAGTCATGTGGCCGTCCTGGGCCATCCGGATCTGGGAGGATGCCCGTCATGCCCGCATCACCGAGCACCGCCCGGGCCATCAACGACCGGCTCGCGCTGAGCCTGCTCCAGCAGGAAGGCCCGCTGACGGCAGGGCAGTTGAAACAGCTGACCGGGCTCTCCCGGCCGACCGTCGCCGACCTCGTCGAACGGCTCGCCGCCTCCGGCCTGATCACGGTGGTCGGCGAGTCGGGCGAGCAGCGCCGGGGGCCGAACGCCCGGCTGTACGGCATCGTCGCCGACCGCGCCTGTCTGGCCGCCCTCGACGTGCGTACCGACAGCGTCTCGGTGCTGGTCTCCGACCTGGTGGGGCGGGTGCTGGCCGACGGGTCGGTGCCGGTGGCGCCGGAGGCGGGGGAGGCGGCGGCCGTGGAGCGGGCGGTGGAGCTGGTGGAGCGCGCGGTCAAGGAGGCGGGGGCGTCCGGGGACGCGGGGCAACTGCACACCGTGGGCATCGGGGCGCCCGGGCTCATCGATCCGGCCACCGGTGAGCTCCGCGACTCGGCCGGCCTGCCCACCTGGCACCGCCGGCTGGTCGCCGCCCTCCAGGAACGCTTCCCGCAGGCCCGGGTCGGTGTCGAGAACGAGACCAACCTGGCCGCCCTCGCCGAGCAGCGGGAGGGTGCCGCCCGGGACCGCGACACCTTCGTCCTGCTCTGGCTGGGCGACGGCTGCGGCGCCGCCGTCGTCCTGGACGGCAGCCTGCGCCGGGGCGCCTCGGGCGGCACCGGCGAGATCGGCTTCCTGCCGGTACCGGGCACGACCGGCCTGCCCACGGCTACGGACTGCTCCGGCGGCTACCACTCGCTGGTGGGCGCGGCGGCGATCGTGGAACTGGCACGGGAGTACGGAGTGGGGTCGGGAGACCTTTCCGCCGACCGCATGGTCGAGGAGGCGGCACGCATGACAGCGGACGGCGACCCGATCGCGCCCCGAAGGGGCGCGGGGAACTGCGCGACCAGCCACGATGGCGCCGCGCCCGACCCTCGACCGCACCCGGCACACGGCCGATTCCTCGACGCCCTCGCCGACCGCATCGCCGTGGGCGTCGCCGCCGTCGTCGCCGTCCTGGACCCCGGCTGTGTGGTCCTCGGCGGCGAGATCGGCCCCGCCGGGGGCGCGGCGCTCGCCACCCGGGTCGAGGCGCGGCTCCGCCGTATGTCCCCGCTGGCCACCGAGGTACGGGCAGGCACCCTGGGCGGCGCGGCCGTCCTGCGCGGCGCTCTGCTCACCGCTCGCGAGCGCGCCCAGGACGAACTCTTCGCGGCGCCGGACCGCTGATCCCGCGCTGCGCGCCGGGACGGGCCGCCCGGGTTGGGCGGACCCGGCGACGGGCAAGGGCCGTCGTCACCGCCACCGGGCCCGCCCGAAACCCTAAAAGGACTAGACCAGTAGGGTCAATAGGTGTGACTCAAAGTCAAGAGTCCTGGTCCGAGGCCCAGTTGTGCACACGGCAGTCGGTCCGGGAAGTCCAGCGGCATGAGCTGTGAGGCACCCCACATGGTTCCCCTGCATGGACCACGATCGGGCGTGGCAAACTGGCCGTGTACCAGAAGCAGCGCACTCCGGGGTCGGTGAAAGTCCGAACCGGCGGTTACAGTCCGCGACCCGTCCGCTTCCAGCGGCCGGTTGACCAGGTGAAATTCCTGGACCGACGGTTAAAGTCCGGATGGGAGGCAGTGCGCGGCGGGCGAGCATGTACGTGTGCGCGCCGCCGTATCTGGTCTCGTCCCTCGCGGACGGGGCCTTGTCGGCGTCGCCCTCGGTGTGCTTGTCCGTACATTCTGTCGTCCGTCGACAGGCCCCGGAGTCCGTGCCCTATTGAGGCAGGAGGACCCGGGAAGTGTTCACCGGAATCGTCGAAGAGCTGGGTGAGGTCACCGCCGTCGAGAACCTCGGCGACGCGTCCCGTTTCCGGCTCCGTGGCCCCGTAGTGACCGAGGGTGCGCAGCACGGCGACTCCATCGCCGTGAACGGCGTCTGTCTGACCGTCGTGGAGCACGAGGGCGACGAGTTCACCGCCGACGTCATGGCGGAGACCCTCAAGCGTTCCTCGCTCGGCGCCCTGGACGTCGGCTCCCGCGTCAACCTCGAACGCCCCACCGCGGTCGGCTCCCGCCTCGGCGGCCACATCGTGCAGGGCCACGTCGACGGCACCGGTCAGGTGCTGGCGCGCACGCCCTCCGAGAACTGGGAGATCGTCAAGGTCTCGCTCCCGGCCGACCTCGCGCGGTACGTCGTCGAGAAGGGCTCGATCACGGTGGACGGCATCAGCCTCACCGTCGTCGAGGCCGGCTCCGACTACTTCACCGTCAGCCTCATCCCCACCACCCTCGACCTGACCACGCTCGGCCGCAAGCAGCCCGGCGACCCGGTCAACCTCGAGGTCGACATCGTCGCCAAGTACGTGGAGCGCCTGCTCGCGAACACGCAGGGAGCAGGCCGGTGAACTGGCTGAACTCCGAGGCCTTCGTCCTGTTCGGCCAGCACATCCTCTGGTCGGACATGATCGGCAACATCCTCGGCCTGGCCGCCCTCGCCCTCGGCTGGCGCCGCAACCTGTGGAGCTGGCCGGTGCAGTTCGCCTCCGGCCTGATCCTCTTCGGCGCCTTCTTCGGCCACCTCACCGGCAGCGCCGGCAAGCAGGTCGTCGTCATGGTCGTCGCGCTGTACGGCTGGTGGCAGTGGAACCGCGACAAGGGCCGGACCGAGGACGGCGGTGACGGTCACATCGTCCCGCGCTTCGCCACCTGGCAGGAGCGCGGCGCGATGGTCGCCGCCGCGGCCGTCGGCACGGTCGCCGTCGCCCTGCTCTTCAAGGCCTACCCGTCCCTGTCCTGGGACCCCTGGCCGGACGCCTACATCTTCGTCGGCACCGTCGTCGCCATGTACGCCCAGGCCCGCGGCATGGTCGAGTTCTGGATCGCCTGGCTCCTGGTCGACGCGGTCGGCGTCCCCCTCAACTTCACCAACGGCTACGCCTTCTCCGGCTTCGTCTACGTCATCTACGGCGCGCTCGTCCTGTGGGGCCTGCGCGACTGGTGGCTGCGCTCCCGCCAGGGCACGCGGCCCGCTCTGGAAGGAGCACCCGCATGACCGCGGCACCGATCCTGTACAGCACCGACGGCGTCGAGGACCTCACGCTCGACCCGGTCGAGCAGGCCATCGCCGACATCGCGGCCGGCCGCCCCATCGTGGTCGTCGACGACGAGGACCGCGAGAACGAGGGCGACCTCGTCATCGCCGCCGAGAAGGTCACCCCCGAGATCGTCGCCTTCATGATGAGCGAGTGCCGCGGCCTGATCTGCGCCCCCATGGAGGGCGAGGAACTGGACCGGCTCCAGCTGCCGCAGATGGTCGGTGACAACACCGAGTCGATGAAGACCGCGTTCACCGTCTCCGTGGACGCCTCCGGCGCGCACGGCGTCACCACCGGCATCTCGGCCGCCGACCGCGCCACCACGCTCCGGCTGCTGGCGAGCGGCCAGGCCGAGCCGACGGACCTCGTCCGCCCCGGCCATGTCTTCCCGCTGCGCGCCCGGCCCGGCGGTGTCCTGACCCGCAACGGCCACACCGAGGCCGCCGTCGACCTCGCCCGCCTCGCGGGCCTGCGCCCGGCCGGCGCCATCGTGGAGATCGCCGGCGAGGACGGCCGGATGCTCCGCCTCCCGGAGCTGATCCCGTTCGCCCGCAAGCACGGCCTGACGATCATCTCCATCGCGGACCTGGTCACCTACCGCCGGGCCGCCGAGCCGACCGTCCGCCGCGAGGCCGAGGTCAACCTGCCCACCAAGCACGGCACGTTCACGGCGTACGGCTACCGCTCCACCACCGACGGCATCGAGCATGTCGCCCTCGTCCACGGCGAGATCGGCGACGGCGAGGACGTCCTGGTCCGCGTCCACTCCGAGTGCCTCACCGGGGACGTCTTCGGCTCCGCCCGCTGCGACTGCGGACCCCAGCTCGACGCCGCCCTGGACCGCATCCAGGACGAGGGCCGGGGCATCGTCGTCTACCTGCGCGGACACGAGGGGCGGGGTATCGGGCTGCTGTCCAAGCTGCGCGCGTACGAACTCCAGGAGCGCGGCCGCGACACCCTCGACGCCAACCTCGAACTCGGCCTGCCCGCCGACGCCCGCGACTACGGCGCCGGCGCCCAGATCCTGACCGACCTCGGGGTGCGCAGCGTCCGCCTGATGACCAACAACCCCGACAAGAGCGACGCGCTGCTGAACCACGGGCTCAAGATCAGCGGGCGCGAGCCGATGCCCGTACAGGCGGGCGAGCACAACCTCCGCTACCTGCGCACCAAGCGGGACCGGATGGGCCACGACCTGCCCTGGCTGGACACGCCACCCGCGATGTCCACCTGCGCCAACCAGTAGACCGTGGCCACCTGACGGCCACCGGTAGAGAAACAGCACTGAGGAGAGACGTGAGCGGCAAGGGTGCACCTGAACTGTCCGTACGCAATGTCAGCGACCTGCGGGTCGCCGTCATCGCGTCCCAGTGGCACGAGAAGGTGATGGACGGACTGGTGGACGGCGCCCTGCGCGCCCTGCGCGACCTGGGGATCGACGAGCCGACCCTGCTCCGGGTCCCCGGCAGCTGGGAGCTCCCGGTCACCGCGAAGGTCCTCGCCGGGCGCGGCTACGACGCGATCGTCGCCCTCGGCGTCGTCATCCGCGGCGGCACCCCGCACTTCGAGTACGTGTGCCAGGGCGTCACCCAGGGCCTCACCCAGGTCACCGTCGAGACCGGAGTCCCGGTCGGCTTCGGCGTGCTCACCTGCGACGACGAGGCGCAGGCCCTGGACCGCGCCGGTCTCGCAGGCTCCAACGAGGACAAGGGCCACGAGGCGGTGACGGCGGCGGTGGCCACGGCGGCCACCCTCCGCTCAGTATCTGAACCCTGGCACTGAGCGACGCGGCGATTGGCGTAGTCTGGCGCTCACCATGTCCAACAAGACTTTCGAGGAGCTCTTCACCGAGCTCCAGCACAAGGCCGCCCACGGCGACCCCGCCACCTCCCGCACCGCCGAGCTGGTCGGCAAGGGCGTCCATGCCATCGGCAAGAAGGTCGTCGAGGAGGCCGCCGAGGTCTGGATGGCCGCCGAGTACGAGGGCAAGGAAGCGGCCGCCGAGGAGATCTCGCAGCTGCTCTACCACGTCCAGGTGATGATGGTCGCCCGCGGCATCTCGCTGGACGACGTCTACGCCCACCTGTAAGAACCCCTTTCAGACATCCCTTTTCGAACCCCTTTCGAAGCGAAGGAAGCCGACCTCATGCTGCGCATCGCCGTCCCCAACAAGGGTTCCCTGTCAGGACCTGCGGCGGACATGCTGCATGAGGCCGGCTACCGGCAGCGCCGGGAGTCCAAGGAACTCCGCATCGTCGACCCGGTCAACGACGTCGAGTTCTTCTACCTCCGTCCCCGCGACATCGCGATCTACGTCTCCTCCGGCCGTCTCGACATCGGCATCACCGGCCGCGACCTGCTCGTCGACTCCGGCGCCAACGCCGAGGAGATCCTCCCGCTCGGCTTCGCCCGCTCCACCTTCCGCTTCGCCGCCAAGCCCGGCGAGGCGACCGGCCTGGCGGACCTGAAGGGCAAGACGGTCGCCACCTCCTACGAGGGGATCGTCGCGGGGCACCTCGCCGACAACGGCGTCGACGCCTCCGTCGTCCACCTGGACGGCGCCGTCGAGACCGCCATCGAACTGGGCGTCGCCGAGGTCATCGCCGACGTCGTCGAGACCGGCACCAGCCTGCGCAACGCCGGCCTTGAGGTCTTCGGCGAGCCGATCATGAAGTCCGAGGCGATCGTCGTCCGCCGCACCGGCGCCGACGCCGAGGAGCCCAAGGTCCAGCAGTTCCTGCGCCGCCTCCAGGGCGTCCTGGTCGCCCGGACCTACGTGATGATGGACTACGACTGTCGCGTCGAGCAGCTGGAGAAGGCCGTCGCCCTCACCCCCGGCCTGGAGTCGCCGACCGTCTCCCCGCTGCACAACGAGGGCTGGGTCGCCGTCCGCGCCATGGTCCCCACCAAGGACGCCCAGCGGATCATGGACGACCTGTACGACATCGGCGCCCGCGCCATCCTGACCACGGCCATCCACGCCTGCCGCCTCTGAGGGCCCGCGCGATATGTCCGAGCTTCCTTCGCTGCCCGTCACCTTCCGGCCGGGCCTCACCCGCGTGATCCTGCTCACCGCAGGTGTCGCGATCTTCGTCACCATATCCGGGGTCGCCCTGCTCCTGGAGCAGCTGGGCCCGGGGGAGAAGCTCAGCTTCGTCGTCACCGGTGCGCTGATCTTCTGGGTGCTGGCCCAGCTGGCCCGGGTGAAGGTGGTCGCCGACGAGTCCGGGGTCACCGTCGTGAACATCGCCGGCAAACGGCGCCTGGCGTGGGCGGAGATCCTCCAGGTGAACCTCCGCCCGGGTGACCCGTGGGTGTTCCTCAACCTCAGCGACGGCACCAGCCTGCCCGCCCTCGGCATCCAGCCGGGCATCGCCAAGCAGCACGCCATCGCCGACGCCAGGGCCCTGCGCGCCCTCGCCGAGGCCCGCACGAGCCACGACCCCGAACAGCATCAGGGCTGAAATCACGCAACTTCGGGGCCGTCTCCGGGCCGTCGCCCCTGCCGCAGCGGCCCCTGTCTTGATTAATCTGTTGGCGGAGGCTTTTCACGTCCCGCCTCCACCCCTGTCGCGCGCCCGGCGCACAGGGGTTCCTGCTACCCGAGGAGTGACCCTCTCCGGCGATGGACGGATCGTCCTGTAGTACCTGCGCCGCCCCCTCCCGACATACCGCGGACCGCCTTCCCGGAGTCCGCGAAGCTTCGGAGGCGGCGGCATCATGACCACCCCCCTGCTGCTCCTGGCAGCCGCGTTCCTGCTCATCCTCGCCAACGGCTTCTTCGTCGCCGCCGAGTTCGGCCTGGTGACCGTGGAGCGGCCCGAGGCCGAGAAGGCCGCCGCCGACGGCGACAAGCGCGCCCGTACGGTCGTCGAGTCGCTGAAGGAGCTGTCCTTCCAGCTCTCCGGCACCCAGCTCGGCATCACCATCACCTCCCTGGTCGTCGGCATGCTCGCCGAACCGGCACTGGCCGAGCTGCTGCACGGCCCGCTCACCGCGACCGGCCTCCCCGACGGCGCCGTCTCCGGCATCGCCGTCGTGGTCGGCATGCTGCTCGCCTCGGCGATCCAGATGGTGATCGGCGAACTCGTGCCCAAGAACTGGGCGGTGTCCAAGCCCCTCCAGGTCGCGCGCGTCGTCGCCGGCCCGCAGGCCCGCTTCTCCCGCCTGTTCCGCCCGGTCATCGCCGCCCTGAACACGGTCGCCAACCGGCTCGTCCGCGCCCTCGGCGTCGAACCCGCCGAGGAGCTGGCGTCCGCCCGCACCCCCGGCGAACTGGTCTCCCTGGCCCGGCACTCCGCCCAGGCCGGCGCGCTGGAACAGGACACGGCCGACCTGTTCGTCCGCACCCTGTCCCTGGGCGAGCTGACCGCCCAGCACGTCATGACCCCCCGGGTGAAGGTCAGCGCGCTCCAGGACACGGCGACCGCCGAGGACGTCGTCAACCTCACCCGGGCCACCGGACTGTCCCGCTTCCCGGTCTACCGGGAGAAGATCGACGAGATCGTCGGCATGGCCCACCTCAAGGACGCGCTGGCCGTCTCGGTCCACGACCGGCTGCGCACCCCGGTCGGCCGCATCGCCCGCAAGGCCCTGCTGGTCCCCGAGACCCTCCCGGTCCAGCCGCTCCTGGCCCGGCTGCGCTCCGAGCAGCCCATCGCGGTCGTCGTCGACGAGTACGGCGGCACGGCCGGCGTGGTCACCCTGGAGGACATCGTCGAGGAACTCGTCGGCGAGGTCCGCGACGAGCACGACAGCCCGGACGCACCGGAACTCGCCGCCGCCCCCGCCCAGGACGGCAAGCCCGCCTGGGACGTCGACGGCAGCGTCCGTGTCGACATCCTCCAGCGGATAGGCCTCGACGTGCCCGAGGGCCCGTACGAGACGGTCGCCGGCCTGGTCGCCGACCTGCTCGGCCGGATCCCGGCGCCGGGCGACCGGGCGGAGCTGCCCGGCTGGCGGCTGTCTGTCCGCAGGGTCGGCCACTACCGCGCGGAACGGGTCCGCCTGGTCCGCACCGCCCCCGCCGTCGCGGAGGCCGCCCGATGAGCGTCCTCCAACTGGTCTTCGCCGCGCTGCTGGTACTGGCCAACGGCTTCTTCGTCGGCGCCGAGTTCGCCCTCGTCTCCGTCCGCCGCAGCCAGATCGAACCGCTCGGCACGGCCCGGGCCCGCCAGGTCCTCTACGGCCTGGAACGCCTCCCGCAGATGATGGCCGCGGCCCAGTTCGGCATCACCGTCTGCTCGCTGACGCTGGGCGCGGTGGCCGAACCGACGGTGGCCCACCTGCTGGAGCCGCTGTTCGAGGCCGTCCACCTGCCCGACGGCATGATCCACCCGCTGGGCTATGTGCTCGCGCTCGCCGCGGTCGTCTTCTTCCACCTGGTCATCGGCGAGATGGTGCCGAAGAACCTCGCGATGGCGGCGCCGGAGAAGGCGGCGCTGTGGCTGAGCCCAGGCCTGGTGGCGTTCGCCCGCGTGTGCCGGCCGATCACGGTCGCGCTCGGCGCCTGCGCCCAGGGCATCCTGAAGCTCTTCCGAGTGGAGCCGAAGGACGAGGTCGAGGCCGTCGTCACCAGTGAGCAGCTCAACCGGCTCCTGGAGGACTCCGGCCAGGCGGGTCTCCTCGACCCCGAGGAGCGGGAGCGCCTGGAGGACGCGCTGGAACTGGGCTCCCGCCCGGTGACGGACGTGCTCCTGCGCCGCGAGTCCCTGATCACGGTGCCGCCGTCGGTCACCCCGGGCCAGATCGTCGAGCTCACCGCGCGCACCGGCTACTCCCGCTTCCCGGTCGCGGCCGAGTCCGGCGCCTTCATGGGCTACGTCCATGTGAAGGACGTCCTGGACCTGGAGGACTCCGACCGTGCGGTGCCGCAGCAGATATGGCGCCCGATGACGACGCTCCGGGCCGAGCTGCCCCTGGACGACGCGCTGACCGTGATGCGCCGGGCGGCGACCCACCTGGCCCAGGTGGCCGACGCGAACGGCAGGGTGCTGGGGCTGGCGGCGCTGGAGGACGTCCTGGAGCTGCTCGTCGGCGAGGTGACAGACCCGGCACACCGGGATCGGCCGACAACACCGCCGAGAACTCCGGAGCCGAGGGCGAGCGGGGAGCCGGAGGAGGTCATGGCCGGGTGAGGTCGTAGTTCGGCTGCGGGTGCGTGGGGGCTGGTCGCGCAGTTCCCCGCGCCCCTTACGGGGCACGTCATAGCTGCGGGCAGGCGTGCCGCAGGGCGGCACGGGTGGGCGCTGGGGGTCCCCCCGGCCGAAGGCTGGGGGAGGCACCCTGCCAGCGCCGGTGAGCGTCCCCACCCCCCGGCCCCAGCCCACCCGCACCTACATACCGGCCGCCGGATCCTGCGGCCCCCTCCCCGACAGCACTTCCCCGTACGCCTGCATCAGGTCCGGCAGCCGCAGCGTCGCCAGGTCGTCCCGCGACAGCACCCCCGGATACGCGGACAGCCGCAGATCCCGGTACGCACAGCTCTTCTCGTACAGCGTCCGCAGGAACCGTCCGTTGCCCAGCTCGTCGATCCAGCCCTGGTCCACCACGTGCCCGGCGATCGACCGCAGCTCGTCCAGCGCCTCCTCGTCCCACGCGTCCCCGTTCTCGGCGGCGAGCACCTCGCCGATCGAGGTCAGTTCGAGGGGGCGGTAGGAGGGAAAGTCCACCCGGGTCGTGAAGCGCGAGGACAGCCCCGGGTTGGCGGCCAGCAGCCGGTCCATGCCCTCGGGGTAGCCGGCCAGGATCACCACCAGGTGGTCGCGGTTGTCCTCGGCCCGCTTCAGCAGCACCTGCAGTGCCTCGTCGCCGTACGCGTCCCCCTTGCCGTAGCCGGAGTTGGAGAGGGAGTAGGCCTCGTCGACGAACAGCACCCCGCCGATCGCGGAGTCGATCAGCTCGTTCGCCTTCACGGCGGTCTGGCCCAGGTACTCACCGACCAGGTCGGCCCTCTGCGCCTCCACCAGGTGGTCGCCGCCCAGCAGCCCCAGCGCGTAGAACACCCGGCCCAGGATGCGGGCGACGGTGGTCTTCCCGGTGCCCGACGGCCCGGAGAAGACGAAGTGGCGTTTCGGCGGCTGCACCGGCAGCCCCTGACCGGCCCGCAACCGGGCCATGTTCAACTGCGCGGACAGCGCCTTGACCTGCCGTTTCACGGGTTCCAGGCCGACCATGCGCTCCAGTTCGGCGAGCGCCTCCTCTAGTAACGCGGGGTCGGTCGGCCCGGCCGGCAGCGGAGGCGACGGCACGACCTTCTCGCGCACCGCCGGGTCGATCACCGACGGCATCGCCCCGGCCGGCGGCTCCGGTTCCCCGAACCGCAGATCCCGCCCCTCGGTGCCGAAGAGCGGGTCGAGCATGTCGGGCCCGTCCACGACGTCCTGCCCGGCGCCGGTGAGGGTGATCGCCGCGAAGTCGGCAGTGTCGTCGTACCCGTCGCCCTCGGCTATCGCGGCCAGCCGTGCGGAGGTGTCCATGAAGGCGGGGTCGACGCGGTGCACGGCCCGGTAGAGGGGGAGCGCGGCGGCGCTGCGGCCGGTGCCCTCGTGCGCCCGCGCCAGCCAGTAGCGCAGCTCCTTGCGCTGCGGCTGCTCGCTGCGGCACCGCATCAGCGCCGCGGAGAGCAGCGGTTCGGCCTGGCCGTACATTTCGAGGCGGACCCGGGCCATGCCGCCGAACAGGCCCGCCTCGATGCCAAGCATGGGGTCGTCGAGAAGCGGGTCGGTGTGCCGTACCAGCTGCTCCCAGTCCTTGACCAGGTAGGCCCGGCAGGCGTGCAGGAAGCGGACCTGGGGGTCGGCGTCCACCGGCGGGAGCCCGGCGAGGGCCCGGTCGAGCTCCGGGACGTGCCTGCCGTCCAGCCAGTGCGAGGCGTGGGCGAGGAGGAGATCGCGCGGGCTCTCCAGTACCGGCTGCACCCACCAGCCCAGCCAGTACCAGGAGTTCAGCGTGCGGCGATGTCGGCCGCGCTGTTCGCCGAAGCGGTCCCGGTGCCGGAACATCCGCAGCAGCGCGGTCGTCGTGTCGACGCGCAGCGCGTGCAGTCCGAGCCAGCCGTCGGCCATCCCGGGATCCATCCGCACCGCAGTGCGGAACTCCTCCTCCGCCTGCGGATAGGCGCCCATCGTGTAGGCGTCCACGCCTCGCAGCCAGGCGAGGTCGGCCGGGGCCTCGGGGCCCTGCGTGCCGAAATCCATCACGTCCCCCACAAACCGTGCCCCCGTGGTTGGCCCCCGGGCTCCCCCCGATGGCCGCCGTTGGTCGAACCGCTGTGCCGCGGACCGGAGTTGCAGGTGCGCGAAGCAGCCGTTCGAAGGTCGCACCGAGGGCATCGTACCTGCGGTTCCACCGCCCGCCGAAGGGTGCCGCACAGGCCGTTTGGCGAGGTGGGGGCAGAGAGGGCGCACAGGGCTTGGTGACCGAGGGTGAGCGGAAGGGTGCACGCGGCGCACACAAAAGGGGTAAAGGGCAGAACGAAGCCCCCGATCACGGGGGAACAACCGGGGGCTTCGCGTCTGCAGGGCGGCTGCCAATGGCCGCACATTCAGAACGTAAGTCCTGTACGGCCCCCGGGTCAAGCCGAGTTGAGGTACTCGGGCAACTTCTTGGAGGCGCGTCTTCACAAGTTCAGCACACAGCGGACGGTCCGTCACGGTGGGTGACATCCTGGTCCGGTCCAACTGTCTTCGCAGGCCCCGACAGCACCTCATATCCCTTCTGTGACTGTGTCACCAGAAGGTCGGCGTAGGGCCTCGAAGGGTCCTCGGAAAAGTGTTCGCGTTCCGCCCTGACCCACTCGGCCCAGAAGTCCCTTTGTTCCGCGCCGTCCCGCGCCCTGCCCCGCGTCCAGGACTCCTCGTGCGGCAGCTCCATCCACAGCAGCCGCGCCAGAAAGGGGCGCAGTGCCCGGCGGCCGGCACCGACGCCCTCGACGAGGATCACCGGGGCCGGCGGCAGCGGGCGGGGCGGGCCGAAGCGGCGGGTGCGCCAGTCGTAAGGGGAGTAGTGCGCCGTCCCGCCGCGGCCGAGTGGCTCGATCACCTGGGCCAGCAGGCGGCCGGTCCACGCGAACAGCTCCTCGTGGCTGGCGATGTCGTCGAGGTGCAGCACCGGCGCCCCGCCCAGCGCGGTGGCCAACTGTCCGGCGAACGTGGTCTTTCCGGACCCGGCGTGCCCGTCGACGCCGACGAGGCGGACCGGCCCGCAGGAGGGCGGCAGGGCCCGGAGTGCGGAGGCGAGGTGGTGAATGGCTGTTCCCAGGTGTGCTGCGGTGCGGGGGTGTTTTCCGGAAACATTCTAGTAGTGCGGCGCATAGCGGGCGTTTGCGGCCCCGGGGAAGTCGCGACTTGAACTAATTTCCGGCCGTTCTCCACCGCCCCCATTGATATTTCCGACCGGCTGACCGATATGTCGATCTCGCGTGTTTCCGGTGTGCCCGGCCCTGAGTAGGGTGCCTTCAGCGTGCACGCGTCGAACGGGGACGGACAGGGGAAGATGGCCGCGGAGTTATTCGAAGGGCAGTACGTATGGCATCCGGCGGCCGACGACCGCTTGCTCGCGAGCGTATGTGTGGACGTGCGCGCCGGAAGATATCTGAGTGCCCGTGAGGCGCTGGCCGAGACGCGTGCCGACTTCGCCCTGCGCGCCCACCGCTCCCTGGTCCTCGCCTCCGAGGCGGCCGGCACCGACCTGGTGGAGCGGTGGCTGGCCGAGGAACCGGGCCCCGAGTCCACGCTGATGTGGGCCCGGGTGGCCGTGCAGCGGGCGATCCGGGCGGCCGACGCCCGTGACGAGCGCGCCGAGGCGCTGGAGCGGATCGCTCTCGCCGCCTGCGACCGGGCCAGCGCCATGAACCCCGCCGATCCCACGCCCTGGGCCGCCAAGCTGGCCATGGCCCGGCTGCACCGCCCGCACGACCCCGCCCCCGGCGGCCTGCTGACCTCCCCGCCCGGTCCCTGGCGGCTGTTCGCACACACCCTCGCCCTCGACCCCTGGCACCGCGAGGCCCACCACCGCTTCCTGTCCTTCTTCTTCACCCGGTACGGCGGCTCGGTCAACGCGGCCTGGGACGTCGCCGCCTTCCTCGCCCAGCGGGCCCCCGCAGGCTCGGCGCTGCGGGTGCTGCCGCTGGTCGCGCTGGTGGAGAGCCACAACCCCACCCAGCTGCTCGCCGAGCGGGTCTGGGAACAGCCCCAGTGGCGCAGCACCGCGTTGTCGACCTACCACAACTGGCTGCCCACGGTGGCCGGATACCGCTTCACCCCGGTGCTCGACCTGGCCTACCTCGCGCATGCGCTGGTCATGGCCCGGTGCGAGTTCGAGGCCCGGGCGGTCTTCGCCGCCATGGGGCCGTACGCCTCACGCATGCCCTGGAGCGTCTTCGGCGAACCGGCCGACCAGCTCTCCCGGGCCCGCCGCGCCTGCGGCCTGCCCATCCCCTCCTAGAGCCCCAGAGAAAGGTCGGCACGTGTCAGAACGCACAGCGGACCCCGTCACGCTCGACGACGACGCGACCCTGCACGCGATGGGTTATCCGCGGAAACTCACCCGCCGATTCCAGGCCTTCGACAATTTCGCCATCTCCTTCACCATCATCAATATTCTCTCCGGTATTTTCTCGTCCTTCGGATTCGGTATGAACGCGGGCGGCCCCCGCATTCTCGTGTTCGGCTGGATCGGCGTCTGTGTGATGGTCCTGTGCATCGGCGCCGCGATGGCGGAAGTCGCCTCCGCTTATCCGACGAGCGGTGCCCTGTATTTCTCCGCCGGTAAACTCGCCAAACGCCACAAGGGCGCCTGGTCCTGGTACACGGGCTGGCTGAACTTCGTGGGCCAGATCGGCGGCACCGCGGCCACCGGCTATGCGGCCGCCACCTTCATCCAGGCCTTCGTCGCCCTCCAGTGGCCCTCGTACACGCCGACCACTCACCAGACGGTCCTGATCACGGCCCTGATCATCGTCGTCCAGGGGCTCGCCAACACCTACACCGTGCAGCTCGTCGCCGTACTGAACCGGATTTCCGTCTGGTGGCTGCTGATCGGACTCGTGGTGATCGTGAGCACACTGATCGTGATGCCGGACCGCCATCAGTCCGCGTCCTTCGTGACGCATTTCGTGAACAACACCGGCTTCACCAACGGCCTTTACGGCGGCCTGCTCGGGCTCCTGGTCACCAGCTGGACCTTCACCGGCTTCGACGGCAGCTTCCACATGTCCGAGGAAACCGTCCAGGCGACCCTCAACGCCCCCAGAGGGATCATCCGGTCCATCGGCTATTCGGCGATCACCGGCCTGGTCCTGATGCTCGCGCTGGTGTACAGCATCGGCGACTACGCCAAGGTGGCGAGCTCCTCCGCGCCGCCCGTCCAGATCCTCATCGACGGACTCGGCATGGGCTGGGCCAAGGCGATGCTGCTCGTCGTCATCGGCGCGATGCTCTTCTGCGGCCTCGCCAACCTCACCAGCAACACCCGGCAGATCTTCGCCTTCTCCCGGGACGGCGCCATGCCCGGCTCCCGGCTGTGGCACTCGGTGTCGCCCCGCACCCGGACCCCCGTCAAGGCCGTCTGGCTGGCGGTGGCCTGCTCGGTAGCCCTGGTGGTGCCGGGCTGGTGGTCGCACACGGCGTTCACCGCGATCGTCAGCGTCAACGTCGTCGGCCTGTTCCTCGCCTACGCCGTGCCGGTGTTCCTCCGGTTGCGCCTGGGCGACGAATTCCAGCCGGGGCCGTGGAACCTGGGCCGCTGGAGCAGCCCGGTCGGCTGGCTGGCGGTGACCTGGATCCTGCTCAGCAGCGTCCTGTTCATGCTGCCGCAGGCCTCGCCGATCACCGTCGACTCGTTCAACTACGCGCCGATCGCGCTGGCCGCCGTCCTGGTCGTGGCCACGGTCTGGTGGTTCGCCACCGCCCGCCGCCGCTTCCAGGGCCCGGTCAGCTACGGCCGCCCCGACGAGGTCGCCGCGATGGATCTCATCTGAGCCGTCCGGACGGAGCTCTTCCGAACGGTCCGAAGGAGGCCCCGGCGACCGCGCCGGGGCCCTTTCGGTGGACGAGACCGATATTGGTGGGCGTGGCATGAGCGGAAGTGCTGGCAGGGGCATGGCGCCTGCTCCATAGTTGCCCCACAGCCTCTTGCTCCGGATCAGCCGTGACGCGCACACCTGGGGGTCCTCCACCCATGAGCAGAGCCGAACAGCCGTCCCGCAGAACCGTTCTGGCAGCCGCCGCCACCGTCGCGGCGGCGGCCGTGACCCAGGGCGTGGTCCCCGCGGTGCCCGCGGTCGCCGCGCCGGAGACCGACGCCGACGAGACCGCCCGGACCGAGACCCGCCGGGCCGGCACCGGCCGTCCCGGCCACGGCCGGGACGGGACCCGCCCCATCGACTACCGCTCCTGGACGACCTACAGCGACTGGAAGACCGGCACCGTCAAGGGCGTCGGCGCCGTCGCCGGCGACCGGCCCGGCGTGGTGATCGGCACCCCGGCCGGTACCACCTCCTACACCGACCCCCACACCGGCACCACCGCCGGCTGGGAGTACGCCACCTGGACCGGCCCGGTGCACCAGCCGGCCATCCCCGCCACCGAGACCATCGCCTCCTGGAACGCGGACACCCCGGCCGGCACCTGGATCAAGGTCGAGCTGCACGGCACCTACTCCGACGGCACCGAGACCCCCTGGTACGTGATGGGCCGCTGGGCGGCCGGCGACCAGGACATCAAGCGGACCTCGGTGGACGGCCAGACGGACGGCAAGAGCACCATCTGGACCGACACCTTCGCCGTCGACGACGCCACCACGGGCCTGCGCCTCACCTCGTACCAGCTGCGCCTGACCCTCTACCGCAAGCCCGGCACCAAGCTCACCCCGACCGTCTGGCGGCTCGGCGCCATGGCCTCCGACATCCCGGACCGCTTCACCGTCCCCGCCTCCACCCCGGGCCTGGCCCAGGAGCTCAAGGTCCCGCGCTACTCCCAGGAGATCCACAAGGGCCAGTACCCCGAGTACGACAACGGCGGCGAGGCCTGGTGCAGCCCCACCTCCTCGCAGATGATCGTCGAGTACTGGGGCGGCCGCCCCACCCCCGCACAGCTGGCCTGGGTCGACCCGTCGTACACCGACCCCCAGGTCTGCCACGCGGCCCGCTACACCTACGACTACCAGTACGGCGGGTGCGGCAACTGGCCGTTCAACGCCGCCTACGCGTCGACGTACCCGGACCTCCAGGGCGTGATAACGCGACTGGCCTCGCTCACCGACCTGGAGACCCTGATCGCGGCCGGCATCCCGGCCATAACGTCACAGTCGTTCCTGGCGGCCGAGCTGACGGGTGCCGGTTACGGCACCTCCGGGCACCTGATGACCGTGATCGGCTTCACCGCGGACGGCGACGTGATCGCCAACGACCCGTTCTCGGCCACCGACGACGCGGTCCGACGGGTCTATCTGCGGCGGGAGTTCGAGAACATCTGGCTGCGGACCAAGCGGTACAACGCCAGCGGCAAGGTCGTCTCCGGCACCGGGGGCGTCTGCTACCTGTACTTCCCGGCCGCTCCGACCCCGGCCCAGCTCAAGGCGCTCGCGGCGGTCGGAGTGCGCTGACCGGGTAGGACGGCGGCCTCCGGGCACCCCGGGGGCCGCTTTCCTGTGACCAAGCTCTCCGCCGCAAAAGCCGCAATCAATGGAATGGTGGACGTCATGACCACGCACTCCGCCACCGCCGCCCGCGCCCGTACCGGCGGACCCAAGGACGACGGCCCGAAGGTTCTGGAACACGTCATGGGCTGGACCCTTGTCGTGGTCATCGCCATGTTGGTAACCCAACTCGGTCTGCTGTGACCTGACACACGACCCGACCTGACATACTGCGGATGTCCCGCAGCCCGTTGAGACCAGGGTCGAAATTGAATATCAGTCAACAGCGTGCCGCCGCCCGTCCCCGGGCGCGCGGCACCGAGCGTTCCGTGGCTCGTCGAGCTGAACTCATCGCCATCGGGCGGAAGTTGTTCGCCGACACCTCCTACGACGCGCTCTCCATGGACGACATCGCCAAGCAGGCGCATGTCGCCAAAGGGCTGATCTACTACTACTTCCAGTCCAAGCGCGGCTACTACCTGGCGATCATCCAGGACTCCGTCGCCGACCTGGTCACCTATGCCGCGAGCGGCCTGGAGCTGCCCCAGGCGGACCGCGTCCACCGGACCATCGACAGCTATCTGCGCTACGCCGAGCACCACCAGGCCGCGTACCGCACGATCGTCAGCGGCGGTGTCGGCTTCGACACCGAGGTGCACGCCATCCGGGACGGGGTGCGCGAGGCGATCGTCGCGACCATCGCCGAGGGTGCCTACGGCCGCACCGACATCGCCCCGCTCGCCAGGACCGGCCTGCTCGCCTGGCTGTGCAGCGTGGAGGGCGCCACCCTCGACTGGATCGACCGGCCCGTGCTCTCCCGTGAAACCCTGTGCGAGCTGCTGGTCAAGACGCTCGGCGGCACCCTGCGCGCCATCGAGGAACTGGACCCGTCCTACCGCGCCCCGGCCCCGGCCCGCCGGGACACCTGACGCGGAAGGGGCGGAGGGCTCGTGGTCCCCCCGCCCCATGGTCCCCCGTGAAGGGGGCTAGTTGATGGCCTTGATCAGCTCACCGTTGGTGGTGTCGCCGCTCAGCTCCCAGAAGAAGGTGCCGCCGAGGCCCTGCTGGTTCTTGTAGGTCATCTTGGTCGCGATGGTCGCCGGGGTGTCGTAACTCCACCAGTCGCTGCCGCACTTGGCGTACGCCGTGCCGCCCACCGTGCCGGTCGCCGGGCACTTGGTCTTGAGCACCTTGTAGTCGTCGATGCCCTGTTCGTACGTCCCCGCCGCCGGGCCGGTCGCCGTTCCTCCGGGGGCCGCCTGCGTGACGCCGGTCCAGCCGCGGCCGTAGAAGCCGATGCCGAGCAGCAGCTTGGCCGCCGGGATGCCGAGGCCCCTGAGCTTGGCGATGGTCGCCGAGGTGTAGTAGTTCGCCGTCGGGATGCCGGAGTAGGAGTTCAGCGGCGAGTGCGGGGCCGTCGGGCCGGTCGAGGCCCAGGCGCCGAAGTAGTCGTACGTCATCGGGTTGTACCAGTCGACGTACTGCGCCGCACCCGCGTAGTCCGCCGCGTCGATCTTGCCGCCGCTGGTGGCGTCGGCGGTGATCGCGGCCGTGACCAGTGAGCTGCTCCCGAACTTCGAGCGCAGGGCCGCCATCACGTTCCTGAACGCGTCCCGGCCGCTGGTGTCGCAGGTGTTGCCGCAGGCGTTCGGGTACTCCCAGTCGATGTCGATGCCGTCGAAGACACCCGCCCACTTGGAGTTCTTCACCAGGTCGTAGCAGGACTGGGCGAAGGCGGTGGGGTTCTTGGCGGCCTCGCCGAAGCCGCTGGACCAGGTCCAGCCGCCGAAGGACCAGAGGATCCTGAGGTTCGGGTGCTTCTTCTTCAGCTTCAGCAGCTGGTTGAAGTTGCCGCGCAGCGGCTGGTCCCAGGTGTCCGCGACGCCGTCCACGGACTCGGCTGCGGTGTAGGTCCGGTCGGTCGCCGCGTACGAGTCGCCCATCGCGCACTTGCCGCCGGTGACGTTGCCGAAGGCGTAGTTGATGTGGGTGAGCTTCGCGGCGGAGCCGGAGGTCTCGACGTTCTTGACCAGGTACTTGCGGTCGTAGGTACCCCATTCCGTGAAGTAGCCGACGACCTTGGAGCCGGCCTGCACCTGGGGAGCGGACGGGGCGGCCGCGGACGCGGTGCCCGCGCCGGCCAGCAGCCCGGCGCCGAGGACGGCGCAACAGGCCGCGGAGAGCAGCGCCCGGAAGCGGGAGCGGTGAGTGGTGTGCATCGGGTGTCTCCTCCTGGGGGAGAGGGGAACGCGCGCCGATTGGCATGAACGCGGTAAAGCGTTGGTCATGAACCTTAGGAGGACTAGACCAGTCAGGTCAATGGTTCGGACCAATTTCGCGGGTTTCGGATGTTGTCCTGGAATTCCTGAAGTAAGCGGTCGTTAACTGGTGACGGGAGGTCCCTGATCGGGCATACTCACTGCGCAGCCGCAGGTCAGCAGCTTCCGAGACCCGGAACGCCGACCTCGGCCGCACTCGAACGACAGGCGGAGCAGCCCCTATCCCGCGGGCCGTGACCGCTGCTGCCCGACAGGGAGGAGACCGACGCCATGTCCGACCGCGACCCGCAGCCGGTGGAGCGTCAACTGCCCACGGACGAGGCGAGAGACCTGCTCGCGCTGGTCCGCGAGATCGCCCGGCGTGAGATCGAGCCCAAGGCGGCCGAGGAGGAGGACACCGGGCGCTTCCCGCGCGAGGTCTTCACCCTGCTCTCCGGGTCAGGCCTGCTCGGCCTGCCCTACGACTCCGAGTACGGCGGCGGCGACCAGCCCTACGAGGTCTACCTCCAGGTCCTGGAGGAGCTGGCCGCGGCCCGTCTCACCGTCGGCCTCGGCGTGAGCGTGCACACCCTCGCGAGCTACGCGCTCGCCGCCTACGGCACCAAGCAGCAGCAGGTCGAGCACCTGCCCGCGATGCTCGGCGGCGGACTGCTCGGCGCCTACTGCCTCTCCGAGCCGGCCTCCGGTTCGGACGCGGCCTCCCTGCGCACCAGGGCCGTCCGGGACGGCGACTCCTGGGTGATCAACGGCACCAAGGCCTGGATCACGCACGGCGGCATCGCCGACTTCTACACGGTCATGGCCCGCACCGGCGCCGAGGGCTCGCACGGGATCACCGCCTTCCTGGTCCCCGGCGACGCCGAGGGCCTCAGCGGTGCGGTGCCCGAGAAGAAGATGGGCATGAAGGGCTCGCCCACCGCCCAGGTCCACTTCGACGACGTCCGGGTCTCCGACGACCGCCGCCTCGGCGAGGAGGGCCAGGGCTTCGCCATCGCCCTCTCGGCGCTGGACTCCGGCCGGCTCGGCATCGCGGCCTGCGCGATCGGCGTGGCCCAGGCGGCCCTGGACGAGGCGGTCGGCTACGCCACCGGGCGACGGCAGTTCGGCCACCCCATCTCCGACTTCCAGGGCCTGCGCTTCATGATCGCCGACATGGCCACCCAGATCGAGGCCGGCCGGGCCCTCTACCTCGCGGCGGCCCGGCTGCGCGACGCGGGCCGCCCGTTCGCCAAGCAGGCCGCCATGGCCAAGCTGCACTGCACCGACACCGCGATGAAGGTGACCACCGACGCCGTCCAGATACTCGGCGGCTACGGCTACACCGCGGACTTCCCGGCCGAGCGCTACATGCGCGAGGCCAAGGTCCTGCAGATCGTCGAGGGCACCAACCAGATCCAGCGGATGGTCATCGCCCGTCATGTGGCGGGGCCGGAAAGTCGCTGAACTCGCTGAACTGCCCGCGTGTGACCGTCGGCGCCGCCAGCCTGACCCACTCCGGGTCGTGGCGGCCCGGCAGGGCGCGGCCCCGGTCGGCCCAGGTCCGCAGCAGATCGCGGTAGATGGGCGGATCCTGCGGCTGGGGCGGCGGAAGCGACGCCACGGGCGGAGGCACGAAGATCCGGCTCTGACGGCCGAGAGCGGTGTAGGTGGTCGTCATGCCCGGCCAACGCGGCGGCGGCCGCCCTGGTCACCGATCTCCCGAATCGTGCGTGAGTTCGTGGACGTCCGCTCCCGGATCTGGTCTCTCCCCGTTTTCTGACGTACCGTCAGCCGGACCGTCTCCAGCCTCCGGGGAGGCCTGCCATGGCCGACGACCGTCCCGTGCCGCTCGACGAGTACCCCGTGCACCAGGTCCCGCTCTCCATGAAGCACGTCGCCACCGGGGACCGGAACGCCTACGACCGCTGCATCTTCCACGTCCTCGACCACGACGGCCGCGCCCTGCTCATCCTCGGCCTCGGCGTCTACCCGAACGTCGGAGTGATCGACGCCTACGCCACCCTGCGCACCGGGGACACCCTGCACGCGGTCCGCGCCGCGGACGCCCTGGGCGACGACCGGATGCGGCTCGCGGTCGGCCCGCTGCGCATCGAGGTCGAGGAGCCGCTCCGGCGCTTCCGTCTCCGCTGCGACGACTCCGTCTGCTACGACCTCACGTGGACCGCCGACTTCCCGGCCCTGTGGGAGCCGCACCACCTCCAGCGCCGGGGCGACCGGCTGACGTTGGAGGGCCGCAGGTTCGTGCAGGCCGGGGGAGTCTCCGGGGTGATCCGGGCCGGCGGGGAGGAGTACCGCGTCGACCCGGCCGGCTGGACCGGCACCCGGGACCGCAGCTGGGGCGTCCGCCCGATCCCGGGGGAGGACGGCGGGCGGCTCGCCGCGGAGCACCCGACCGAGGGCTTCCACTGGATCTGGAGCCCCGTCCGCTTCGAGGACCGCTTCCTGATGGTCGTCACCCAGGAGGACGCCGACGGCTACCGCACCCTGAACGACGCCACGCTGGTCCGCGCGGGCCACCGCGACCGCCAACTCGGCTGGCCGAACACCGAGATCACCTACCGGTCCGGCACCCGTCACCCCGAGCGTGCCGTCGTCCACCTCGGCGACCCGCGCAAACCCCGGGAACTGGAGGTGGAGATCCTCGCCTCCTCGCCGCTCGCGGTCGGCGCCGGCTACCCGCCGGCCGACGACTGGCAGCACGGCACCTGGCAGGGCCGAGCCTGGACGGACCGCCGCACCTACGACCTGACCGCGCCGCACCCGCGCGCGGCCTACGGCGTCACCGACCACTCGGCCCGCTTCCGCCTCGACGGACAGATCGGCCACGGCATCTTCGAGCACGGCTCGTTCGGCAGACACGATCCCAGCGGCTTCACCGGCTTCGACTCGGTGGCGCCCTGAAGGAGGAGGCCGGGATGACGGCGAAACCGCGCCCACGCACCACGACGCGCGACCCGGAGGACCTCACACGCCGGCTGACCGCCTGGCTGGACACCCGGCTCCCGGGCGCCAAGGCCGTCGGCGTCACGGTCCCCGCCTCCAACGGCATGTCGAGCGAGACCCTGCTCTTCGAGATCGAGCACCCCGAACCGCCGCTGCATGCCTGCGCGTTGAGGCTGGCGGCGGACCCGTCGGCGTACACGGTCTTCCCGTCCTACGACCTCACCCGCCAGTACCGCACCATGCGGCTGGTCGCCGACCGCACGGACGTGCCCGTGCCCCGCGTCCTGTGGCTGGAGGAGGACCCCGGACCGCTCGGCGCGCCCTTCTTCGTGATGGAGCGGGTCGAGGGGCGCGTCCCGCCCGACGTCATGCCCTACACCTACGAGGGGAACTGGCTGCACGCGGCGACCGACGCCGAACGAGAGCACCTCGAAGCCGCCTCCGTCGGCCTGTTGGCCCGGCTGCACGACCAAGTCCCCTTGGACGAGCTGGAGTTCCTGGCCCTCCCCGGGGGCGGCGACGCGCTGGACCGGCATGTCGAGTCCCAACGGCGCTACTACGACTGGGTGGTGGCCGGACTCGCCCGCTCACCCCTGATCGAGGCCGCCTTCGACCGGCTGGCGGACCTGTGGCCGCGCGAGCCCGGCACACCGGTCCTCTGCTGGGGCGACGCCCGGATCGGGAACGTTCTCTACGACGGCTTCGACCCCGTCGCCGTCCTCGACTGGGAGATGGCGGCACCGGCCCCGCGCGAGGTGGACCTCGGCTGGACCGTCTACCTGCACCGCTTCTTCCAGGATCTCACGGCCGCCGCCGGACAGCGGGGGCTGCCCGGGTTCCTGCGCCGCGACCACGTCGAGGCCCGCTACGCCCGGCTGACCGGCCACACCCCGCGGGACATGGACTTCTACACCCTGTACGCGGCCCTGCGGCACGCGATCGTCATGCTGCGCGTCGCCTACCGGCAGGTGTACTTCGGAGAGGCCGCCGTCCCCGCGGATCCGGACACGCTGATCCTGCACCACGGCAGCCTGCGGGCCATGGTGCAGGGCAGGTACTGGGATGCGGTGCGGTGACTCAGGCGGCCTGACGGCTGACGACCATGCCGCCGTGGCGCATCGCCGGTACGCGCATCGGACGTGAGCCCGGGCCGCCGACGTGCGAGAAGGGCTGCGTCCGCCAGTCCAGACCCTGCGGGAGGGTGAGCAGGAGGGCGGTGTCCTGCTCCTGCGGCGCGACCGACTCGTCCGCCGACGGCGCGTCGTCCGCCGCGCGGCCCGTACCGGCACAGACCGTGAGACCGAACGGGTTCCACGGCGAGGCGCACAGCGCGTGCTCCGGCAGGAACTCCTCGTCCGCCAGCAGTGCGATGGACTGCGTGCAGTCCGGGCAGATCACCCGGAACATCTCGAAGGTGTCGTACGCGTCCAGTTCCTCGGCCTCGTAGAGGTCGGATTCGACGCCCTCCGGCTCGGGCTCGACCACCAACTGCGGGCGCTTGGGCGTGGTACGACCAGGGCGCTTAAGACTCTGCATGGGTAACTCCCCCTCGGGCTGGGCCGTTACGGCGCTGCGGCCTCGACCACAGCAAGCACTTCCCGTCCGATCTCGGCGGTAATCACGAGGACATCACGGAGCCCGTTCGAGGGCTGTGGCGTTCGTCACATGCCGAACGCAGGTGCCCGCTGCGGTCGTTTTGTCCCTCAGGCGGCTCACAGCCTGCTCTCCCTGACATCACGAACCGGCCATGACCTGGGCCGCTGAACTATCCGTGGAGATCAGGCGCACTGTAGTTTTTGCGCCATGGAGGAGCTGGACCGTCAAATCGTGCAGCTGCTCGTCAAGGACGGGCGGATGAGCTACACGGACCTGGGCAAGGCCACGGGTCTGTCCACGTCGGCCGTGCACCAGCGGGTGCGCCGGCTGGAGCAGCGTGGCGTCATCCGCGGCTATGCCGCGGTCGTCGACCCGGAGGCCGTGGGGTTGCCCATGACGGCGTTCATCTCGGTGAAACCGTTCGATCCCAGCGCCCCCGACGACATCGCGGACCGCCTGGCCGGCGTGCCGGAGATCGAGGCGTGCCACAGCGTGGCGGGCGACGAGAACTACATCCTCAAGGTGCGTGTGGCGACCCCGCACGAACTGGAGGAGCTGCTGGCGCGGCTGCGCACGCTGGCGGGGGTGTCGACGCGGACGACGGTGGTCCTTTCGACGCCGTACGAGGCTCGGCCGCCGAAGATCTGAGCGCCGTTGAGCTGTCGGTCGTTCGTCGCGTGCGGGTGATTTGTAGCTGGTCGCGCAGTTCCCCGCGCCCCTGACGGGGCGCGTTTGGGGCGCCCCCCGTCCAGAGGCGTCGGTGACAGGGGTGAAACTGTTCTTCATGAGTGAGCGCGCGTCCGAACCCAAGACCGTTCTTCTCCGTCGCGGCGAGGTTCACAGTCCCGCCGATCCGTTCGCGACCGCGATGGTCGTGGAGCGGGGGCAGGTGGCCTGGGTCGGGTCCGAGGGGGCCGCCGACGCCTTCGCGGACGGCGTCGACGAGGTCGTCGACCTGGACGGGGCTCTGGTCACCCCCGCCTTCACGGACTCCCACGTCCACACCACGTCCACCGGGCTCGCCCTGACCGGCCTCGACCTGTCCGGCGCGGGCTCGCCGGCCGCGGCGCTGGCGCTGGTCAGGGACTTCGCCGCCACCTGTCCGGACGACCGGGTCCTGCTCGGGCACGGCTGGGACGCCTCCCGCTGGGCCGGCGGCCGCCCGCCGAGCCGCGCCGAGCTGGACGCGGCCACCGGCGGACGTCCGCTCTACCTCTCCCGTATCGACGTCCACTCGGCGGTCGTCACCACGGCCCTGCTGGACCTGGTCCCGGGCGCGGTGCCTCGTGAGGACGCCCCGCTCATCAGCGACGCCCATCACGCCGTACGCGCCGCCGCGTTCGCGGCCGTGACGCCCGCACAGCGTGCCGAGGCCCAGCGCACCGCCCTCGCACACGCGGCCTCCCTCGGTATCGGCACCGTGCACGAGTGCGGCGGGCCGAAGATCTCCTCCGAGGACGACTTCACCGGGCTGCTGCGGCTGGCCGCCGAGGCGTCCGGCCCGCGGGTCGTCGGTTACTGGGCGGAGGAGGACGCCGAGAAGGCGCGGGAGCTGGGCGCGCTCGGCGCCGCCGGTGACCTGTTCGTGGACGGCGCCCTCGGCTCGCACACCGCGTGCCTGCACGAGCCGTACGCCGACGCGGGCCACAGCACCGGATCCGCCTATCTGGACGCGGCCGCCGTCGCCGCCCATGTCATCGCGTGCACCGAGGCGGGCCTGCAGGCGGGCTTCCACGCCATCGGCGACGCCGCGGTGACCGCCGTCGTGGAAGGCGTCCGCGCCGCCGCCGACAAGGTCGGCCTGGCCCGTGTCCGTGCCGCCCGGCACCGCGTCGAGCACGCCGAGATGCTCACCCCCGAGCACATCGCCGCCTTCGCCGAGCTCGGCCTGATCGCCTCCGTACAGCCCGCCTTCGACGCGCTGTGGGGCGGGGAGGACGGCATGTACGCCCAGCGGCTCGGTGCCGAGCGGGCCCGCACCCTCAACCCGTTCGCCGCCCTCCTCAAGGCCGGGGTCCCGCTCGCCTTCGGCTCCGACAGCCCCGTCACCCCGCTCGATCCCTGGGGGACCGTGCGGGCCGCCGCCTTCCACCACACGCCCGGGCACCGGGTCTCGGTACGCGCCGCGTTCACCGCGCACACCCGCGGCGGCTGGCGTGCGATCGGCCGGGACGACGCGGGCGTCCTGGTGCCCGGCGCACCCGCGGACTACGCGGTCTGGCGCACCGACGAACTGGTGGTGCAGGCGCCGGACGACCGGGTCGCCCGCTGGTCCACCGACCCGCGCTCCGGCACTCCCGGCCTGCCCGACCTGACCCCCGGCCGCGAGCTGCCGGTCTGTCTGCGCACCGTGGTGGGCGGCCGGACCGTGTTCGTACGACCGGGCGAGTGATCTCCCGGGGTGGCGCGGCCGTGATCGACGGCCGCCGCCCCGTCGCGCGACCTGCGCATCCTCCGCCCTGACCAGGGCTTTGAGGTCGTTTTCGCAGGTCAAACGGCTGTTGACAGCCAGCGGCAGCGGGCCGGTAGGTTCGGCCGAGTCCACCACCGGACGCCCGACCGGGGAACAGTTCGCGCACTCGTCGCAGCGCCGCTGGGTCAGGGACGGTGTGCCGCACCGGGGCACCGTCACTGGGAGCCAGGCTCAGCGCCCGCGCCGACGAGGGAACGTTCGGGCCGGTCGGGAGGTGTGACCCGGGTGGGGCCCGGACGCTCAGTAGACAACGGCTTTCGGTCGACCCGCAGCCAGCGGGTCCCAGGTCGGCCCGAAGGGCGCCGGGCCCCCATCCGTAGGGGAGGAGAGTGGCTGCGCAGGGGAACAAAGTGGCCCGGCGGGGGAACACGGTGGCGAAAGCGCGGATGACGGCCACCCGAAACGGGCATCCTTACCCCGTTCTTGCGGAATCGACACCACCATACGAACGAGCTGTCGCGTCAGCGCAGGCCGCGGCCACTATGGTGGTCCCCTGCGTACGACATGAAGGGGCTGCAGTGAACGACGGCGACGGGACCCTCGCGGCACAGGCCCAGGGGAGGCGGTTCGGCCCGCTCGGCACGGCCTTGGTGATCATTCCCACGTACAACGAGGCGGAGAACATCAAGTCCATCGTCGGCCGGGTGCGCCAGGCCGTCCCCGAGGCGCACGTGCTGGTGGCCGACGACAACAGCCCCGACGGCACGGGCAAGCTCGCCGACGAACTGGCCGCCGAGGACGACCACGTCCAGGTGCTGCACCGCAAGGGCAAGGAAGGCCTCGGCGCCGCCTACCTCGCGGGCTTCCACTGGGGTATGGACAACGGCTACGGCGTGCTCATCGAGATGGACGCCGACGGCTCCCACCAGCCGGAGGAACTGCCCCGGCTGCTGACCGCGCTGAAGGGCGCCGACCTGGTGCTCGGCTCCCGCTGGGTGCCCGGCGGCCGGGTCGTCAACTGGCCGAAGTCCCGTGAGTTCATCTCCCGGGGCGGTTCCCTGTACTCCCGTCTCGCGCTCGACCTCCCGCTCCGGGACATCACCGGCGGCTACCGCGCCTTCCGCCGCGAGACCCTGGAGGGCCTGGGGCTGGACGAGGTCGCCTCGCAGGGCTACTGCTTCCAGGTCGATCTGGCCCGCCGCGCGATCAAGGCCGGCTTCCAGGTCGTCGAGGTGCCCATCACCTTCGTCGAGCGGGAGTTCGGCGACTCCAAGATGAGCCGCGACATCCTCGTCGAGGCGCTGTGGCGGGTCACCTCGTGGGGCGTCACCGACCGGGTGGGCAAGATGACGGGCAAGGGCAAGCCCTCCTAGCGCCCGCAAGGGCCGGCTCTCCTGGCGCCCGCAAGGGCCGGCCCCTCCGGCGCCCGCAAGGGCAGCCCTCTCAGCGGACTCCGGCGAACCTCACAGTTCCGGTTGATCATCCCCTTATGCCGCACTGAGCCGGGCCCAGGCACACTGGGTGCATGACGACTGGCGCGCAGACCCCTCCGTACACCACCCGGCCCCGGCGCTCCCGGCTCGGCAGATACCTGCCGCTGGGTGTCGCGGTGTGGCTGGTGCTGGAGATCTGGCTGCTGACGGTGGTCGCCGGCGCGGCGGGCGGCATGACCGTCTTCCTGCTGCTGGTGGCGGGCTTCGTCGCCGGCGCCGTGGTCATCAAGCGCGCCGGTCGGCGCGCCTTCCAGAGCCTCAACGAGGCGATCCAGCGCGGCGGCTCCCCGGAGCGCGGCGGTGGCAACGGTCTGATGATGCTGGGCGGCCTGCTCCTCATGATCCCCGGCCTGGTCTCCGACGCCCTCGGCCTGCTGCTCCTGCTGCCGCCGGTCCAGAAGGCGGTCTCCCGCCTCGCGGAACGCACCCTCGACCGCAGACTCCGCGCCGCCGCCCCCGGCACCCTGGGCGACGCGTTCCAGCAGGCCCGCATGCACCGCCCGGACGGCAAGGTGGTCCAGGGTGAGGTGATCCGGAACGACGGCCCCGAGCCGGGGGACGAGCCGACAGGAGAGCGGCCGCCGCTGACGCGCTGATGATCCCTGCACGGGACAACCGAGGGCGCCGTACGTTCACAGAACGTACGGCGGCCACGGGGGTTTTGTTGGCTTACGTTTACACGAAAAATGGGGGCATGGGGCGGTGCCAGGGGTGTATCGCGATGTTCATCGCCCCGGAACGCAGAACCGCCAGACGCTCCTCAAGGACCTCTTCGAGTTCCTCACGGGTGCGCCGCTCCATCAGCATGTCCCAGTGAGTACGCGCGGGCTTGGCCTTTTTCTCTTCAGGGCCGTCGCCGTCTACCAGAAGTGCCTGGGCCCCGCAGACCTTGCACTCCCACTCCGGCGGGATCTCCGCCTCGACCGAGAAGGGCATCTCGAAGCGGTGCCCCTTCTCGCATGCGTACTCCACGGCCTGGCGCGGGGCCAGGTCGATACCGCGGTCCGTCTCGTAGCTGGTCACCACGAGGCGCGTACCGCGAAGAGCTCGCTCACTCATGAATCGTGCCTCCCGGGCTTGTCGCCCACAGGACAGGTGTCGCTGTCGTCGTCATCCGGTCAACGTCCGGTCGGCGGTAAAGATTCCCGTTCCGGGTCATGCGTCGCCGTCGTAGCCGCCCCTTGTTGTACCCACCGGCGCCCGGTTTGTCACATCTGCTAACAGATGTCACCCAGCGTTTCGGCATCTTTGACGCGCAGTAACGGTACGCCTGGCAGGCCAAACGCGTACACTACCGCCCTTCCGCGTTGAACGCTAAATCTTCTGTTGGATCTTCCCGCTGGATCTTCTAGACCTTCTGCGGAACCGGGTTGCCGGCCTCACTGATCGCCCGTCGCACCGGTACCCGCGCCAGCAGCGCGAACCCGATGACGAAGAAGGCCACCAGCGAGATGATCGCCGAGCGGTAGCTTCCGGTCAGCTGGTAGGTGATCCCGAACAACAACGGTCCCAGCCAGCTCATCCCCCGATCGCTCATCTCGTACGCCGCGAAGTACTCGGCTTCTTTTCCGGGCGGTACGAGATGCGAGAACAGCGAGCGGGACAGGGCCTGGCTGCCGCCCAGGACGAGGCCGATGCCGCCCGCCAGGACGAAGAACCACACCGGTGCCCTGGCCGGCAGGAAGTACCCGGCCGCCAGCGTCACCGTCCAGGCCACCAGTGATCCCAGGATCGTGCGTTTCGCCCCGTACGTCCTGGCCAGCCGCCCCATCGTCAGGGCGCCCGCCACGGCCAGCACCTGCACCAGCAGGACCGCGCCGATGAGCGTCGACTGGCCGAGCCCGAGTTCCTCGGAGCCGTAGACGGACGCCTGGGAGATCACGGTCTGGATGCCGTCGTTGTAGATGAGGTATGCCAGCAGGAAGGAGAGCGTCAGCGGATGGCGGCGCATGTCCCGGGCGGTCGCCGCCAGTTGCCGCAGCCCCGGCGCCGTCGCGCCGGCCTTCCGGCCGCCCCGGTCGCGCAGCCGCCGCAGCGGTACGAGGGTGAAGGCGCCCCACCACAGGCCCGCCCCGGCCAGGCAGATGCGGACCGCCTCCGTCTCGGAGAGGCCGAAGGAGTCGTGCCCGGAGTAGAGGACCAGGTTGACGATCAGCACCAGTGAGCCGGACGCGTAGCCGAAGGCCCAGCCCCGGGAGGAGATGGTGTCGCGTTCCTCGTGAGGGGCGATCTGGGGGAGGTAGGAGTTGTAGAGCATCAGGGCGACGGACTGGGCGGCGTTGGCGACGATCAGCAGCAGCCCGCCCAGCAGGTAGCGGTCACCGTCCAGGAAGAACATGCCCGTCGTCGCCGCGGCCCCGGTGTACGCGGCCACGCCGAGCAGCTGCTTCTTGCGGCCGGTGCGGTCGGCCGCGCTGCCCACCAGGGGCATGAGCACGACCGCGAGGACCACCGACAGGGAGACCGAGTAGGCGAAGAAGGAGCCCGCCCGGACCGGGATGCCGAGCGGATGCACATAGCCGTCGGCGTCCGCCGCGTGGTCGGCGACCGAGGTGAGGTAGGGGCCCAGGAAGACGGTGAGGACGCTCGTCGAGTAGACCGAGCACGCCCAGTCGTAGAAGTACCACCCGCGCTGTTCGCGCCGCAGCTCGGCGGCCTCGTCCCAGGCCTCCGTCCGCACGGTCTCGGTGCCCACCCGTGCCCTCGCCTTTCCCGCAGCAGTGCCGTGCGCGCGTCTCAGAACCAGACGCCGCGCTGCCGCATGACCTCACGCAACGTGTCGATGTGATCGGTCATGATGCCATCGACCCCCAGGTCCAGGAGCCGGTGCATCCGCTCGGGTTCGTTGATGGTCCACACGTGGACGTGCAGCCCGCGTGCGTGGGCGGCGCGCACGAAGCGCCGGTCGACCACCGGGACCCCCGACTGGGACTCGGGCACCTGTGCCGCGACCGCCGAGCGGCGCACCGCCGCGGGCAGTCCCCAGGAGCGCAGCCGCAGCCCGACCACACCGCGCGTACCGAACGAGGTGGCGAGGCGCGGCCCCGCCAGCCGCTGCGCCCGCAGCACCCGCGCCTCCGAGAACGACCCGACGCACACCCGGTCGTAGGAGTCCGTCTTCTCGATCAGCTCCAGGAGCGGCCGCAGGGCCGGTTCCGTCTTGGCGTCCACGTTCCAGCGGACGTCCGGGAACTCCTCGAGCAGCTCCTCGAAGAGGGGGAGCGGCTCGCGGCCGGCCACGCGCGCCTGCCGTACGTCCTCCCACGGCAGGTCGGAGATCCGGCCGGCCCCGTCGGTGACCCGGTCCAGGGTGTCGTCGTGGAAGGCGACGAGCCTGCCGTCCGTCGTGGCGTGCACATCCGTCTCGATGTACCGGTAGCCGAGCTCGACCGCCCGCCGGAACTGCGCCACGGTGTTCTCCAGGCCGTCCGCGGCGCCGCCTCGATGGGCGAAGGCGATGGGGCCGGGGTGGTCCAGGTACGGATGGCGTATCGGCGTGCTCACTTGGGCAGTATGGCGCGCTCGGGTGACCCCGTGGCAACGATCGTGCTGCGGCCGGATGCCGCCGGGACGGCGAACACCTTCAGGAACAGCTGTGCGAGCGGGCCGATGGACACGGCGTAGAGCAGGGTGCCGACGCCGACGGTGCCGCCGAGCACGAACCCGGTGACGACCACCACGACCTCGATCGCCGTCCGGATGAGCCGGATCGACCGGCTGCTGCGCCGGTGCAGCCCCGTCATCAGGCCGTCCCGGGGACCGGGCCCGAAGCTCGCCGCGATGTACAGGCCGGTCGCCGCGCCGTTGAGCACGATGCCGGCCGCCATCAGCGGAATCCGCACCGCGAACCCGTGCACCTCGGGGACGACGGCGAGTGCGGCGTTCATGGCGAGGCCGATGACGAAGACGTTGGAGACCGTGCCGAGGCCCGGCCGCTGGCGCAGCGGGATCCACAGGAGGAGCACGGCCGCCCCCACGACGATCGACACCGTGCCGATGCTCAGCCCGGAGTGCCGGGCGAGCCCCTGGTGCAGCACGCCCCAGGGCTCAAGCCCGAGGCCCGCCTCGACGAGAAGCGCGGAACTCACGCCGTACAGCGTGAGTCCCGCATAGAGCTGGACCAACCGTCGCCCGAGACGGCCTTGCGTGGACAAGGGATACCCCCCTGGTGGTAAAGGTGGACTGGCTCATGTCACTCTGTGGCTTGACGGGGAGAGCCATCCATGGCCAATTCGGGGAAGGTGGACTGATTCGCATGGCGCAGTGGACCTCGGCGGTAGGTGCCGCACAGCTCGCCCGGCTGCTCAACTCGCAGCAGGACCGCCCGGCCGGCCCCGGCACCCGGCGTCCGCCCGCCTACCGCGCCCTCGCCGACGGTATCCGGCTGCTGGTCCTGGAAGGCCGGGTCCCGGTCGCCGCCCGGCTGCCCGCCGAACGCGAACTGGCCCTCGCCCTGTCCGTCAGCCGTACGACGGTGGCGGCGGCCTACGAGGCGCTGCGCGCGGAGGGCTTCCTGGAGTCACGCCGGGGCGCGGGAAGCTGGACCGCGGTCCCGGCGGGCAACCCGCTCCCGGCCCGCGGCCTGGAACCCCTGCCCCCCGAGGCGCTCGGCTCGGTGATCGACCTGGGCTGCGCCGCACTGCCGGCCCCCGAGCCGTGGCTGACCCGCGCGGTCCAGGGCGCCCTGGAGGAACTCCCGCCGTACGCCCACACCCACGGCGACTACCCGGCCGGACTCCCCGTCCTCCGCTCGATGATCGCCGAGCGCTACACGGCGCGCGGGATCCCCACCATGCCCGAGCAGATCATGGTCACGACCGGGGCGATGGGCGCGATCGACGCCATCTGCCATCTCTTCGGCGGCCGCGGCGAACGCATCGCCGTCGAGTCGCCGTCGTACGCCAACATCCTCCAGCTGATGCGGGAGGCGGGCGCCCGCCTGGTGCCGGTGGCGATGGCCGAGGGACTGGGCGGCTGGGACCTGGACCGGTGGCGCCAGGTCCTGCGGGAGGCGGCGCCCCGCATCGCGTACGTGGTCGCCGACTTCCACAACCCCACCGGGGCGCTCGCCGACGACGACCAGCGGCGCCGGCTGGTGGACGCGGCCCGCTCGGCGGGCACGGTGCTGGTCGCCGACGAGACGATGAGCGAGCTGTGGCTGGACGACGACGTGGAGATGCCCCGCCCGGTGTGCGGCTTCGACCCGGCGGGCTCCACCGTCATCACCGTCGGCTCGGCCAGCAAGGCGTTCTGGGCGGGCATGCGCATCGGCTGGGTCCGGGCGGCTCCCGACGTGATCCGCAGCCTGGTCGCCGCGCGGGCCTACGCCGACCTGGGCACGCCGGTGCTGGAGCAGCTGGCGGTGAACTGGCTGTTCAGCACGGGGGGCTGGGCCCAGGCCGTCGAGCTGCGCCGGGCCCAGGCCCGGGAGAACCGCGAGGCGCTGGTGACGGCGGTGCGGCGGGAGCTGCCGGAGTGGGAGTTCGAGGTGCCCAAGGGCGGGCTCACCCTGTGGGTCCGTGCCGGGGGCCTGTCGGGCTCGCGGCTGGCGGAGGCGGGGGAGCGGGTGGGGGTACGCGTCCCGTCCGGTCCGCGGTTCGGGGTCGACGGGGCCTTCGAGGGCTATGTGCGCCTTCCGTTCACCGTGGGGGGAGCGGTGGCGGAGGAGGCGGCGGCGCGACTGGCTGCGGCGGCGCGGCTGGTGGAGTCGGGGGCGAGTGGGGGGAACGGCGAGGCACCGCGGACTTTTGTGGCGTAGGGGCCGCGAAGCGCCCCGCAAGGGGCGCGGGGAACTGCGCGACCACCCCCCACCGGCCCGCAGTCGAAGATCTACTGGCCGCGGGCGGCACCCGCCCGGCGCTGGTGAGCGTCCTCACCCTCGCCTCAGCCCTCGGCGACCGCAGCTTCCAGTGGCACCGCCTGCTCCACCACCCCACTCCTCGGCGGAAGCAAGGCCAGCACCGCTTCCCGGTCCACCTCGCTCGTCGCGTCGTCGTACGGATCCGGCGTCGCCGGCACCTGGAGCCGCAGTACCGGCCCGTGCCCCAGCCGTGCATACCCCCGCCCCGGCGGCACCTGGGCCAACGGCGTCGTGTGCGGCGGCGCCCCCAGTGCCGCCGCCAGCTCGTCCGGCAGCGCCGGTCCCAGCACGACACGCGCGCGCGTGTGCTGTTGTACCGCCTCGCTCAGCACGTCCGCGCTGTCGAGCTGTTCGGCGACCACCACGGTGACGTTCGCCGCGCGGCCGTGCCGGAGGGGGACCTGGAGGAGGGCCTGCGGGTCCTTGTGGCCGTCCGCCGAGGCCAGATGGACGAAGGCGCTCGGGCGGTCGAGGAGGATCCACAGGGGCCGCCGGCAGTCGTCCGGCGGCGGATGGCCCGCCTGGCGCGCGCGGTTGAGCGCGATGAGCCGCCGTTCCGTCTCGTTCGCGGCCCACTCCAGGCTGGCCAGCGCCCCGGCGAGCCCGCACTCCACGGCGAGGACCCCGTCCCGGCCGGCGAGGCACAGGTACTCGCCGGTGCCGCCGCCCTCGACGATGAGGACGTCGCCGTACCGGAGGGCCTGCAGGGCGACGGAGCGCAGCAGGGTCGAGGTGCCGCTGCCGGGGCGGCCCATGACCAGCAGGTGCGGCTCGGTGGAGCGGGCGCCGGTGCGCCAGACGACCGGCGGTACGTCACGCTGCGCGTCGCCGTACGCGAGCGGGAGTGTGCGCTGGACCTCGCTGGGGTCGGTGAACCCGAGGACCGTCTCGCCCGGCGCGGTGACGAACCGCTGGGCGGCGATGTCGGTGGGCAGCGGGGCGAGGACGGTGACCGTGAGCCGGTTGCCCTCCTCGTCCCACGCGAAGTGGTACTCGCGGCCCCGCCCGGACTTCGCGGTGAGCAGCTGCTCGATCCGCGTGCGGGCCTCGGGCTCGCCGTCCGGGAAGTACGCGGGGTAGCGGAGCAGGAGCTGACCGAGGCGGCCCGCGTCGTCGAACTCGTGGGCGAGGAAGGCCTTCTCCCACTCCCCGCCGTGTGCGTACAGCGGCGCCGGGTCCTCGGCGGCCGAGAAGTACGGCACCAGGGCCTCGTACAGGGACTGGAGCCGCTGGGTCTGCGACTCGTCGGGGCCCTTCGGCGGGGGCGGGGCGTGGTCACGGCCGTGCCAGGCGCTCGCCGCCATCAGGGTGATGACGGCGAGCAGGGGGCCGTACGGCACCAGCGCCACGACCAGGACGACCGAGGCGACCAGGAACAGCAGTGGCCCACGCTTGTCCTTCGGTGTCTCCGCCCACCTGCGCCGCCCGGCCGAGGCCAGCCGGCGCAGCCCGCGCGAGACGGTGATGAGCGGATGGAGTACGTCGGTGGCGCTGTCGGCGGCCGTCCGGGCCAGCTCCCGGCTCCGGGCGAGCTGCGCGCCGCCGTTGCTCAGAATGCGGGGGAGAGGGCGCCGGGCCACTGCTGTCTCCTCACGGTGCGTACGGGCGGGAGGGGCGTCAGAACTTGATGCCGCCGAGCAGGCTCGCCAGGCTCTCGCCGCCTGCCTTGATGCTCGGCGCGATGGCCGTACTCGCGAGGTAGAAGCCGAAGAGCGCCGAGACCGTGGCGTGCGACGGCTTCAGTCCGTCCTTGCGGAAGAAGAGGAAGACGACGATGCCGAGCACGATGACGCCTGAGATGGAGAGGATCATTTGAGGTCTCCTGGTGTCGAAGGGGGACAGTCACCATGAGTTCTTCCAGGATCACAGCAGGTATCCATACGATTAAAGGTGCAATTGGGTGAAATTCTGGGAATTTCACCCAATTGGTGGATCATTCCTGACTCGGGCCGACCGGGTTGGTCGCCTTCCGGTGCGGGAATGTGATCGTTCGGCGGGACTGGGGTGATCTTTACCTCGGGCAGATCCGCTCATGTTCACCCTGGGCCAGTACGCTGACGATTCACTCGTACGGCCCCACGGCCCGCCCGTTGCCGTACGCTCCCTCAGTCCGTGAAAGTCCCCGCAGCGCACAGGAGAGGCGGTTCGGCCGATGAGTGAAGCCCCCGACCCCGAGGTCGTGGAGCTGGCGACCAAGATCTTCGATCTGGCCCGGCAGGGGCGGACCGAGGCGCTCGTGGCGTACCTCGACGCGGGCGTTCCGGCCAACCTCACCAACGACCGCGGGGACTCCCTCGTGATGCTCGCCGCCTATCACGGGCACGCCGACGCGGTGCGCGAACTGCTCGCCCGGGGCGCCGAGGCGGACCGGGTCAACGACCGGGGTCAGACCCCTCTCGCCGGGGCGGTCTTCAAGGGTGAGACGGACGTGGTCAAGGTGCTGGTGGAAGCCGGCGCGGACCCGGCGGCGGGCACTCCGTCGGCCGTCGACACTGCACGGATGTTCGGCAAGACGGAGGTTCTGGAACTGTTCGGTACCTCCTGACCCATCTGTTCTGATCAGCTAAAACACACAAAACGGGGGAGGCGGTACAGGGCCGCCGAAATTTCGGTCGCGGCAGGTCGAAGTGCCGAGTCATCATGACGTCGTGATTCACGGACGCGATGGCTGGGCAGGTGTTGCCGCACCGCGCGGGCCGTGATGCGGCCCGCATGGGCCACTGACGAGAGGCAGAGAGAAATGGTCTACAGCAAGCAAGAGACGGCGGGCGCTCCGACGTTGTGTCACGCGGCCAGGTAGTGCGTGTTCTCCGGTTGCGTCGACGCTTGATGTGAGGCTGTTTCCCATGTTCGATCCGGTCATAGCGCCCAGCGGTACGCTGCTCGGCCTGCTTCAGCGGGGCCGTGGCGACGGCACGCTGCACGCGCTCACCGCCCCGCGCGCCGAAGCGCTCGCGGCGCTGAACCACTGTGTGCTCCGCGACCCCCGCCACGACTGGCAGGTGGAGAACCGCTCCCTGTACTACGCCCGGCTCTACGTCGACCTGCACGGCGAGCTGGACGCCATCGAAGCGCACCTCTTCGACCCCGAGGACGTCCTCGACACCGAGGAGTCACGCACCGGCCTCGCGCTGGCCGTGCTCGGGCACCTCGCCTCCTACGGCAGGCGGGACGCGCTCGAACTGCTGCGCAGGTACGCCGCGAGCGGCTCGAACTGGGCCTGGGCCCTGGACGAGCTGGCGCTGCGCGACGACGACGCGGGCCTGCGCGCCCTCGCCGCCCCGGTGCTCGCGCGCTTCACCACGGACGCCGAGGGCGAGGCCGAGCTGGCCGCCGCCGTACGGGACGCCTTCGAGCCACGGCCCTGGCGGCTGTGGGCCGAGGATCCCCGCGAATCGATCGGCACGCGCGTGCGTGCCGCGCAGGAAACCGGCTGCTTCGACCGCTGGCAGCGCCAGATGCGACCTACCGGGCCCCGGCCGGGGTGGAGCGTGCGGGCCGTCTTCGAATGGGCCCAGCAGGGCGTCGAGCGGGGCGCGGCCCTCCATGTTCCGGCCGCCCGCTGCCTGGTCGCCGTCGCCGGACCCGAGGACCGGCCGGAGATCCTCCAGGCCGCCAAGGACGGCACCGACGGAGCCCGCTGCACCGCCCTGCGCTACCTCGCCGACAGCAACGACCCCGACGCGCTGCACCTCATCGAGGCCGCGGTCACCGACGGCACGGCGACCGTGGTGGAGGCCGCCGTCGACGCCTTCGAACGGATGCGCAGCATCGCCGCCGTCGAGCGCGCCCGGGGCTGGGCCCGCCGCCCCGACGCCCTCGGCGCCGCGGCCGGCCGGATGCTGGCCTGCCGGGGCGGCACCAAGGACAGCGAACTGGTCCTCGCCGCGCTGCGGGAAGCCGTACGCGGTGAAGGCCCGGACGCGCCGACGCTGTGGACCCTCGTCGACGGCACCGGACGACTCGGCATCGTCTGCGCCGCGCCCGTCCTGCGCCACGTCTACCGCGAGACCGCCTCGTCCCACCTCCGCGGCCGCGCCGCCCGCGCCCTGGCCGCCACCGACCCCTCCTTCGCCACCGGCTTCGCCGTCGAATGCCTGTGGGACTGCGAGGAGACCACCCGCGAACTCGCCGCCCGGCACGCCGAGACCGGTGACGCCCGGGTCGTCGAACAGCTCCGCCGGCTCGCCGCCGATCCCGCCGAGGAGGCGGAGGTGCAGACGGCCGTACGCAGCCGTATCGGACCGGACACGGCCGCCATGTGACATATCACTGCAACGCGCAACTGCTTCACCACGGGAACCACGGGGGATCCCGCACACGTTCCATCCGCGGAAGACCGCCCGCCGGGTGAACAACCGGTGACCGGCGGGTCAGCCGGGTGTGGACGCCGGCTGACCCGCTCGGGTGTGCAGGCCAACGCTCATGGGACGTTTAACCATCGGAAAGATCCACTTTGACGCGGCCACGTCCAGCGCGGCGACAACACCGGTATGCGTGTCGTCATCGTGACCGAATCCTTTCCCCCCGATGTGAACGGCGTGGCCCACTGCGCGCTCCAGACCGCCCGACACCTCGTCGATCGCGGTCACGCTCCCCTCGTCGTCGCACCGGCTCCCGCCCCCGGAAACAGGCTCGCCGCGGCCGCCGCGCCCTGCCCTGTCGTCCATGTCCCCTCCCTTCCGCTCCCGGGCTATCCCCAGGTCCGCGTGGCTCTCCCCAGCCGCAAGCTCGCCACCGCGTTGATCGAACACCGCCCCGACGTGGTGCACCTGGCCAGCCCCTTCATCCTCGGCGTCCGCGGCATGGCCGCCGCCGCCCGGCTCGGCATCCCGGCCGTCGCCGTCTACCAGACCGACCTGGCCGGATACGCCCGGACCTACGTGGGCGCCGGCGAGGCGGCCGCCTGGCGGCGGATCCGGTCCGTGCACGGCGCCGCCGACCGCACCCTCGCCCCGTCCACCGCCTCGATCAGCGACCTGGAGGCGCACGGGGTGCCCCGGATCCAGCTGTGGCAGCGCGGTGTGGACACCGTCCGTTTCCGCCCCGAGTTCCGCGACGAGGCGCTGCGCCGCGAGATCGCCCCGAACGGCGAGGTCATCGTCGGCTACGTCGGCCGCCTCGCCCCCGAGAAGCAGGTCGAACTCCTCGCCGGGGTCTGCGGCCTGGAAGGCGTGAAGGTCGTGATCGTGGGCGACGGGCCCGCTCAGGCCCACCTCACCGAGGCGCTGCCCGGCGCGGTGTTCCTCGGCCGCCGCACCGGCGACGACCTCGCCCGGATCTTCGCCTCGTTCGACGTCTTCGCCCACACCGGCCCCTTCGAGACGTTCTGCCAGACCGTCCAGGAGGCCATGGCCAGCGGTGTCCCGGTCGTCGCGCCCGCCGCCGGCGGCCCGATCGACCTGGTCGACCACGGCCGCACCGGGTTCCTGGTCCCGCCGCGCGACGCCGGTGCCGTACGGGAGGCCGTGGCCTCCCTCGTCGCCGACGCCGGGATGCGGGCCGCGTTCGGCCTCGCCGCGCGGGCCACGGTCGAGGGCCGCACCTGGGCCGCCGTCGGCGACCAGCTGATCGGCCACTACGAGGACGTGCTCGCCGCGCGCCGGCCGGTGGTGGCGGCATGAGCGGCACCTCCTCGGGACCCCTGCGCATCGTCCGGCTGGCCAACTTCGTCGCCCCCGCCTCGGGCGGTCTGCGCACCGCTCTGCGCGAGCTCGGCAAGGGCTTCGTGGCGGCCGGGCACGAATCGGTCCTGATCGTGCCGGGCGAGCGCTACTCCGACCGGCACG
This sequence comes from Streptomyces sp. NPDC058457, assembly GCF_042720695.1. Classification (NCBI taxonomy): domain Bacteria; kingdom Bacillati; phylum Actinomycetota; class Actinomycetes; order Kitasatosporales; family Streptomycetaceae; genus Streptomyces; species Streptomyces sp. NPDC058457. The sequence continues at coordinate 41,432 of NZ_JBHXLU010000018.1, read as the reverse complement.
AGGAGCAGGGCCGGGTCATCACGCTGCCCGGCCCGCTGCTGCCCGGCACCGGCGGCTACCGCGTCCTCGTCGACAAGAAGCGGGTGCAGGACATCCTGGAGCACCTCGCCCCGGACCGCCTGGAGGTGTCCGACCGCACCACCCTGCGCTGGACCGGCCGCTGGGCCCGGCGCGCCCGGATACCCGCGGTGATGGTCTCCCACGAGACCGCCGACGGAGTCCTGCGCACCTGGGGCATGTCCGAGAACATGTCCCGGCGCACCGCCGACGCGCTCAACATCCGTACGGCGCACACGTACGCGCGCGTGGTGTGCACCACCGAGTTCGCCGAGCGCGAGTTCATCCGCATCGGCGCGCGCAATGTCGTACGCGCTCCCCTGGGCGTCGACCTGACGGGCCGCCACCCCGCGCTGTGTGACATGGCACTGCGCGCGCAGTATGCCCGCGAGGACGAGGCCCTGCTCGTCATGTGCTCGCGGCTGTCCGTGGAGAAGCGGCCGGGCACCGCCATCGACGCCGTGGAGGCGCTGGTACGGCGCGGCCGCCGGGTGACCCTGGTCGTCGCCGGCGACGGGCCGCTGCGGACGCGTCTGGAACAGCGGGCGCGCGAGCGCCGGCTGCCGGTGACCTTCCTTGGGCACGTCTCCGACCGGGACACCCTGGGCGCGCTGCAGGCGTCCGCCGACGTCGCCCTGGCGCCCGGACCCGCGGAGACCTTCGGGCTCGCCGCTCTGGAGGCCATGGCCTGCGGGACGCCCGTGGTCGCCAGCGCCTCCTCCGCGCTGCCCGAGGTGATCGGGTCCGCCGGGGCCACGGCGGCCGACCGCGGGGAGGCGTTCGCGGACGCCGTGGAGACGCTCCTGGAGCGCCCCTGCGCCGAACGCAGGGAAACGGCACGCGCGCGTGCCGAGTGCTTCGGCTGGGGAACGGCCGTGGAGGCGTTCCTCGCCGCGCACGACGCGCCGGTGCTGTCCCGTCGCGACGAGAACGGAACGACGGCACCGGTCCGTCGCGTCGTGCCGGAGGGCGTGGCATGAGAGCGGTTCGTTTCGTGGCGCTCGGGGACTCGCTGACCGAGGGTGTGGGCGACCCCGCCGGCGACGGGTGGCGCGGCTGGGCCGCGCTGCTGGCCGGCGGACTCGCCGCGAAGGAGGTGGAGTTCACCAACCTCGCGGTCAGCGGGGCACAGACCCGGGACGTGCTGGAACGCCAGACCCCGGCCGCGCTGGAACTGCGCCCCGACATCGTCGCCGTCGTCATAGGCGTCAACGACACCCTGCGCTGCACCTTCGACATCCACGCGGTGGCCGAACGGCTCGACAAGGTCTACGCGGACCTGACCGCGCAGGGCGCGACCCTGCTCACGGCGTGTCTGCCGGACCCCGGTTCGATGTGGGGGCTGCCGGGCGCCCTGTCCCGCCCGCTGGCCCGCCGGGGGCGTGCGGTCAACATGGTGGTGCACGCCCTGTCCGAGCGGTACGGGGCCGTCCACCTGCACGCGGCGGAGGGCGCCTGGCTCACCGACCGCGACATGTGGAGCGCGGACCGGCTGCACCCGGGCGAGCGCGGGCACCGGCAGCTCGCCGTCCGCTTCCACGCCCTGCTCGCCCCGCTGGGGATGGCGACGGGGAGGGCGCCGTCCTCCGAGCCCGAGTTCCCGCCGCCGACGAAGAAGGCGAGCCTCCTCTGGCTGGCCACGGCCGGCACCGCCTGGGTGATCAGGCGCTGCCGGGACCTGCTGCCCCAGCTGCTGCGGCTGGCCGTCGACGAGATGCGGCACCGCCGCAGGGGCACCAGCGCCCGCCTGGACCTGAGCGCGTCCGCCGCCGTCTCCGCCGCGCTCGCCGCCCTCCAGCCGCCGGAGCGGCCCGCCGACGCCGCGTGACGAGGCCGCCGCGGTGGTTCGGGGGCTGGAGGGCGGTTCAGCGACGGTGTACGGCCACGAAGCGGACCGGGATGCCCGGGACCGCCTGGGCCACCGCCGGGAGGTCGGCGGCGCGGACCACCGCGATCACCGGATAGCCGCCGGTGGTCGGATGATCGGCCAGGAACACCACCGGACGGCCGTCCGGCGGAACCTGCACGGCGCCGAGGACCATGCCCTCGCTGGGGAGTTCACCGGGGCGGGCCCGCTCCAGGGCGGGCCCTTCCGTGCGCAGCCCGATGCGGTTGCTCGCCGACGACACGCGGTACGCGCGCGAGGTGAACGCCCGCACGGCCGCGGGCGTGAACCAGCCGGCCCGCGGGCCGAGCGTCACCCGCAGCACGAGTTCCGCCGGCGGGGACGGCTGCGGAACGACGTCCACGCGCGCGTGCGGGCCCACGGGTGTGCCCAGCGGCAGCACGTCGCCGTCCGCGAGCGGAGCGGGACCGAGCCCGGAGAGCAGATCCGTGGCCCGGCTGCCCAGGACCGGCTCCACGGCGATCCCACCGGAGACGGCCACATAACCCCGTACGCCGGAGCGGGCCGCGCCCACCTCCAGAAGTTCCCCGGCCGAAACCACGAGGGGCGCGCCCCAGGCCGCCGGGCGCCCGCCCACCGCGACGGGGCACGGCGCACCGCCGACCGCCACCACGACGGTCGAACGCGGCCGCACGGCACACCCGTTGAGCGTCGTCTCCAGAACGGCCGCGTCCGGTGCGTTGCCGACCAGCCGGTTCACGAGCGCCGCGGCGGGCATGTCCAGCGCCCCGGAGCGGGGCACCCCCAGATGCGCGTACCCGGGCCGCCCCCGGTCCTGCACGGTGGTCAGCGCCCCGGCCCGTACGACGACGAGCGCGCGGTCGGTCATGCCTCCCCCACCGGCACGAACCGCACGCGCGTCCCCGGCGCCAGCAGCGCGGCCGGCACGCGTGTGTGGTCCCACAGCACCGCGTCCGTCGTCCCGATCAGCTGCCAGCCGCCCGGCGACGACCGCGGGTACACACCGGTGTAGGGCCCGGCCAGCGCCACCGAGCCCGCGGGCACCGCGGTACGCGGGGTGGCCCGGCGCGGCACGTCGTAGCGGTCCGGGAGTCCGGTGAGGTAGCCGAAACCGGGCGCGAAGCCGCAGAAGGCGACCGTGAACTCGGTCTCCGCGTGGATACGGGCCACCTCCCGCTCGGGCACCCGCCAGTGGGCGGCGACCTCGGCGAGGTCCGGGCCGTCGTAGCGCACGGGCAGTTCGATCGCCGCACGCGCGCGTGGGGGAGTGGGCGGGACCACGGTGGCGGCCAGTTCGGTGGCCCGCCGGGCCGGGTCGTCGAGGCCGTCGAGCAGGACGGTGCGGGCGGCGGGCACGATCTCGCGGACCGACAGCGAGCCCTCCGCGCGGCGGCGCAGCAACTCGGCGTGCAGGGCCTGGGCCTCCGCGCCGGAGCCGACCTCGACCAGGAGGGCGTCGTCGCCGACGAGGTGGACCGTCATGGGCGTGGCCGACTGCGGGTTCGTGCTCACGCTCGTGTTCACACTCGTCCTCATGCGAAGGCCGCCACGGTCACGCCCGCCGCCGCGAGCCGCGCACGCACCCTGCGCGCCAGCTCCACGGCGCCCGGGGTGTCGCCATGCAGGCAGAGTGAGCGGGCACGCACGGTGATACGCGCGCCGGAGTGCGAGGTGACCGCGCCGGAGCGCGCCAGTTCCACCGAGCGCTCCACGACCGTCTCCGGGTCGCTCACCACCGCGCCCTCGTGCCCGCGCGGGACCAGCGTCCCCTGGTCGGTGTACGCCCGGTCCGCGAACGCCTCCGTGACGGCCGGCAGCCCCGCCTGCTCCGCCAACGCGAGCACCCGGGAACCGGGCAGCCCCAGGACGGGCAGCGAGGCGTCCGCGAGGAGCACGCCGTCGACCACCGCGGCGGCCTGCTCCTCGTCGTGCACGACCCGGTTGTAGAGCGCGCCGTGCGGCTTCACGTACGCCACGCGCGCGCCGGCCGCACGGGCGAAGACCTCGAGGGCGCCGATCTGGTAGGCCACCTCGGCCGCCAGCTCGGCGGGCGGCACGTCCATCGCGCGCCGCCCGAACCCGGCCAGGTCCCGGTAGGACACCTGGGCGCCGATCGTCACCCCGCGCCCGGCCGCCAGTTCGCACACCCGCCGCATGGTGGCCGCGTCCCCCGCATGGAAGCCACAGGCCACATTGGCGCTGGTCACGACGGACAGCAGCTGCTCGTCGTCGGTGAGCCGCCAGCGGCCGAAGCCCTCGCCGAGGTCGGCGTTCAGGTCGATCGAGGTCATGGATGCGCTGTCTCTCCTGTCAGGCCACGCGGTACTGCTCGTCGCGGGCGTCGGTGATGAACATCTGGCCCGGCGCGTGCGTGATGGCGAACGGCGGCCGGGACGCCATCACCGCCGCCTGCGGGGTCACTCCGCACGCCCAGAACACCGGGATGTCGTCCGGGTCGGCGTCCACCGGGTCGCCGAAGTCGGGCCGGCCGAGGTCCTCGATGCCCAGTGCCGAAGGATCGCCGCAGTGTACGGGGCCGCCGTGCACCGCCGGGAACAGACTGCTCTCCCGGATCGCGGCCGAAAGATGCCGCGGCGGCACCGGGCGCATGGACACCACCAGCGGCCCCTGCAGCCGCCCAGCCGGACGGCACGGCCGGCTGGTCACGTACATGGGCACGTTCCGGCCCTGCTCGACATGGCGTATCGGCACCCCGGCCCCGGCCAGCGCCCACTCGAACGTGAAGCTGCACCCGAGCAGGAACGACACCAGATCGTCCCGCCAGTACGCGCGCGCGTCCCTCGGCTCGTCCACCAGCTCCCCGTCCCGCCACACCCGGTAGCGCGGCAGGTCGGTACGCAGGTCCGCGCCCTCCGCGAGCACCGTGCCCGTGGCACCGGCGTCGGTGACGTCGAGCACCGGACAGGGCTTCGGATTGCGCTGGCAGAACAGCAGCATGTCGTACGCCCAGTCGGCGGGCACCGAGATCAGGTTGGCCTGCGTATGACCGGCCGCGACCCCGGCCGTGGGGCCCGTGAGGCCCTCCCGGAAGCGGGCCCGGGCATTTCTCGGGCGCCACGCGTGCGCGTGCTCGTCGACGAGCGTGACGGGACGGTCTGCCGTGGCCGGGAGGTCTTCCGCGGCCAGGGTGAGAACGTGATCTTCCGTACGGTTCACGCCAGTTCCTTCCCACGCGTCTCCGGCAGTCCGAACAGGGCCAGGGCGGCGAGTGCGTAGCCGGCCGCGCCGAAGACCAGCGCGCCGCCCACGCCCCAGCTGTCGGCCAGGAAGCCCACCAGGGTCGGGAAGACCGCGCCCACCGCGCGGCCCGCGTTGTAGGTGAAGCCCTGCCCGGTGCCGCGCACCGCCGTCGGGTACAGCTCGCTCAGGTACGAACCGAAGCCGCTGAAGATCGCCGACATACAGAAGCCGAGCGGGAAACCGAGCATCAGGAGCAGCGTGTTGGCGCCGCCCGGGATGTTCGCGTACGCCAGCACGCAGGCCGCCGACAGCACCGCGAACAGCCAGATGTTGCGGCGCCGGCCCAGCCGGTCGGTGAGGTAGCCGCCGGTGAGGTAGCCGAGGAACGCTCCCGAGATCAGGAACGTCAGATAGCCGCCGGTGCCGACCACCGACAGACCGCGCTCGGTCTTGAGATACGTCGGGATCCAGGTGGCCAGCGTGTAGTAGCCGCCCTGGACACCCGTGGACAGCAGGCCCGCGAAGACCGTCGTGCGCAGCAGACCGGGTGCGTCGGCCGTGCCCGGCCGGAAGATCGTGGCGAACGAGCCGCGTTGCGGGCTCTGTTCGCGTACCGCGACCGCCTGCGGGGCGTCGTGCACCCGGCGCCGCACCCACACTACGAGGAGCGCGGGCAGCGCGCCGGTCCAGAACATCACCCGCCAGGCCATGTCGTCGCCGACGAACGAGAAGACCAGCGTGTACACGATCGCGGCGAGAGCCCAGCCGACGGCCCAGGAACTCTGGATCGCGCCCAGCGTGCGGCCTCGGTGCCGGGCGCTCGCGTACTCGGCGACCAGGATCGCGCCGACCGCCCACTCGCCGCCGAAACCGAGGCCCTGGAGGGCGCGGAACGCCAGCAGGGTCTCGTAGTTGGGTGCGAAGCCGCAGGCCACCGTGAAGACCGCGTAGGTGACCACCGTGATCATCAGCGCGCGGACCCGGCCGACCCGGTCCGCGAACACGCCCGCCGCGGCGCCGCCGACCGCGGAGACCACCAGGGTGACGGTGGTGAACAGGCCGGTCTGGCCGCTGTCCAGACCGAAGTACGCCGCGAGCGCGACCATGCTCAGCGGGAGGGTGAAGTAGTCGTACGAATCCAGGGCATATCCGCCGAAAGCACCGGCGAACGCACGCCGGCCGCGCGGACCGAGGGCGCGCAACCAGCCGAACGCGCCGTCCTCGGCCGTGCGTTCACCCATGCCCGGGTGCGCGTCGGAGGTCAGGGCCTGCGGTGGAGGAGTCGTGCTCATGGGCACCTCGCAGAAGAGGGACGGAGGGTGCGGGGACTGAGCAGTGCGGGGCCGTACAGAGGGCCGTGCCAAGAGCCGTGCCAAGGGCCGTACAAGGTGAGCGTGATGAGCACCGTAGAGGATCGTTCAACGATCCTTCAATACCCACGTTGTTTCGTTCCTGTGTCTGCGGTTGAATTCCGGGCATGGCAGAGCAGCTGACGGGACTGGCCGACGACCGCGCCCTCCTCGGGCGGACGAGCACCGCCGAACGGGTCTCCGACATCCTCAGGAGCCGTATCGCGGACGGTTACTTCCCGCCAGGTACCCGCCTGTCCGAGGACGGCATCGGCGGCGCGCTCGGCGTCTCCCGCAACACCCTGCGCGAGGCGTTCCGGCTGCTCACCCACGAGCGCCTGCTGGTCCACGAACTCAACCGGGGCGTCTTCGTCCGGGTCCTGACCGTCGAGGACGTCGAGGACATCTACCGCACCCGCGCCCTCGTCGAGTGCGCCGTCGTACGCGGCCTCGGCGAGCCGCCGTACGCCCTGGAGAGCCTGTCGGCGGCGGTCGCCGAGGGGCAGTCGGCGGCCACCGCGGATGACTGGAAAGCGGTGGGTACGGCCAATATCCACTTCCACCGGGAACTCGTCGCCCTGGCCGGCAGCGAACGTACCGACGAGCTGATGCGCAGCGTCTTCGCGGAACTCCGCCTCGCGTTCCACGTGGTCGACGACCCCCACGCCCTGCACGAGCCGTACCTGGCCCGCAACCGGGAGATCCTGGAGGCGTTGGAGGACGGGGACAGGCGCGGCGCCGAGCGTCTGCTGGAGACGTACCTCACGGACTCCCTGGAACGAGTGGTGGAGGTCTACCGACGCCGAGTGGACAGCGCCCCGTAAGTCTCAGCGCCCCGTCAGGGGCGCGGGGAACTGCGCGCCCAGCCCCCACCGGCCCGCACTCTGACAACCGTCCTGCGGTACCCGGCCCCACCGGCGGAGCCACCCGCGTCGTTTGGGCCGATGTCAGACCCAGGACCTAGTCTGTGCACCGTGACTTCGCCTGCATCGACGGACAGCGTTCCGCCCCAGCTCAGCGCGGGGCCGCGCCCCGCCCCGGGGCCGGCCGCCGACGAGGGGCTGGCGCGGCGGCTGCGCGCGCTCGCGTGCACCGCGCCGCTGCACGACCTCGACGCACGCAAGGCGAACCTGGCCGGCGAGTACTCGGTGTACGGCATGGCCGAGGTGGCCCTCTCCGCCATCGACCTGGTCACCCTGAACATGGACTTCGACACCGGCGCCGACCACGAGCAGATCGTCGCCCGGCTGATCCCGCGCATCTCCGCCCAGACCCCGCACCGCCCGGTCGCCGAGCACGAGCGCGTGGCCCGCTGGGTCCTGGAGAACCTGATCAACGTCGGCAGCGTCGACCGCGGCTTCCGCGCGGTGTACGGCACTTTCGCGCCGGACGGGTCGTACGTCCGGCGGGACTACGACTTCAAGCTCATCGAGGAGGTGCCGGGCCCCGGCGGCACGGTGTACCTCCGTACCACCGACGAGGCGGTCAACGTCCTGGTCGGCGCCCTCGACACGGACGTCACCAGCGCCCAGATCGCTGCCGAGGTCAAGCTCGAGGTGCTGATCAACCGCGGCCGGCTCGCCGACGCCCAGCTCGCCGCGGAGCAGGCCCGCTACCGGACCGTGCAGTACTCCGAGAGCCTGCGCCGGGCCCTGGAGGCCACCCGGCGCAATGTCCGCGCGGTGGACTGGCTCAACGCCGTCCCCGACATGATCGCCGAGGCCCTCGACCACGTCGCCGACCGGTACCGGCACGAGAACGCGATCCTCACCAACATCCGCAAGGCCCGCGACGAGACCGAGGAGCCCGAGAACAAGCGGCGCGCCGCCGAGCTCGTCGACATCGTCAAGGACTGCATCCGACGGCACACCCAGTTGCAGTCGCGACTGCTGGAGGCCGGGCCGCTGTTCCGCGCGGAGCAGGACCGGCAGGCGTTCGCGACGCCCATGACGACGTCGGGGACGGACCTGTACGGACACCTTCTCGCGCCGCTGCTGCCGTTGCCGCTGGAGCAGGCGAGCCGGGTCACAGGGGCGTTCTTCGCGCGCGGGACCGGACTGCGGACGCCGGTGTCGGTGCGGGTGGGCGACCTCGTCGACATACTGCTGACGCCGCCGGTGGAGCGGGAGCACCTGGGCGCGGAGATGCCGGAGCCGGACCTCATCGCCACGCCGGACGACAGCCGGTTCAGCGAGGAGCAGCTGGCGGACGCCATGCGGTTGCTGGACCTGCCGGCCGACGCGCCTCGGCGGCTGTCGGGGCTGCTGGCGGAGGCGCGGCGAATCGGGGGCGACGAGGGGGAGGATCTGGCGTACCTCGTTGCGTTGCTGGCGGTGCACGCTGCAAGCCCGGCCGTCGGCACGGCCTACCGGCAGGGCGAGCAGAAGCTGCTGTTCGCGGTGGACGACGGTACGGAGCTGGACGACCCCGGATTCGGTGGTGCCGATCTGATCGTGGGGACTGCTTTGCTGGATGCGGTGGGGATGGCTGCGGATCGGACCGAGGCCGCGTGATGTCGTGTGCCGGGTGCGGGCCGGTGGGGGCTTCTCGCGCCCACGCGGCGGTAGCCGCAAATTCAACACAGCCCCGCGCCCCTGCAGGGGCGCACCAGTGCACCCCTGCTTTCAAGATCGAGGAGTTGTCGTTGTGAGCGAGTACGTCGAGGCTGAAGCGGCTGTCGCGTCAGCGAGCGCTGCCGTCACGCCCGCCGATGCCGCCGACGCGGCTCGGCTCGTCGCCTTCGGGTTGCAGCCCAAGTTGCAGCCCGCGCGTGATCAGGAGTACACCGACCTGCTGCGGCGGTACCGGGAGGACCCTCCGTTCGCGCGGCTCGCCGATGCCGTGGCGGCCGGGCTGGGGCTCGTGGTCCTTGAGGTGTCGCCCCGCGCGGGGATGGCCGTGACCGCCGCCGAGGACTCGGTGTTCGCCGTTCGCATGGGCGACTACGCACGTCGCACGTCCGCGGACGGCAGCGACCGGTTCCTGCACGGGCTCGCCCATCTCGCCGTCGCCGCGCTGGCGTTCCCGCGCCCCGAGGACCTGGCCGACGACGGCTACATCGGGCGGATCACGGTCAACGGCGTCGACGCCTTCGTCCGGCAGGCCTGCCGCCGCCTGGAGGAGCGGGCCGACGAGCTGGGGGAGAACACCGACCCGGCCACCGACGCGCCCGGCCTGGAGGCCGCCTGGCGGATCTGGGCCAGACGCAGCGCCACCGGCGCCACCAAGGACGCCCGCCGGCTGGCCGGTTCCACCACCGGCATCATCGGCAAGGCGGTGGTGTTCCTCACCGACTCCGGGTTCCTCCAGCGCACTGGTGACGACCAGGGCGGCACGTACCGCACGACGGCCCGCTACCAGCTGCAGGTGCGGGACATGGCCGGCAGCGCCGCCATGGCCGAGCTGCTGGAACTCGGCGTCGTCCCGGTCACCGACGGCACGGCCAGCCTGCTGCCCGCCTCGGACACCGAGGACCTGGACCTGGTCGCCGACGCCGGTCTGCCGTTCCACTCCTGAGCCGTTCCTGAGCCGTCACCACCCTTTCCCACGTCTTACGAGAGTCCGCCATGTACGAGCTGTCCCGGGTCCGCCTCTACTCCATCGGGCCGGCCGGTGCGCGCTACGCCGACACCGTGCTGGACCTGCGGGGCGTCGGCGCGCCCGTGCCCGACCCCGCGCCGGCCCAGGCGGAGTTCTTCGAGGAGGAGCCGGTCGGTCCGCCGCGCCGGCCCGCGCCCGCCGGCGTGCTCTTCCTGGAGAACGGCGGCGGCAAGTCGGTCCTGCTCAAGCTGATCTTCTCGGTGATGCTGCCGGGGCACCGGAACACCCTCGGCGGGGCGAGCTCGGGTGTGCTGCGCAAGTTCCTGCTCGCCGACGACTGCGGGCATGTCGCCCTGGAGTGGCAGCACACGCTCACCGGCGAGTGCGTGGTGGTCGGCAAGGTGAGCGAGTGGCGGGGACGGCAGGTCTCCAACGACCCGCGGAAGTTCGCCGAGGCCTGGTACTCGTTCCGGCCCGGCCCCGGACTCTCGCTGGACAACCTGCCGGTCGCCGAGTCCACCGCCGTACGGCCGCCCGTCGAGGGAGCCTCCGGCGCGCAGGGGCGGCGGCGCACGATGAAGGGCTTCCGGGACGCCATCACCGAGGCGGGCAAGTTCTATCCGCATCTGGAGGTGCACTGGGAGGAGATCCACGACCGCTGGATCGAGCACCTCGGCGAACTCGGCCTGGACCCCGAGCTCTTCCGCTACCAGCGCGAGATGAACGCTGACGAGGGCGAGGCCGCCGGCCTCTTCGCGGTGAAGAAGGACTCCGACTTCACCGACCTGCTGCTGCGGGCCGTGACCGACACCCGGGACACCGACGGGCTCGCCGACCTGGTCGGCGGCTTCGGCAACAAGCTGGGCCGGCGTGCCGAGCTGATCGCCGAACGGGACTTCACTGCCGGGTCGGTGGACCTGCTCGGGCGGATCGTGGAGGCCGCGGAGGCGCGGTCACGCGCGCGTGACATCCACGCGGGCGCCGAGCGCCGTACCCGCACGCTGGCGCGGCGGCTGTCCGCGCGGGGCGTGCAGGAGCGGGTGCGCGCCGCCGACCTCGCCCAGCGGGTCACGGCCGCCGCCTACGCCGTCACGCACTCGGAGGGCGCCCGTGAGCGCAGCGCACTGATCGCCGCCGAACTCGCCTACCGGCACGCCTCCCTGGCGCTGGCCGTCGGCGAGAAGTCCGCCACCGCGCAGAAGCGCGAGCTGGCCGACGCGCGCACCCTGCACTCCGCCTGGCAGGCCGCCGAGGCCGCGCTGCGCCACCGCGCCGCCGCCGACCGCGTCGCGCGCGTGGCCGCCGCCATCCAGGAGGCCGAGCGGGACGCGGCTCCCGCCCTCGCCGCCCGTGCCAAGGCCGCCGTCGAGCTCGTGCGGGCCCTGCACACGGCCGCCGGAAGCGCCGAGCACCTCGCCAACGAGGAGGAGGAGCGGTCGGCCGCACTCCAGGAGGTCAGCGACTCCGCCTACCGGGACTCGACCTCGGCCGCCACCGAGGCACAGCGTGCCCGCAGCGAGGCCGGGCATCTCCGGCAGCGGCTCGGCGAGGTCGAGCAGGAGACCGCCGAGGCGGTCCGTGCGGGCTGGCTCGACGACAGTGCCCCGGACGCCGACCCGGCCCGGGCCGCGCTCGCGGCGAGCGACGCCGAGAAGACGGCCGTGGCCGCCTGGGACACCGCCCGCGAGGCCTCCCGCAGGGCGAGCGAGCACGCGCGCGAGGCGGCCTCCGCCGAGTCCCGCGCCGAACTCACCGCCGCCCGCGCGGCCGACGCCGCGACGGCGGCCGAGCGGACCTACGATTCCGAGAAGCGCCTGGCCGAGAGCCTGGCGGCAGAGGAGCGGCTCACCGAGCTGCTGGGCCTCACCGGCTCGCGCACCGCCATTCCGCGACCCCGCCACGAGGGCGGCGACGGCACGCTCACCCCCGAGGAACTCAACCGGTTCGCCGACGAGTTGCGGGAGCTGCTGGACGACGCCGTCGGTTCCGCCGAGCGGTACCTGTTCGAGCTGCGCACCGCGGCCGCCGACGACTCGCGGATCCTCGGCGCCCTCGGCGACGGCGGACTGCTGCCGCCCGGCCCCGACGTCCTCGCCACCGTCGAGTTCCTCGGCGAGCACGGCATCCCCGCGCTGCCCGGCTGGCGCTACCTCGCCCAGGCCGTCGACCCTGCCGACCATGCGCGCGTGCTCGCCGCCCGCCCCGAACTCGTCGACGGCGTCATCATCACCGACCCCGACACGCACGCCCGCGCCCGCGAGACGCTCGGCGAGGCGGCTCTGCTGCCGCGCTCCGCCGTGGCCGTCGGCACCGCCGCCGCCCTGCTCGCGCCGACCCCGGCCGCCGGCGCCACCCCGGGCGACGTGTTCCTCGTTCCGCCGAACCCGGCCATGCACGACGAGCACGCCGCCGACGAGGAGCGGCAGACGCTGCGCGCGCGGGCCACCGAGCGGGACGAGGAGATCCGTACCCTCGCCGCACGCCTCGGCAAGGACCGCGAGCTGGCCGCGCGGCTCGCCTCCTGGCGCACCGGCTGCCCGGCCGGGCGGCTCGTGGAGCTGGCGCAGGAAGCCCGGGACGCGCGGGTGTTCGCGGAGGAGTCCGAGGCCGAGCTGGCCGAGGCGCGGACCGTGCGCGCGGAGACCGAGGAGACCGCCGCCGAGGCCGCCCAGGTACGCGACGAACGGCAGGAGGCCGCCCAGCGGGCCCGGCGCGCGGCCGACGCCCTCGCCGGCCTCGCGTTCCGGCTGCGCGAACGGGCCGGCTGGCAGGTAAGGCTGCGTGAACTCGCCGACGAGGCCACCGAGTCGGAGGCCCGCGCCCAGTCCTGCCTGGAGCGCGCCCGCGTCGCCGACGAGGACCGGCGCGGTGCCCAGCGCGCCGCCGACGACGCCCGCCGCACCGCCCGCGCGCTGCGCGCCGAGCGCTCCGAGATCGCCGGCGCCCCCGACGACGTGCCCGAGACCGCCGAGGACGCCCCCAAGTCCTCGCTGCCCGCCCTGCGCGAGGCCTACCGGGCCGCCTCGCAGCTGTACGAGAAGGTCGGCGTCGGCGCCGACCTGCGCGCCGAGCAGGCCCGCTCGGAGAGCGACGAGAGCGCCGCGCTCGCGGAGCTGGAGCGGCTCAGCAACAAGGTCCGCACCCGCGCGGAGCAGTTGCTCCAGTCGCCCGACGGCTCCGACGGCCCCTCCCGGCAGGCCGCCGCCGCCCGCGCGGAGGAACTGGTACAGCTCCTGGAGACCCGCATGTCGACCGCGAGCGAGCAGCTCGGACGGCTCCGCGGCGAGGCCGAGCGGCGCGCCCCCGAGGACGGCGAGGCGCACACCGAACTGCCCGAGGAGCTGCAGCCGCGCGACGCCGAGCACGCACAGGCGCTGCTGCGCACGGCGACGGCCGAACTGGCCACCCGCGCCGAGGCGTTGGCCCAGGCCCGGGAGGCGCACGCCGAGCTGCTGGACGCGCACCGCGCGGCCGAGGACGCGGCGGGAGGCATCGACGAGATCGCCGCCATGCTCCGCGACCTGCTGCGCGAGCACACCGCGGAGGACGAGCAGGAAGAGGCCGAGCCGTACCCCGGCAGCCTGGAGGAGGCCCGGCAGTCCGCCGCCGAGGCCCGCAGATCGCTGCGCGGCTGTGCCGGTGACCTGTCCGCCGCCGAGGCCGCCGTCCGGGAGGCGAGCGATGTCCTCGTACGGCACGCCAACGCCACCCGGTACGAGGCGGTACGGACCCCCGCGCGCCAGCAGATCCGGGAACTGCCCGCCTCCGCGCTGCCCGAGCACGCCCAGAAGTGGGCGGACGCCTTCGCGCCGCGGCTGCGGGTGCTGACCGACGAACTGGCCCAGCTGGAGCGGAACCGGGACTCGATCGTGGACCGGCTGCGCGGGCTCGTCGAGTCCGCGCTGGCGACCCTGCGCTCCGCCCAGCGGCTCTCCCGGCTGCCCGAGGGGCTCGGCGAGTGGTCCGGGCAGGAGTTCCTCCGCATCCGCTTCGAGGAGCCCGACCATGCCACGCTCACCGAGCGGCTCGGCGAGGTCGTCGACGAGGCGACCCGGGCCGCCGTGAAGAAGAACTCCGATCTGCGGCGGGACGGCATGTCCCTGCTGCTGAGGGGAGTCGCGGCCGCGCTTCAGCCGAAGGGCGTCGCCGTCGAGATCCTCAAGCCGGACGCGGTACTGCGCGCTGAGCGGGTGCCGGTGGGACAGATGGGGGACGTGTTCTCCGGTGGCCAGCTGCTGACCGCGGCCATCGCCCTGTACTGCACGATGGCCGCCCTGCGGTCCAACGACCGGGGGCGGGACAAGCACCGGCACGCGGGGACGCTGTTCCTCGACAACCCCATCGGGCGCGCCAACGCCACCTACCTGCTGGAGCTCCAGCGGGCCGTGTCGGATGCACTGGGCGTGCAACTGCTGTACACGACCGGGCTGTTCGATACGACGGCGCTGGCCGAGTTCCCGCTGGTCATCCGGCTGCGGAACGACGCGGACCTGAGGGCCGGCCTGAAGTACATCAGCGTGGAGGAGCATCTCCGGCCCGGGCTGCCGCAGCAGCCGCAGGCGGGAGAGGTCGTGCACAGCGAGATCACCGCCACACGGATGTTCAAGAAGCCGTCGGCCTGACGGCCCCCGTGCTCCGGCCGGTTACGGATACCGATACCGGATCCGCATACGACGGCCTCAGGGGTGTGTCAGCTGCCCGGCCTGGCCGCCCCGCCGCCGTATCCGTTCCTGTTCACGAGCGGCGGCCCGCTCCTGCCGCCGGGCCGCGCGCCGCTCGCGGCGGAGCGTGCGTGCCGTGCTGCTCGGCTCCGAGACCACGCCGTTGCGCTGGTTCCACACCTGACGCGTCACCAGGACGTCGACCGCGCTCCAGGTGGCCACCACCGTGCTCGCCACGCTGCTGACCACCATCGGGAACGCCAGCCAGGACTCCGCCATCGTGCAGAAGAACGCCACCATGGCCAGCGTCAGCGTGACAGCGATGATGATCACCGCCCGCACCGCCGACGTCCGCACCGGATCCGGCATCCGGTACCGCTTGGCAGGCTCCTCGACCCACAACGGCCGGTACTGCGGCTGCTGTTGCATCACCGTCGGGCGCGCCGCCGTACCGTCCTCGGGCGCCAGGCGCCGCTGAGCCGTCCCCATCAACGTGTCACTCCCCACCGCCGGCAAGCCCTCGTACCGGTGTCCGACGACCCCGACTCCCCAGTGGCTGCCCGGCTTGCACTGTTTTACGCCGCCCGGATGGGAGATGCGGCTCCTGTGGCCCATTCCGCACCCATCTCCCGTCTACAAGGACGAACGAACACGCCCGATGATTCCCAACCGGGGAAAAATTCCGGCCAACTGATCCTTCGTGCCGTTCCCGCCCCACTCGCGTGAAGTCGGCGCGATCGCGGTGGCAATCTCCCGCAATGCCCGGACAACTCATCCTGTCCGTCCGTCATGTCCGGGCACCGAGGCGGAAGTTCACCGTCCGGACAGTTCTTCGAGTTATCCCTGTGACGGTAGTAGGCTCGCGCCGTTTGTTGACGTACATGTGTACCCCCGGCCGGCGGGGGTCGAGCTGGGGGAGGCCATGCGCTTTCGCGGGAAGTCGATCCGCCGGAAGATCGTGGCGCTGCTTCTCGTGCCGCTGGTGTCCCTGACGGCCGTCTGGGGCTTCGCGGCCGTGCTCACGGGACGCGAAGTCACTCACATGTTCCAGGTGTCGTCGATCGTCGAGGACATCGGCTACCCCACCGAGGACGCGGTCCGCGCTCTCCAGCAGGAACGCCGGCAGACCCTGGTCTATCTCGCCGACCCGCGGGCGTCCGACGCGCTCACCGCCCTGAACCGCACGCGCGCCGCCACCGACGAGACCGTGGCCCAACTCCGCGAGAACGCCCGGGAACAGCACGTACGCGACGGCCTGAACGCCGACGACAGCGAACGCCTCACCGCCGAGCTCGACGGCCTCGACGGCATCGACCCGCTGCGGCGCAGCGTCGAGCAGGGCACCGTGGACCGTGCCCAGGCCCTCGCCCTCTACAACGCCGTCGTCGACCCCTGCTACCTGCTGCTCGGCTCCCTCGACGGGACCGACGACGTCGAGATCGACAAGCAGGCCCGCGCCCTCGTCAACATCACCCGCGCCCGGGAGCTCGTCTCCCGCGAGGACGCCCTGCTCGGCTCCGCTCTGGTGGTCGGAAAGGTCTCCCGCGAGGAGACCCGTGAGATCTCCGACCTCATAGCCCAGCGGACCCTCCTCTACGACATCAGCCTCCCGGTGCTGCCGGCCGGCGAACGCGACCGCTTCGACCGCTTCTGGCGGAGCGCCACCACCGCCCCGCTGCTGGCCGCCGAGAAGTCCGTCCTCGCCGCCGGGTCCGGCATGCCGAACGACGTCAGCGCGAAGAGCTGGGACGCCACCGCGGGCAATGTGCTCGAAGAGCTGCGCACCCTCGACGACCAGGTCGGCAACCGCTTCGAGGACCGCATCCGGCCCGTCGCCGTCAGCGAGTTCGTCCAGGCGGCCGTCGTCGGTGTCCTCGGCCTGGCCGCCGTGCTGTTCTCGCTGGTCATGTCGGTCCGGGTCGGCCGCAGCCTCATCCGCGACCTGCGGTTGCTGCGTCAGGAGGCGCACGAGGCGTCCGGGGTCCGGCTGCCCAGCGTGATGCGCAGGCTGTCCACGGGCGAACAGGTCGACGTGGAGACAGAGGTCCCGCGCCTGGAGTACGACAGGAACGAGATCGGCGAAGTCGGCCAGGCCCTCAACACCCTGCAGCGCGCCGCCGTGGAGGCCGCCGTCAAGCAGGCCGAGCTGCGCTCCGGCGTCTCCGAGGTCTTCGTCAACCTCGCCCGCCGCAGCCAGGTCCTGCTGCACAAGCAGCTCACCCTGCTCGACACCATGGAACGCAGGACCGAGGACACCGACGAACTCGCCGACCTCTTCCGCCTGGACCACCTCACCACCCGGATGCGCAGGCACGCCGAGGGCCTGGTCATCCTCTCCGGCGCCGCCCCCTCGCGGCAGTGGCGCCGGCCCGTCCAGCTGATGGACGTGGTGCGCGCCGCCGTGGCCGAGGTCGAGGACTACGAGCGCATCGAGGTCCGCCGGCTGCCCCGCGTCGCCGTCACCGGCCCAGCCGTCGCCGACCTCACCCACCTCGTGGCCGAACTCCTGGAGAACGCCACGGTGTTCTCGCCGCCGCACACCGCCGTGCAGGTCCTCGGTGAACGCGTCGCCAACGGCTTCACCCTGGAGATCCACGACCGGGGTCTCGGCATGGCGGCCGAGGCACTCCTGGACGCCAACCTGCGACTCGCCGAGACGCCCGAGTTCGAGCTCTCCGACACCGACCGGCTCGGCCTGTTCGTGGTCAGCCGCCTCGCCCAGCGCCAGAACGTCCGTGTCTCGCTCCAGCCGTCCCCCTACGGCGGCACCACAGCCGTCGTCTTCCTCCCCGACGTACTGCTGACCGACGACGTCCCCGACACCAACGGGGTCGGCTTCCGCCTCGACCGCAACCACCCGGCCAGGGAGGCCGAACCCGAGGAGGGCCGCGCCACCTCGCCGGGCCAGGCGGCGGCACAGCGGCCCGGGCTGCCGGCCGCGCTGCTGGACGGCCCGGTCGAGCTGGAGGCACCCGTCGACCTGGACGCCCTGGACGACTTCCCGGGCGCGCTCACCGACGACGACAGCGAGCGCGGCGGGCTGTTCCGCCCCCGCCGCTCCCTGGCCCGCGCCGACGACACCACGCCCGCCGTGACCGAACTTCATCAGCCGGCCCGCGAGACGGCGGACGGCTTCGGCGACGACCGCCCCGGCGGCCCGGTACCGCTGCCCGGACGGCGGACGCCCAAGCTGGTCAGCTCGCACGGCAAGCCCGTCACCGAGCAGCGCTCCCGCCGCGTCGAGCCGGACGGCCGGGAGGACCGGGGCGAGCGGGACCGGGTGGACCAGGGCCGCCCCGAACCGGGCGGACTCGCCCCACTGCCCTCCCGCCGCCGCACCGACCCGTCCTCGCACCGCGCCATCGGATCGGCCGGCCGTGTCATCGGCTCGGCCGACCGCGTCGACGAACGCACGGCGCCCCAGGCCGGCGGCCCGGACGAACCCTCCGGACCCCCCGCCCTGCCCCGGCGCACCCGCCGCTCCGCGATCACCGCCGGCAGCGGCACCGACGACTCCGTCCCGCCCCTCGGCAGCACATCCCCGGAAGCCGCGTCCGGCACCCGGCCGCTGCCCAGGCGGGTACGGCAGGCCAACCTGGCCCCACAGCTGCGACAGGAACCCGCAGCACCCGCCGCGCGCGAACAGGACCCCGTCGAGCGCGACGCCGACGAGGTACGCAGCCGCATGGCCTCGCTCCAGCGCGGCTGGCAGCGCGGCCGTGCGGAGAACGGCGAGGGTGACGGCTCCCGGAACAGCACAGCACAAGGAACGACTAAGGGGGACGGTCGATGACCGATCCGAAGGCGACCGGCAACACGGCGACGAACAAGGGCGAACTGAACTGGCTGCTGGACGAACTCGTGGACCGGGTCGCCAGCATCCGCAAGGCCGTCGTGCTCTCCGGCGACGGCCTGCCCACCGGTGTCTCCAAGGACCTCACCAGAGAGGACAGCGAGCACCTGGCCGCCGTGGCCTCCGGCTTCCACAGCCTCGCCAAGGGCGTGGGCCGCCACTTCGAGGCGGGCAGTGTCCGGCAGACCGTCGTCGAGCTCGACGACGCCTTCCTGTTCGTCACGGCCGCCGGCGACGGCAGCTGCCTCGCCGTCCTCTCCGACGCCGACTCCGACGTCGGCCAGGTCGCGTACGAGATGACGCTGCTGGTCAAGCGGGTCGGCGTACATCTGGGGTCCGTTCCGCGCACCGATCTGCCCTCGGGCGGGTAGTGGGATGACATGAGCGGAGACGGTCAGGGAACAAGTCACTGGTTCGACGACGAGGCCGGACCGGTCGTCCGTCCGTACGCCATGACACGGGGCCGCACCACCAGTGCGGCCCAGCACCGGCTCGATCTGATCGCGGTGGTCGTCACGGAGCCGCACGTGGACGACCCGGACGACGACCGCACGCTGTCCCCGGAGCACGTGGACATCGTCGAGCTCTGCCGCGACGCCCCGCAGTCGGTCGCCGAGCTGGCTTCGGAACTCGATCTGCCCGTCGGCGTGGTCCGGGTCCTCGTCGGCGACCTCGTCGACGGGGAACTCGTGCATGTCAACCGGCCGGTACCCCCGGCCGAGCTGGTGGACGAGAGTATTCTGCGCGACGTGATCAACGGCCTCCGGGCGCTGTGACCGGCGCGGAAGCGGAGTAGTGACGTGACAGGCTGGCAGTTCTGGGTCGACCGCGGTGGTACGTTCACCGACGTCGTCGCGCGGCGCCCGGACGGCCGGCTGCTCACCCACAAGCTGCTCTCCGACAACCCCGCGCGGTACGCCGACGCGGCCGTGGCCGCCGTACGCGAACTCCTCGACGGCTCCGGCGACCCGGTCGACGCCGTACGGATGGGCACCACGGTCGCCACCAACGCACTTCTCGAACGCAAGGGCGAGCGTACCCTCCTCGTCATCACGCGTGGCTTCCGCGACGCCCTGCGCATCGCCTACCAGAACCGCCCCCGCATCTTCGCCCGCCGCATCGAACTGCCGGAGCTGCTGTACGAACGGGTCGTCGAGGCCGACGAGCGCGTCGCCGCCGACGGCACCGTCCTGCGCGCACCCGACCTGGCAGCCCTGGCAGGCCCGCTCCAGGAGGCGTACGACGACGGGATCCGCGCCGTCGCCGTCGTCTGCATGCACAGCCATCTGTACCCCGCCCACGAGCAGGCGATCGGCGAGCTGGCCGCCCGCACCGGCTTCCCGCAGATCTCGCTGTCCAGTGAGGTCAGCCCGCTGATGAAGCTCGTCCCGCGCGGGGACACCGCCGTCGTCGACGCCTACCTGTCGCCCGTGCTGCGCCGCTACGTCCGCCGGGTCGCCGACGAACTCGAAGGCGTACGGCTGATGTTCATGCAGTCCAACGGCGGGCTCGCCGAGGCCGGGCAGTTCCGCGGCAAGGACGCCATCCTCTCCGGCCCGGCCGGCGGGATCGTCGGCATGGCCCGGATGTCGCAGCTCGCCGGCTTCGACCGGGTCATCGGCTTCGACATGGGCGGCACCTCCACCGACGTCTCCCACTTCGCGGGCGAGTACGAACGGGTCTTCACCACGCAGATCGCGGGCGTCCGACTGCGCGCCCCCATGCTGGACATCCACACCGTCGCCGCGGGCGGCGGCTCGGTGCTGCACTTCGACGGCTCCAGGTACCGCGTCGGGCCGGACTCGGCCGGCGCCGACCCCGGCCCGGCCTGCTACCGGGGCGGCGGCCCGCTGGCCGTCACCGACGCCAACGTCATGCTCGGCCGGATCCAGCCGGCCCACTTCCCCCAGGTGTTCGGGCCGGGCGGGGACCAGCCGCTGGACGCCGGCCTCGTCCGGGACCGCTTCACCGGGCTCGCCCGGGAGATCCGCGAGCGGACCGGCGACGACCGCACCCCCGAACAGGTCGCCGAGGGCTACCTGAGCATCGCCGTGGCCAACATCGCCAACGCCGTGAAGCGGATCTCCGTCCAGAAGGGGCACGACGTCACCCGCTACGCCCTCACCACCTTCGGCGGGGCCGGCGGCCAGCACGCGTGCATGGTCGCCGACTCGCTCGGCATCCGCACCGTCCTGGTGCCGCCCATGGCAGGTGTCCTGTCCGCGCTCGGTATCGGGCTCGCCGACACCACCGCCATGCGCGAACAGTCCGTCGAGGCCCCCTTGGAACCCGCCGCCATGCCCGGCATCCGCAAGACCGCCGACGACCTGGAGGCCGCCGCCCGCGCCGAACTCCTCGCCGAGGACGTCCCGGAGAACCGCGTCGAGATCACCCGCCGCGCCCAGCTCCGCTACGACGGCACTGACACCACCCTCACCGTCGAACTCACCGAGCCCGACGCGATGAAACACGCCTTCGAAGAACGTCATCGCGCCACGTACTCCTTCACACTCGACCGCCCGGTCGTCGTCGAAGCCCTCTCCGTGGAAGCCACCGGCCTCACCCAACCCCCCGATCTCTCCGCCCTCGCCCCGTACGAGGGCCGCCCCGCCGCACCGGAGACCGTCCGCCTCCACACCGGCGGCACCTGGCGCGACGTACCCCTCCACCGCCGCGAGGACCTGCCCCCCGGCGAAACCGTCACCGGCCCGGCGATCATCACCGAGGCCGGGGCCACGACCGTCGTCGACGACGGCTGGCGGGCCGCGGCGACCGACGACGGGCATCTGGTCATGGAACGCGCGGCGGTCACGCAGAGTTCCGATCTCGACACGAAAGCGGACCCGGTCCTGCTGGAGGTCTTCAACAACCTCTTCATGTCGATCGCCGAACAGATGGGCGCCCGACTGGAGTCGACGGCCCAGTCCGTCAACATCAAGGAACGTCTCGACTTCTCCTGCGCCCTGTTCGACCCGGACGGGAACCTGGTGGCCAACGCCCCGCACATCCCCGTCCACCTGGGCTCCATGGGCACCAGCGTCAAAGAGGTCATCCACCGCCGCGGCACCTCGATGCGCCCCGGCGACACCTATGCCGTCAACGACCCCTACCACGGCGGCACCCACCTGCCCGACGTCACCGTGATCACACCGGTGTTCGCCACGCAGGGTGACCGGATCCTCTTCTACGTCGCCTCCCGCGGCCACCACGCCGAGATCGGCGGCATCGCCCCGGGCTCGATGCCGGCGAACAGCCGCACCATCGACGAAGAGGGCGTCCTCTTCGACAACTGGCTGCTCGCCGAGAACGGCCGGTTCCGCGAGGCCGAGACGCACCGGCTGCTCGCCGGGGCCCGCTACCCCTCCCGCAACGTCCGCACCAACCTCGCCGACCTTCGCGCCCAGATCGCCGCCAACCGCAAGGGCGTCGACGAAGTCGGCCGGATGATCGAGGAGTTCGGCCTAGACGTCGTCCAGGCCTATATGCGGCACGTCCAGGACAACGCCGAGGAAGCGGTCCGCCGGGTCGTCGACGCCCTCGACGACGGTGCGTACGCCTACGAGACCGACTCCGGCGCCGTCATCCGGGTACGCGTGCGTGTGGACCGCGGCAACCGGCGGGCCACCATCGACTTCACCGGCACCTCCGCCCAGCTCGCCACCAACTTCAACGCCCCGTTCGCCGTCGTCAACGCGGCCGTGCTGTACGTCTTCCGCACCCTCGTCGCCGACGACATCCCGCTCAACGACGGCTGCCTGCGCCCCCTGGACATCGTTGTACCGCCCGGTTCCCTGCTCGCCCCCGAGCCGCCGGCCGCCGTCGTCGCGGGCAACGTGGAGACCTCCCAGGCGATCACCGGTGCCCTCTACGCGGCGCTCGGCGTCCAGGCCGAGGGCTCCGGGACCATGAACAACGTGACCTTCGGCAACGAACGCCACCAGTACTACGAGACCGTCGCCTCCGGATCCGGTGCCGGCGACGGCTTCCACGGCGCGAGCGTCGTACAGACCCACATGACCAACTCCCGGCTCACCGACCCGGAAGTCCTGGAGTGGCGGCTGCCCGTGCGCCTCGACGAGTTCGCCGTACGCGAGGGCAGCGGCGGCGCGGGCCGCTGGCACGGCGGGGACGGCGCGGTCCGCCGCGTCCGCTTCCTCGAACCCATGACCGTCTCCACCCTCTCCCAGCACCGCCGCGTGCCGCCGTACGGCATGGCCGGGGGCGAACCCGGCGCACTCGGCGCCAACCGGGTGGAGCGGGCCGACGACACGGTCACCGAACTCGGCGGCAGCGATGCCGCGGACGTCGGCCCCGACGACGTACTCGTCATCGAGACCCCGGGCGGCGGCGGATACGGACACCCCCTCGCCCGGCACCCGATCCCATCAGACCCATCAGACCCATCAGACCCATCAACAAGCCCATCAAGCAGGAGAAGAAAACGATGATCTTCGGGCGATCTGAGCGTGGCAAGCCCCCGGTCGAGCCCGTCACGCTCAAGATCCTCGTGGCCGGCGGCTTCGGCGTGGGCAAGACGACCCTGGTCGGCGCGGTCAGCGAGATCAGGCCGTTGCGCACCGAGGAACTGCTCACCGAGGCCGGGCGACCGGTCGACGACACCTCCGGCGTCGAGGGCAAGCACACCACCACCGTCGCCATGGACTTCGGCCGCATCACCCTGCGCGAGGACCTGGTGCTGTACCTGTTCGGCACGCCCGGGCAGGAACGGTTCTGGTTCATGTGGGACGAGCTGGCCGAGGGCGCGCTGGGAGCCGTCGTACTCGCCGACACGCGCCGTCTGGAGGACTGCTTCGCCGCCGTCGACTACTTCGAGAGGCGTTCCATCCCCTTCGTCATCGGCGTCAACTGCTTCGAGGACTCGGCCCGTTACCCGGTGGAGTCGGTCCGCAAGGCCCTCGACCTCGACCCCGACGTACCGGTCGTGCTCTGCGACGCCCGGGATCGCGAGTCGGTCAAGGAGGTGCTGATCGGCGTCGTCCGGCACGCGATGGCGTACGCGGCGGGCCACCGGCAGTCCGTCATCACCTGAACCGCGGCGGCACGGCCCGTACCCCCGCCGACCGGGGTACGGGCCGTGGTCCCGGGGTGGTTACACGCCGTCCTCCAGCCAGCCGAAGCTCTTCTCCACCGCCTTGCGCCAGTTCGCGTACTCGCGGTCGCGCACCGACGACGCCATGGCGGGCGTCCACTCCGCGTCCTTCTGCCAGTGCGACTTGAGCTCGTCCAGGTCGTCCCACACGCCGGTGGCCAGGCCGGCCGCGTAGGCGGCGCCCAGGCAGGTCGTCTCGGAGACCCGGGGCCGGATCACCGGTACCCCGAGGACGTCGGCCTGGTGCTGCATCAGGAGGTTGTTCCCGGTCATGCCGCCGTCCACCTTCAGGGTGGTGATCTGCACCCCGGAGTCCTGGTACATGGCGTCCACGACCTCCCGCGTCTGCCAGCTCGTCGCCTCCAGGACCGCGCGGGCCAGATGTGCCTTCGTGACGTACCTGGTGAGCCCGGTGACGACCCCGCGCGCGTCGGAGCGCCAGTAGGGCGCGAACAGGCCGGAGAAGGCGGGCACGATGTAGGCGCCGCCGTTGTCGTCGACGCTCGCCGCCAGCGTCTCGATCTCGTCGGCGGTGCGGATGATGCCGAGCTGGTCGCGGAACCACTGGACGAGCGCGCCCGTGATGGCGATCGAACCCTCCAGGCAGTAGACGGGCGCCTCGGTGCCGATCTTGTAGCCCATCGTCGTCAGCAGCCCGTTCTTGGACGGCACCGGCCGGTCGCCGGTGTTGAGCAGCAGGAAGCTGCCCGTCCCGTAGGTGTTCTTCGCCGTGCCGACGTCGTAGCAGGCCTGGCCGAAGACCGCCGCCTGCTGGTCGCCCAGTGCGGAGGCCACCGGCACCCCGGCGAGCTGGCCGACGGCGGTGCCGTACACCTCGGCGGACGACCTGATCTCGGGCAGTACCGCCTCGGGGACGTTCATCGCCGCGAGGATGGCGGGGTCCCACTGGAGGGTCTCCAGGTTCATCAGCATGGTGCGCCCGGCGTTGGTGACGTCGGTGACGTGCCGGCCGCCGTCGGTGCCGCCGGTGAGGTTCCAGATCAGCCAGGAGTCGATGGTCCCGAAGGCGATCTCGCCGCGCTCGGCCCGGTCCCGCAGCCCGGGCACGTTGTCCAGCAGCCAGGCCGCCTTGGGCCCGGAGAAGTAGCTGGCCAGGGGCAGGCCGGTCTGCTCGCGGAAGCGGTCCTGGCCGTCGCTGCCGCCGAGTTCGTGGCACAGGGCCGCGGTGCGGGTGTCCTGCCAGACGATCGCGTTGTGCACGGGCTTGCCGGTGGCGCGGTCCCACAGGACGGTCGTCTCACGCTGGTTGGTGATGCCCAGCGCGCTCAACTGGTCGGGGCGCAGCCCCGCGTTGGCGAGCGCCCCGGCCACCACGGCCTGCACCTTGGACCAGATCTCGGTGGCGTCGTGCTCCACCCAGCCCGGCTTGGGGAAGATCTGGCGGTGCTCGCGCTGGTCGACGGCGACGATCGCGCCGCCGTGGTCGAAGATGATGCATCGGCTCGACGTGGTGCCCTGGTCGATTGCGGCGACGTACTTCTCGGCGGTGTCCGTCATGGCTACCCCTTGGTCGCTGGGTCGGAAGGCTGCGTGGGTGGGAGGGCCGCGCCGAGTCAGAAGGCCGCGTTGTAGATCAGGCCCGCGAGCGCCCCGCCGATCAGGGGGCCGGCGACCGGGATCCAGGCGTAACCCCAGTCCGAGGTGCCCTTGTTGGGGATCGGCAGGAAGGTGTGCACGATCCGGGGGCCGAGGTCGCGCGTCGGGTTGATGGCGTAGCCGGTGGGGCCGCCGAGCGACAGCCCGATGCCGACGACGAGCAGGGAGACGACCAGCACGGTGGTGCCCGACTCGCCGAGCCCCTTGGTCTGTCCGAACGCGAGGATCGGCAGGACGAGCGCGATCGTCGCGATGATCTCGGTGACGAGGTTGGCGACCGGGTTCCGGATCTCCGGGATGGTGGAGAAGATGCCGAGCGTCGGCGTCGGCTCCTCTCCCGACTCCTCGTCGGGCACGTTCGCCTGGAACTGGGCCAGGTAGACGAGATACGTCAGGACGGCGCCCAGTATCGCGCCGACGAGCTGGCCGAGCAGATAGACCCAGACCTTGCCCCACTTCCCGGTGTCGACGGCGATGCCGATGGTGACGGCGGGGTTCAGCTGCCCGCCGGAGAGGGGAGCGGCGGTGTAGGCGCCGGCGAGGACGCCGAAGCCCCAGCCGAACGCGATCACCACCCACCCCGAGGCCCGGGCCTTGGAGTGTCTGAGGGTGACGGCGGCGCAGACACCCGCACCGAACAGGATCAGGATGGCCGTGCCGATGACCTCGCCGACGAATATGTCTCCGTTGCTCATGGCGGCTCCTAGGGCGCTGGCCGGGGCTCGACCCCGGCGCATTGAGCAGGAACGGTTCCCTTGGCGACGTCAGCCGAAGGCAGGGAAGGTCCCGCGCCCCGCCCGGCGTCTGTGACGAGCGTGCCGTGGCAGCCGAATCGCCCATGGGGAGCGGGCCTTGAGACAGGAACGGCCCATGGCGCAGTGCCTGATTACGCCGAGAATGTACGGCGATGTCGACCGACACCGGAAGTTTTCACCGGCACCAGGGGAGCGTCAAGGTCGCCGACGGCAACGATGACAGGCAACCCGTGGGAGGGCAGCTGTCACGGCTCCACCGCCGCGTACCCGGCCTGGGCGGGGTACGCGCCCGAGCCGCGCCGGATCTCGTACCCGGGCAGTCCCGCCCGCCCCAGCACCCAACTCGCCCCGTGCAGTGCCTTGGCGGCCTTCTTGAGCGGCGCCAGACAGGCGGCCGCCTGCCGGTGGTCGGCCACGCCGCCGGGACCGCACACGACGGTGGCCAGGGACAGCGTCACGGCATGCCCACCCGCGGACCAGGGTGCGTCGAGCAGGGTGGCGACCCGGTCCAGCCCCGCCTCGTCCGCGAGCACCAGGAAGTCGTCCCCGCCGATGTGCCCCACGCGCGCGTGCCCGGCGGTGACCTCCTGCAACGCCCGTCCCACCGCACGGATCAGCTCGTCGCCCGCGGCGAACCCGGCGCCGTCGTTCACCTGCTTGAAGCGGTCGATGTCCAGCCAGCTCAGCGCGAAGACCCGGCCGTCCGCGAGCCACCGGTCCACCTCGCCCGTGATCGCGTCCGAACCGGGCAGCCGCGTCAGCGGGTTGAGCGCGGCCGCCTCCTCCACCCGGGTCTCGGCGAGTGCCCGTACGAGGTCGGCGAGGCGTACGACGCCCATGCAGCGCCCGAACCGGTCGACGACCGCCACATCGTCCGAGGTGCGGTCCGGGCCGCCGACGGCCACCACGTCCAGCACCTCCCAGGCGGTCGCGTCGACGCCGACGGTGCGCGGTGCGTCGCCCAGCTTGAAGGCGGGGCGGTCCGCGTACAGGGCGTGCCCGTAGCGGCCGGACATCGACAGCAGGAAGCGGGAGCGGTGCACCGACCGGACGGGGGTGCCCGTCTGGTCCACCAGGAGTACGCCGGAGACGTCAGGGGAGCCGGTCAGCAGCGCCCGCACCTGCAACGCGGACGCGGTGACGGGCAGGAGCGCGGCGGGCCGGATGAACTCCCGCACGTACGGCCCCGAGCGCGGTGGCGGCACGGCGGCGGGGGCGGGCGGCGGAACGTATACCTCCGCGACCGGGATCCGGGCGGGTGGCGCGAACAGCTCGCCCTGGGCCAGCTGCGCCCCGGCCGACAGGGCGGCCGAGTACTGGAGTTCGGTCTCCACGCCCTCGACGGCCACCAGGGCGCCGAGTTCCTCGCACAGGGTGCGCATCGCCCGTACCGCGGCCGGCCGGGCGAGCAGGGAGGCGTCGAGCTTGATCAGGTCGGGGGAGAGGTCGGTGAGCAGCCGAAGCGGCACGTCTCCGTCGCCGATGCCGTCCGCGCTGATCCGGAAGCCCAGGCCGCGCAGCGCCGCCACGGCCTCCAGCAGGGCCCGCTGCGGCACGTGCGTGTACGGCGGGACGATGTCCAGGGTGACCTCCCAGGGCATCCGTCCGGCCTCGCGGATCGCCTCGGGCAGCGGGCCGATGCCGCCCAGGTCGGCCAGCGTGGCCGCGAAGACGTTGATGTGCAGCGGCAGCAGGGTCTCCTTGCGGGCCGCCGCGCGGAGGGCCAGCACGGCCAGTCTGCCGTCGAGTTCGGGATTCCGGCGGGCTTCGGCGAGGATGTCGCCGGTCTCGGGGCGGGCGAGGATCTCCAGTGCGGCGATCCCGCCGGTCGTCAGATTGACCACCGGCTGGAAGGCGAAACGGAGAGCATCCGTCCAGGTGCGCACGGGAGCATGATGACGCCACCGGCGTACGCCCAGGGGCAGTTCATGAGACGTTCACGCACCCTTGCGGGGTGCTCACACAGGGTAGGGGCCCTCTGCTGTCACACCCGTCCCGTCAGCGCACCGCTATCACGGACGAGCCGTGCCCGAACAGCCCCTGGTTGGCCGTGATCCCCACGCGTGCGTGCGTCACCTGCCGGTCGCCCGCCGCGTCCCGCAACTGCCAGGTCAGCTCGCAGACCTGGGCGATCGCCTGGGCCGGCACCGCCTCCCCGAAGGACGCGAGCCCACCGCTGGCGTTGACCGGTATACGGCCGCCCAGGGCCGTCGCGCCCTCGCGCAGCAGCTTCGCCGCCTCACCCTCGGCGCACAGCCCCAGATCCTCGTACCACTGCAACTCCAGCGCGGTGGACAGGTCGTACACCTCGGCGAGGGACAGCTCCTCGGGGCCGATGCCCGCCTCCTCGTAGGCGGCCCGCGCGATCGACGCCCGGAAGGTCTCCGCCACCGGCTCCACCGCCGCTGCGGAGTCCGTGGCGATGTCCGGCAGGTCCAGCACCGTGCTGGGGTAGCGCGGGGTCACCGTGGACACCGCGCGGATGCGCACCGGACGCGTCACGCCGTGCCGGCGCGCGAACTCCAGGCTGGACAGCACCAGCGCGGCCCCGCCGTCGGAGGTGGCGCAGATGTCCAGCAGCCGCAGCGGATCGGCGACCAACTGGGAGGCGGCGACCTCCTCGGCGGTGACCCGCTTGCGGTAGCGAGCGTACGGATTGAGCGCCCCCAGAGCCGCGTTCTTCACCTTGACCAGGGCGAAGTCCTCGGGGGTGTCCCCGAACACCGCCATCCTGCGGCGCGCGTACAGGCCGAAGTACGTCGGATTCGTCGCCCCCAGCAGCCGGAAGCGCAGCCAGTCGGGATCGTCCGGCCGGTCTCCTCCGGCGGGCCGGAAGAAGCCCTTGGGCGCCGCGTCCGCGCCCACCACGAGCACCACGTCCGCGAGGCCCGCGAGGATCTGCGCCCGCGCCGCGGCGACGGCCTGGGCCCCCGACGCGCACGCCGCGTACACGCTCGCGACCCGCGCCCCCTGCCAGCCCAGCGCCCTGGCGAAGGTCGCGCCCGCCACATGGCCGGGATAGCCGCCACGTACCGTGTCCGCGCCCACGATCGAGCCGATGTCCCGCCACTCGAGTCCGGCGTCCGCGAGCGCCGCGCGGGCCGCCGCCGTCCCGTACTCGACGAAGCTCCGCCCCCACTTGCCCCAGGGGTGCATGCCCGCGCCGAGCACCGCCACGTCCGCCGTCATGCCGTCACCCCCGTCGGCCGCCAGTGCCAGGTCGTCCAGGTCGTCTCCGCGTCCTCGCCCAGAACTCCGGAGACGGCCTCGACCTCCATGCCCACCGCCAGATCGGCGACGGTGATCCCGGGAACCGCCTGTCCCAGCACCACGATCCGCTCGGACTCCAGCTCCACAGCGATCAACGCGTACGGCTCCCACGGAAGTTCCGGGTCGCTCACATAGGGTGACGGGGGCCGGTATCTGCTGTCGGTGTACGACCAGATCCGTCCGCGCCGGGAGAGCGGGACCTCCTCCAGGTCGCCGCCCGCGCATCCGGGGTTGCGGCAGTGGACGTCCTCGCGCGGGAAGAAGACCGAGGCACAGGCCGCACAACGGGTCCCCAGCAGCCGGAACCCGTCCCCGTCGCCCGTGAACCAGCCCTCGACCGCCGGCGTGCGTGTACGCGACAAAGCTCCTCCAGGACACGTGATCTGACGGAACGTCAGAAGTGTGCCACGGGCCGCCGGAATTGGGCAGGCCGCGCCGGCGAACCCCGCCGCCCCGCCCGCATCGGGTTCCGGGTCACCAGGTGTCGGTTCACTTCCGGAAGGAGGCGTTCCATTGACCGTAAGACGTCGTTCTCCTGATCGGATAAAGTCCGCGCGTGTCCGAAAATCAGCACCCAATTGCCAACTACGCTCCGGGCTCGCACTGTTCGAGCTGCGGAGCGGCCTACGGAGAGGGAATCTCCGGCTGGCCCCGCACCTGCCCGGCCTGCGGCCACGTCACCTACCGCAACCCGCTGCCGGTGGCGATCGCCCTTCAGCCCGTCTACGACACGAAGGGCACCGCCCTGGTCGTCATCACCCGCACCGTGGCCCCCGCGCGCGGGGGCACCGCGCTCCCCGGCGGCTACGTCGACGACCGCGAGGACTGGCGGCTCGCCGTCGTCCGGGAGCTCAAGGAGGAGACGGGTATCGACGCGGCCGCCCGCGACGTACGGCTCGTCGACGCCATGAGCTCACCCGACGGGCACCTGCTGCTGTTCGGACTCCTCCCGGAACGCCCGGTCGAGGGCCTCCCGCCGTCGGGCGCGACCGACGAGACGGAGGGCTGGCACCTGCTGCGCCGCCCCGAGGAACTCGCCTTCCCGCTGCACAGCGTGGCCGTACGCGCGTGGTTCGAGGGCCGCTACTGAGCCCTCCGGCTCATCCCAGCCCCCTGACCCGGACGGGACGGGACGGCTCGCGCACGCCGTTCTCGTCCTCGCGCCGGACCACCACCCGCCGGCCCTCCCAGCGGGCGACGTAACGCTCGATCTCCGGCTCGTCCCAGCCGTCGCCCGCGTCCGGCACGACCAGCCCGCCGCCCGTCCGCCCCCGGGCGGGCGCCCACACCTCCAGCCGCGTCCCGCCGTCCTCGTCCCGAACGGGAAGGACGGCACCCGCCCGCGCCAGCACCGGGATCCGCGTCGGCGGGGCGTCGACGAGCACCTGCCCCGGCCCCTCGTACGCCCGTTCGGTCGCCGTGTCGTACCAGCGCCCACGGGGCAGCTGCACCGCACGCCGGTCGGTACCCGGATCCAGCACCGGAGCCACCAGCAGGGCATCGCCCAGCAGGAAGGCGTCCTCGCAGTCACGCAGCGCCCGGTCCTCCGGCGCACCCCACCACACCGGCCGCACATACGGCGCTCCGGTCCGCCGGGCCAGCTGCGCCAGCGTCACGAAGTACGGCAGCAGACGCCGCCGTTCGAGCAGCGCCACGCGCGCGTGCTCCAGCACCTCGGCCCCGAACTCCCACGGCTCCCGGCGCCCCGCCCGCATGCTCGCGTGCGTACGGAACAGCGGCAGGTAAGCGCCCAGCTGGAACCAGCGCAGAAACAGCTCCGGCGACGGGATCCCGTCGAAACCCCCCACGTCAGGACCCGAGTACGGCACCCCGCACAGCCCGAGCCCCAGCACCAGCGACAGGGACGCGCGCAGCCCCGGCCAGCCGGTGGCGACGTCGCCGGACCACGTGCCCCCGTAGCGCTGCATACCGGCCCAGCCCGAGCGGGAGAACAGGAACGGCCGCTCCTCGGGCGCGAGGGTGCGCAGGCCCTCGTAGGCCGCCCGCGCCATGCAGAGCGCGTAGACGTTGTGCGCCTCCCGGTGATCGCCGCCGCGGCCCTCCAGGGCGTGCCGTGCCGAGCGCGGCAGCGTCGACTCACCGAAGGCGCTGAAGGATGTCGGCTCGTTCATGTCGTGCCAGAAGCCGGCGAAGCCCAGCGCGAGCCGCTCCTCGTACAGCCCGCCCCACCACGAGCGCACGCGCGCGTCCGTGAAGTCGGGGAAGACCGTCTCCCCGGGCCACACCACCCCCTCCACCGTCCGCCCGGACGGATCACGGACGAAGGCGTCGAGGGCCGTCCCGCTGTCGTGGACCGCATTGCCCTGCTCGGCCTTCACCGCCGGATCGACGATCGACACCAGCCGGATCCCGTCCCGCCGCAACTCCTCCGCCAGCGTCGCCAGCTTCGGGAAGCGCTCGTGATCGACCGTGAACACCTGATGGGCGTCGAAGTGGTCGATGTCCAGATGGACGGCGTCCAGCGGCAGCCCGCGCTCCTGGTAACCGGCGACGATCCGCCGTACCTCCTGCTCGCTGCCGAAGCCCCAGCGCGCGTGGTGATGGCCCAGCGCCCACGCCGGCGGCAGTGCGGGCGCGCCCGTGAGCGAGGCCCATGTGTGCAGCACGCGCGCGGGGGTGCCCACCATCACCCAGCAGCGCAGCGGACCGCCGTCCATCCGCAGCTCGCAGCGCCCGGCCCGGTCGTGCCCGGAACCGGCGCCCTCCTCGCCTTCCAGGAGCGTCACCGTCCCGTCCCAGGAACTGTCGTGGAACACCAGATGCGCCGCCGCGTCCGCCACCACCAACTGGACCGGCATGGTGATGTACAGCGGATCGTCACCTGGCCCGAAGGCATGGCCGGGATCGGTGTTCCACAGCCGGTACGTGCCGTTCCGCAGCCGCGGCCCCGAGGCGTGCCCGCCCAGACCGAAGAACCGCGCGTCCGCGGCCACCTCCGACCGCTGTACCCAGCGTGCCGCACCCCCGCCCACCGGCTCCCACCACCGCGGCGGCAGATCCCGCCGCAGCATCACGCCACCGGGCGTGCAGACCTCCACCGCACCGTGCCGCGAGACGCTGACCGTCACCCGCTCCGCCACGACCCGCCAGCCGCCGTTGGTGTCCGGTTCGAGGACCGCCCGCGGGTCCGGCTCGGGACAGCGCCCCGCGAGCGCGTACGACGGTTCGGGGCCGGCCCCGTCCCAGCCCCAGAACACGGCCCCGTTCACCGCCACCGTGATCCGCAGCTCGGACCGGCTGAACCGGATCACACCGCCGCCCGGCCCCGGCTGCGCGTCCTGCACCGGCCCCGGCACCCGGGCCCGCTCCGCGCCCCGCGGGGGCAGCCCGGCGGCATCGATCCGCTTCCTGCGCCACGCGGCCCGTACGGTACGCAACCCCTGAGCCGCCTTCCTCGAACCGACCACTCTTACCGAACGCACCAGGTCACGACCGTCCATGCTGCTCACCCTGCCATTCAACGCTCCACACGCGCGTGCCGTTCAACTGCCGTTCACCCGTGCCGGGACCACATCTTCACGACACGGACTATGTGGAGCGCACCCTGGTGTAGAAGTCGATCACATGGCATCGTCCCTGTCAGCCGCGTCACGCGCACACCCCAGCCCGTACGCGTCCGACGCACACCAGCGCAGAAGCCCGGGAGCCGCCCCATGTCGACCGCGAACCCCCAGCCGCTCTGGCGGCCCGATCCGCAGCGGATCGCCCAGGCACGCATCACCAGGTTCCAGTCATGGGCGGCGGAACACCACGGAGCCCCCGCCGACGGTGGGTACCCGGCCCTGCACGGCTGGTCCGTCGACCACCTGGACACCTTCTGGAAAGCCGTCACGGACTACTTCGACGTGCGGTTCTCGACGCCCTACGCGCGCGTGCTCGGCGACCGCGCCATGCCCGGCGCCGAGTGGTTCCCCGGCGCGTCCCTCAACTACGCCGAGCACGCCCTGCGCGCGGCCGCCACCCGCGCGGACGAACCCGCCCTCCTGTATGTCGACGAGACCCACGAACCCCGCCCGGTCACCTGGGCGGAGCTGCGCCGCCAGGTGGGCTCCCTGGCCGCCGGACTCCGCGCCCTCGGCGTCCGCCCCGGCGACCGCGTCAGCGGCTACCTCCCGAACGTCCCGCAGGCCGTGGCCGCCCTCCTCGCCACCGCGGCCGTGGGCGCCGTCTGGACATCCTGCGCCCCCGACTTCGGCGCCCGCAGCGTCCTGGACCGCTTCCAGCAGGTCGAACCCGTCGTCCTGTTCACCGTCGACGGCTACCGCTACGGCGGCAAGGAACACGACCGGCGCGAGGTCGTCGCCGAACTCCGCCGCGAACTGCCCACCCTGCGTGCAGTCGTCCACATCCCGCTGCTCGGCACCCCGGCCCCCGAAGGCGCCCTGGACTGGTCGGCCCTGACCGCCACCGGCACCGAACCAGAATTCGAACAGGTCCCCTTCGACCACCCCTTGTGGGTGCTCTACTCCTCCGGCACCACCGGCCTGCCCAAGGCCATCGTTCAGTCCCAGGGCGGCATTTTGGTCGAACACCTCAAGCAGCTCGGCCTGCACTGCGACCTGGGGCCCGAGGACCGCTTCTTCTGGTACACCTCGACCGGCTGGATGATGTGGAACTTCCTCGTCTCCGGCCTCCTCACGGGCACCACGATCGTCCTGTACGACGGCAGCCCCGGCTACCCCGACACCGGCGCCCAGTGGCGCGTCGCCGAACGCACCGGAGCCACCCTCTACGGCACCTCCGCCGCCTACGTGATGGCCTGCCGCAAGGCCGGCGTGCACCCCGCCCGCGACCACGACCTCTCCCGGGTGAAGTGCGTCGCCACCACCGGCTCCCCACTGCCTCCCGACGGCTTCCGCTGGCTGCACGACGAGTTCGCAGCGAGAGGGGCCGACCTCTGGATCGCCTCCGTCAGCGGCGGCACCGACGTGTGCTCCTGCTTCGCGGGTGCCGTACCCACCCTCCCCGTCTACACCGGCGAACTGCAGGCACCCGGCCTCGGCACCGACCTCCAGGCCTGGGACCCGGCCGGCCGTCCCGTCATCGACGAAGTGGGCGAACTGGTCGTCACCAACCCCATGCCCTCCATGCCGATCCGCTTCTGGAACGACCCCGACGGCAGCCGGTACCACGACAGCTACTTCGACACCTACCCCGGAGTGTGGCGCCACGGCGACTGGATCACCGTCACCTCACGCGGCTCGGTGATCATCCACGGCCGTTCCGACTCCACGCTCAACCGCCAGGGCGTGCGGATGGGCTCGGCGGACATCTACGAGGTCGTCGAGCGCCTCCCCGAGATCAAGGAGTCCCTCGTCATCGGCATCGAGCAGCCCGACGGCGGCTACTGGATGCCCCTCTTCGTCCACCTGGCACCGGGTGCGGTCCTCGACGAGGCCCTGCTGGGCCGCATCAAGCAGGCCATCCGCGAACAGCTCTCGCCCCGGCACGTCCCCGACGAGGTCATCGAGGTCCCCGGCGTCCCGCACACCCTCACCGGAAAGCGCATCGAGGTCCCGGTCAAGCGCCTTCTCCAGGGCACGCCCCTGGAGAAGGCCGTCAACCCCGGCTCCATCGACAACCTCGACCTGCTGAACTACTTCGAGGACCTGGCCCGCAAGCGCGCCTGACATCCCCGCGAGGCGCGCTCACCCGCCGTAGGTGGCCTCGGACTCGCCCAGGACAGCGGCGAAGTCCGAGGCGAGCCGTGCCGCGTCGGCCGACTCAAGACCGGCGGTCGAGATCCGCACCCCCGGCCCGGCCGACAACCGGAAGCGCGCCCCCGCCGCCACCCACCAGCCGTACGACCGCAACCCGTTCACCACGGCCGACTCGTCCCGTACCGGCACCCACAGGTTCATCCCGCTCGCCCCGTGCGACCGGATCCCGCGCCCGGCCAGCTCCCCGGCCAGCGTCTCGCGGCGCAGTACGTACGTCGCACGCGCGCGTGCCACCAAGGCGCGCGCGCCCGGATCCGTCATCAGCCCGAGCACCGTCTCCTGCAACAGGTGACTGACCCAGCCCGACGTCAGAAGCAGCAGCCCGTCGTGCCGGGCGAGTGAGACCGGATCGCACGCGGCCGCCGCCCACCTCAGGTCGGTGCCCAGGAACTTGCTCACCGTCCGGACGTGCACCCAGCGTGCGAGTCCCGCCCGGGCCAGGGAGTGCAGCGGGGCGTCGGCCACCGAGGACGCGTGATCGTTCTCGATCACCAGGACGTCGGGTTCCTCCCGCAACACCTCGGCCAGGGCATCCCTGCGGGCCGCCGAGAAGCAGCCGCCGTACGGATTCTGCGCCCGAGGGCTGCACACCACGGCGCGCACGCCCGCGCGCAGCGCGGTGCGCAGGGCGTCCGGACGCATCCCCTCGTCGTCCACCGCCACCGGCACGATCCGCAACCCCAACGCCGGGACCAGGTCGAGCAGATGGTGATATCCGGGATCCTCCATGGCCACGGCGTCGCCGGGCCGCAACTCCACGGACAGCAGCCGACCGATCAGATCCAGCGCGCCATGCGCGAACGTCACATGCTCCACCGGCACGCCGTCCGGGCCCAGCCAGTCGCGCACGGCTTCCTCCAGCCGTGCCAGCCGGGGCGCCGAACGGTGCGACCGGGCACCGGGTGAGAGCAGCGAGGGCGGCACCAGGCTGGGCAGCAGGGCGGGATCGGGATGCCCCCCGGCCAGGTCCCGGAGCCCTTCGGGAACCCTGGGCGGACGCCGGGACGCCACCGCCGGAGCCGGCGCCACCACGGTGCCGCCCCGCCCGCGCGTGACGACGATCCCGCGCCGCCGCAACTCCTTGTACGCCGTCGCGACCGTCCCCGGACTCACCCCCAGCTCGTCCGCGAGCCGCCGCACCGGCGGCAGCGCCGCCTCCGGAGCCAACGCGCCCTCGGCCACGCCCCGTTCCACGGACGCGGCAATCCCCTTGGCCGTCGTACCAGTGATCCCATATTGTGTTACCACGTTGGCAAGTATGTATCAATACATAATTGGCGGCAAGGGGGAGCAGTGAAGACGAAGCCCGGTACGACCCAGCGGCCCCGACGCGTACCCGGAGGCCCCGACGGACGCAGAATGCTCGCCGTCACCCTGGTCGACCGCGTCGGCAGCGGCCTGTGGACATCGGTCTCGGTCCTGTACTTCACCTACGTCTGCGGCCTCTCCCTCGCCGAAGTCGGCACCCTCGCCGCCGTATCGGGCGCCATCGGCATCGCCGGCGCCCCGCTGGGCGGCCGCATCGCCGACCGGCTGCCCCTCACCCGCGTACTGATCGCACTCCAACTCCTGCGCGCCCTCGCCTCCTTCGCCCTGCTCACCACCGACGACTACGCCCTGCTGCTCACCGTCTCGGCGGTCGGCGCCCTCGGAGACCGCGCGGCCAACGTCCTCACCAAGCTCTACGCCACCCGTATCGCCGGGCCCGACCGCGCCCGCTACCAGGCCCTCAACCGCACCATCGCCAACGCGGGCTGGGCCCTGGGCGGCCTCGCCGCCGCGGCGGCCCTGGCCCTCGGCACCACCACGGCCTACCGCTGGCTCCTCGCGGGCGACGGCCTCTCCTTCGTCGCGGCCGCACTCCTCACCCTCCGCTGCGGCGAACCCCCGTCACCCTCCCGGGTCGTGACCGACTGGAAGACCGAGCCGAAGACCGAGAAGCCGGCCAACCCCTGGCGCGACCGCGCCTACCTGGCCTACGTCGCGACCGACACCGTCCTCTTCCTCGACGACGCCGTCTTCAAGGTCGGCCTGCCGCTCTGGATCGCCCACAGCGACCGCGTTCCCCACGGCCTCGCCCCGCTGCTGCTCGTCCTCAACAACGTGATGGTGGTGGCACTCCAGGTCCCCCTGGCCCGCTTCGGCACCACCAGCCGAGCCGCCCGTCGGCTCCTCGTCCCGCTCTCCGCCGCCTTCGCCCTCGGCGGCATCACGATGGCCGTCTCCGCCACCGGCGGAACCGTCACGGGCATCCTCCTGCTCACCGCCGCGACCGCCGCCTTCACCGTCGCCGAGATGCTCCACGCCACCATCTCCTGGGAGCTCTCCGTCGCTCTGGCATCCGACACAGCACAGGGCGCCTACCTCGGAGTCCACGGACTCGCCCAGTCCGCCCAGCGCAGCATCGGGCCACTCGCCGTCACCGCCGCCCTCGCCACCGGACCGCTGGGCTGGACCGCATTCGGCACCCTCATCGCCCTGACCTGCGCAATCCAGCACCGCCTGGTTCGAGACCGGCTTCCGTACCCCTCGTTGTCAGTGGCACCGGTTACTGTGAGTGAGCATTGACCGACCGCTCACAGGGGGAACCATGGCGCGCACCGACCACCGGACCATGCGACGCGTCCTGCGCCGCGAAATCGCCGGCACCATCGGCCTGCTGACCGACGAGCACGACTTCCGCGCCATGCGGCGCTACCGCACCTTCACCTTCGACGACCACCTCACCTACCTCCGCCAGATGGAAGCCCTCCTCAGGACCCGGGCCGCCGCGGGCACCCACACCACCCTCGCCCTGTTCGACCCCGAGGAATACGCCGAGTTCTGCACGGCCACCCGACTCGACCCGGACAACCCTGCCAGCCGCACCCGCTTCACGGCCGAACTCGCGGCCACCGGCGCCACCGTCCCGTACGACGGCCGACCCCTCACCGACCTCGTCCCCGCCCTCGTCGACGAGGCGGTACGACAGGCCACCTGGGAGTACGCCAGTACCCTCCTCGCCCGCCTCGGCCCCTGCCCCACCTGCGGCGAGGACGTCGGACGCGCCGCCTTCACCCGCGCCTCCCACTATCTGACCCGCATCCTCGACACCGCTCCGGCAGGCAACCGGCACCTCGTGTGCAGTGTCTCCGGACCACCCGAAACCCTCGTCACGGTCCTCCACGCCGACCAGAACACCGAGGGCGCCACCCACCTCGACGAGGCCGAAGTCCTCGAATTCACCAGCGTCCTGGCCCTCGGCCTCGCCACCAGCAGTCCCGGTGGACTCGTCATGCGCACCAGCGCCCCCGGCGCCCCCGACCGCGTCTACGGCTGGCGACTGCGCGGCAACAACCTCGCGCCCCTCACCGCCGGCGAGGTCTTCGACGCGTACTGCACCGACGTCGAATCCGGAGAACTCATCTCACCGGAATCGGACGTCGACTACTGCGCACCGCCTGACCTCGGCGACCAGGAGACGGCACCGGGCCACCACCACTGAAACCACAGGGGCGCCCCACCCGCAGGTGGGGCGCCCCTGAAAGGACAGCCGATCACGGCCCCGGCCGGCTACTCGCCGGACAGCACCGCCTGAGCCGCCACGCGGGCCTCGTCCGCATTGTCGGCGGCGCGCGCGGCCACCGCGGCACGCTCACACTGGGCCAGCGTGTACTTGGCCAGCATCGCCCGGACATAAGGAATCGACGCCGCACCCATGGAGAGAGAGGTGACCCCCAGACCAGTCAGCACACAGGCCAGCAGCGGATCCGACGCGGCCTCCCCGCACACACCACAGCTCTTGCCCTCGGCCTTCGCCGCCTCCGCCGACAGCGCGACCAGGTCGAGCAGCGCGGGCTGCCACGGATCCTGCAGCCGGGACACCGCACCAACCTGACGGTCCGCGGCGAACGTGTACTGCGCCAGGTCGTTCGTCCCGAGCGACAGGAACTCGACCTCCTGGAGAACCGAACGCGCCCGCAGCGCCGCCGACGGAATCTCCACCATCGCGCCGAACTTGGCCCGCAGCCCCGCCTCCCGGCAGGCGTCCGCGAACGCCTTCGCATCGGCACGGTCCGCCACCATCGGCGCCATGACCTCAAGGTGGACGGGCAGCCCCTCGGCCGCCTTCGCCAACGCCGTCAGCTGGGTGCGCAGCACCTCGGGGTGGTCGAGCAGCGTCCGCAGACCACGCACCCCCAGCGCCGGGTTCGGCTCGTCCGCCGGAGTCAGGAAGTCCAGCGGCTTGTCGGCGCCCGCGTCCAGCACCCGCACGACGACCCGGCCCTCCGGGAACGCCTCCAGCACCTGCCGGTAGGCCTCGACCTGCTTCTCCTCGGAAGGAGCGCTCTTGCTGTCGTCCAGGAACAGGAACTCGGTACGGAACAGACCGACGCCCTCGGCACCGGCCTCCACCGCGGCCGGCACGTCCGCCGGCCCGCCCACGTTGGCCAGCAGCGGCACCCTGTGCCCATCCGCGGTCGCACCCGGGCCGGTCGAGGCGGACAGCGCCGCCTTCCGCTCGGCGGCCGCCGCCTCCAGTGCCGCCTTCTTCTCCGCACTCGGGTTCACGAAGATGTCTCCGGTGCTGCCGTCGACAGCGATCACCGTGCCCTCGGCGAGCTCCCCGGCACCCGGCAGCGCGACCACGGCCGGCACACCGAGTGCCCGCGCCAGGATCGCGCTGTGGCTCGTCGGCCCGCCCTCCTCGGTCACGAAACCGAGCACCAGAGTCGGGTCGAGGAGCGCCGTGTCGGCCGGCGCCAGATCCCGCGCCACCAGCACGTACGGCTCGTCACTGTCCGGGACACCCGGCATCGGAACGCCCAGGAGCCGGGCGACGATACGATTCCGCACATCGTCCAGGTCGGCCACCCGACCGGCGAGGTACTCGCCCGCCGCGGCCAGCAGCTCGCGGTACGCGGCGAACGCGTCGTACACAGCCCGCTCGGCGGTGCTGCCGACGGCGATCCTGCGGTCCACGTCGGACATCAGCTCGGGGTCCTGCGCCATCATGGCCTGTGCCTCGAGAACCGCCTGGGCCTCGCCGCCCGCCAGATTGCCACGCGCCATCAGGTCGGCGGCCACAGCATCCACGGCCTGACGAGCACGCCCCTGCTCCCGCTCCGCCTCTTCCGCCGGGATCTGCTTGGCAGGCGGCTCAAGTACCGCCGTTCCCATGTGCCGAACCTCGCCGATCGCCACACCGTGGCTCACGCCGACGCCTCGCAGCGTTGTCTCCATCTCACCCGTCTCCGATAGTGCGGCGGGTCCCGCCGCCGCGGTGGTTGTCGTGGTCGCCGCCTGCTCCGTCGTACGACGGCAGGGCGGCGGGGTCGTCGGTCCGGGACGAATCAGCTCCAGGTGAAGAGGGTGTCGCCGGCCTTCACGTCACCGTCCTCACGGACGTCGGAGAGAGAGTCGGCCGTGGCTTCCAGGGCCACGACGGGGCAGACCGGAGACTTGCCGGCGGCCTCGACCTCGGCCGGGTTCCAGCGGACCACGGCCTGGCCGCGGGCCACGGTGTCGCCCTTGTTGACGAGGAGCTCGAAGCCCTGTCCGTTGAGCTGCACGGTGTCGATACCGAGGTGGGTGAGTACGCCGTGGCCGCTGTCGTCGACGACGACGAACGCGTGCGGGTGCAGAGAGACGATGACTCCGTCCACGGGCGCCACGACCTCGGAAGGCTCTCGCGGGGGGTCGATGGCGGTACCCGGGCCGACCATGGCCCCGGCGAAGACCGGATCCGGCACTGCGGCCAGTCCGACGGCACGTCCTGCGAGAGGGGACGTCACGGTGGTCATGGGAGGCCTCCCAGAAGTGGAGCTGCTTACGGGCCGTCACTGCCTGTCCCGGACGGCACTGAGCAGCAGCGTATGTCATATGAAGTGGCGGTTCCGCTTGGAAGGTACCAGCTAGTGGTCTAGACCACCACCCTATTCGATTTGCATGGCCTTCAGGGCTCCGTGTACAGTCGTACTCCTGCTTGAGACCAGGCGGCGCGATAAAGCGTTGCTGCTCGGCAGCACCCAAACTTGTCGGATCCTAACTCGGGATCATCTTCCGCATGTCTGCGGGAGGGTGGTCAGAGAGACGGAAAAACACTGATAGAGTTTGGAACACCGAAGGGAAGCCCGGAGGAAAGCCCGAGAGGGTGAGTACAAAGGAAGCGACCGTTCCTTGAGAACTCAACAGCGTGCCAAAAGTCAACGCCAGATATGTTGATACCCCGTCTGTCGGACACTGTTCCGATGGTCGAGGTTCCTTTGAAGTAAATACAGCGAGGACGCTGTGAACGGTCGGATTATTCCTCCGGCTGTTCCGCTCCCGTGAAAAGCATTCACGGAGAGTTTGATCCTGGCTCAGGACGAACGCTGGCGGCGTGCTTAACACATGCAAGTCGAACGATGAACCACTTCGGTGGGGATTAGT
>NZ_JBHXLU010000017.1:11525-149336 GCF_042720695.1 Streptomyces sp. NPDC058457 | reverse complement strand
CCGGACCCCCCCGAGACCCTTGCCCACCCACCACCCGACTCGGTGGGCAAGAAGGTAACGCCCCAGCCGACGCGGCTGCCGCCGCATGGGGCGCGGGGCTGTAGCCGATATGCGGCTGCCGCCGCGTGGGCGCGGCCGGGGGCCTGCGGCTGAATCGTCCTTCAGGGGCAGCGTCCCGTAAGGGGCGCGGGGCTGTAGCTGACATGCGGCTGCCGCCGCGTGGGCGCGACCAGGGGCCTGCGGCTGAATCGTCCTTCAGAGGCAGCGTCCCGTAAGGGGCGCGGGGCTGTAGCTGACATGCGGCTGCCGCCGCGTGGGCGCGGCCGGGGGCCTGCGGCTGAATCGTCCTTCAGGGGCGGCGTCCCGTAAGGGGCGCGGGGTTGTAGCTGACATGCGGCTGCCGCCGCGTGGGCGCGACCAGGGGCCTGCGGCTGAATCGTCCTTCAGAGGCAGCGTCCCGTAAGGGGCGCGGGGAACTGCGCGACCAGCCCCCACGCACCCGCACTCGACCCGACCCGACCCGACCCGACCCGGACAGGACCGGACAGGACCGGGCCGGGCCGGGCCGAAAAGTCTCTCCACACACCGCGCTGTAATAGATACGATCCGCCCATGCCCCTTACCTTCACCCTCGACCCCGCCATCACCCCCGCCCTCCGTGACGGCATCCTCGGCCTGTGGGCGGACGTGTCCAACGCCGGTGGAGCCGTCGGTTTCGTGGCGCCGGTCACGGCGGAGGAGATCCGGCCGGAACTGGTGCGGCACTTCAGCGCCATGGCCGACGGCCGTCACCGCCTCCTCGTCGGCCACGACGAGACGGGCGAGGTCGCCGCCACCGCCTTCTTCTCCTTCAACACGCACCGGCTGATGACGCACTGGGTGTGGCTGTACACGGTGATGGTGCACCCGAGGCACCAGGGCCAGGGACACGGCCGCGACCTGCTCGCGGCCGCCGCCGACGCCGCCCGTGGCTTCGACGGCATCGACGCGATACGGCTCGCCTGCCGCGGCGGTCTCGGCCTTGAGGAGTTCTACGGCTCCTGCGGATACAAGGAGGTCGGCCGGGTCCCCGCCGCGATCCGCGTCGCACCCGGCGACGACCGCGACGACATCACCATGCTGCTCCCGCTCGGCTGACCGGACCCCGGTGCAAGATCGACCCCACGGCGTGCTTCACTGGACGGTGCCCCTTTTCGTCATCGGAAGACTGGATTGAGATGCTCCGCTACACGCTGATGCGCCTCGGTATCTTCGCGGGCTGCCTCCTCGTCGTCTGGGGCCTCGTCTACGCCGG
The DNA here is from genome assembly GCF_042720695.1 of Streptomyces sp. NPDC058457. Classification (NCBI taxonomy): domain Bacteria; kingdom Bacillati; phylum Actinomycetota; class Actinomycetes; order Kitasatosporales; family Streptomycetaceae; genus Streptomyces; species Streptomyces sp. NPDC058457. Next base: position 148,042 of record NZ_JBHXLU010000017.1, on the reverse strand, counting down.
CGCGTTCCCGCGTGGCTTCGGCGACTCCAACCCCTTCTGGGTGCTGCTGCTCTCCCTCGTCCTGTCGGCGCCGATCAGCTTCGTCGTGCTGCGCAAGGAGCGGGACCGCGCCTCCGTGCAGGTCTCGCAGCGGGTCGACCGGATGAAGGCCAACATCGAGGCCAACCGCAGCCAGGAGGACGCGGCGGTCGACGAGGTGGAGCAGGCCCAGGCCCAGGCCCCGGGGCAGGCCCAGACCTCTTCCTGAGCGGCTCCCCGGTCTCCGGCCCCAACTAGGCTTTGTCCCATGGGGACCGTCAAGACCAAGCGGATGCCGCGCGCGGTACGTGAGCAGCAGATGCTGGACGCCGCCGTGCGGACCTTCGGCCAGCGCGGCTACATGGCCGCGTCGATGGACGAGATCGCCGAACTCGCCGGTGTCTCCAAGCCGTTGGTGTATCTGTACCTCAACTCGAAGGAAGACCTGTTCGCGGCGTGCATCCGCCGCGAGGCCAGAGCCCTGACCGAGGCGGTCCGGGCCGGCGTCGACCGCGAGCTGCCCGCCGACCGGCAGCTCTGGGACGGGCTCCGGGCGTTCTTCACGTACACCGCGGAACACCCCGACGGCTGGTCGGTGCTGCACATCCAGGCCCGAACCCACGGCGAGCGGTTCGCCTTGGAGGTCGCGGCGATGCGCGAGGAGATCGTCGCGTTCGTGACCCAGCTCATCGTCGCCGCCGCCCGCGAGGCGCACCGCGACCCCGACCTGGGGGAGGGCGAGGTCGCCGGCCTCGCCGAGGCGCTGGTGGGCGCGGCCGAGTCCCTCGCGGCCTGGGCCAACGCCACACCAGGAGTGACGGCACGTCAGGCGGCGGCGACCCTGATGAACTTCGCCTGGGCGGGCCTGGGCAACCTGATGGAGGGCCGGCCGTGGTCCCCGCCGTGACCGGCCCGGCCCGTCAGACGGAACCCCAGCGGCGCAGGGCGGGCGCGAGCCGCTGACGGCCCACGCGGTACAGCTTCTTGGCACCCCGCCCGGCGACCACCCGTACGGCCTTCTTCACCCGCCCCCGGCCGCCGCCCAGCGGCACCGGCAGCGGGCGGCCCTGCTCGTCGAAGCCGTTGTTCCGGAGGATGCCGTCGAGGTAGACGCCGGCGTTCTGCGGTGTGTAGTAAGGGCGCAGCGGTGGCAGCGGGTCGGTGGCGCGCAGCGCGGCGATGCGGGCCCGGGCCGCGGTGTACGGGTCGCTCCTGCCGATGCCGTGTGCCGCCGCCCACTCCGGGTCCGGCTGCGGGAGCGCGCCCGCGTCGATGTCGTCCCAGGAGGCGAGGCAGCCGGAGTGCACGAAGTAGTGGTTGCCGTGGGCCTCGCGGACGCCGAAGTCGGTGAGGATCGCGGTGGGTATCCGCCGGTGCATCGACTCCAGGGCGGCCGTCGAGCTCACCGTGACCAGCAGGTCGGTGCGGTCCAGCACCTCGGCCATGTTGCCGTAGACGAGCTGGAGGTTCGCGGGCGCGGGTTCGGCGAGGGTCTCGACCAGCTTCTGGTACGGGTCCCGCTCCTCGTGGGTGGTCTGCTCGCCGGGCCGGCTGCGCAGCTTGACCAACACGAGCCGGTCCGGCTGCAGGCGGGCGTGGGCGGCGGCCCGCTCCAGGAGCCTGAGCCGGGACGCGCGGTCCTTGGGCACGGACGGCTGGGCGGCGAAGGTGACGGTGAACGGCCGGTCGGAGGAGGGCCGGTAGGGGGCGCCGCCGAGGAAGGGCAGGGCGCACTCGACGACCGATTCGGGGTCGACGCCCACGCTCGCGAAGACGGAGCGGAACCGCCGGGTGTCGTGGTCGGAGTTGGCGAGCACGAGATCCGTGCCGGCGCGGGTCATGAGACCGTCGACCATCTTCTCGTAGACCACGCCGACGTACCCGCTGACCGTGACCGGCCGGTGCAGCCGGCCCGCCCAGGCGATCCCCAGGCTGTGGACGAGCGTCAGGACCGTGCCGCCGAGGACCGCCAGCACGACGATGTCGGCGTTCGCCAGCTCCTCGTCGTCTACCAGTTCGGCGGCGCTCAGCTCGCGCCGGGTGTCGGGCTCGATGCCGACCTCGGCGAGCTGCCGTTCGGTGGGTGTGGACCGGCCCCGCAGGAAGTACGCGTCCAGCGCGTGCTCGGGGGCGATCTGCCGGGCCACCGACGCACCCCATTTCCAACGGGTGTCCGAGTCGGCGATTACTGCGACGCGTCTGGGAGGCATGCTCGGTGCCCTTCGTGCAATGGATCACAAAAGTGAGCAGAGGCTAAGGACGCATTCTTGGCGCAGCATTAGGGATTCCTTCACGGATCCTTGGACAGGCTGGGTGTCCGGTGTGAGGGGATCTTCGTCCACCCCTGCGACCTGCGGTTTCGCGACGACGTGACAGGAGATGCATAGAAAGGCGAAACACAGTCTTTGTGCGTTTTTAGTAGATCATCGGCCAACGCGTGGGCTGATGATGCCCTCCACGTGCACCCGGTCTCCGCTCCGCAACTGGAAGCGACCGCCCTCGGCCGCGTATTCGACCGTGCCCGGCAGCAGTACCGGCGCCCGGAACTCCGCCCGTACCTCCGCCGCCGTCGGCACCCCGTGCGCGGCGAGACACCGGGCCACGGTCCACATGCCGTGCGCGATGGCCCGGGGGAAGCCGAAGAGGCGGGCGGTGAGCGGGTGCAGGTGAATGGGGTTGCGGTCCCCGGAGGCGGCCCCGTAGCGCCGGCCGACGTCCCCGGCGATCCGCCACTCCTCGACGACGGGCAGGAGTGCGGGCTCGTCCCGGGCCGTCGCACCGGCGTGCCGCGTGCGATGCCGCGCCAGATACGTACTCCGCGACTCCCATACGACGTCCTCACCGACCCGCACCCCGGTCACGACGGTGGCCTCGGTGCCCCGCCGGTGCGGGCTCAGCTTCTCCACATGGACGGCCATGTCGTACGTCCCGTCCCCGGGCAGTTCCGCATACCGCTCGATCTCGATGGAGGTGTGCACCAGCCCCAGCAACGGCAACGGAAAGTCCCGCGCGCTCATGAGCCGCATGGCCAACGGAAACCCGAGCACATGCGGATAGGTGATGGGCAGTCCGTCGTCGCCGGTCGCGAACCCGCAGACGCGTTCATAGGCGGCGAGCTTTTCGAGATCGGGGCGGACGTGGGGGAGGAGGAGGCGGGTGCGGGGGAAGTCGGCGTCGGGGGTGGGTCGTTTGAAGGGGGACCGCAGCGCGCCGAGGGCGAGCAGCGGGCCGAGAGAGGGGGTGCTGTCAAGGACGATCACAGAGGTTGCCTTTTCCGTTCCGCCGCGTCTCCCGGCACCCCGCCCCGCGTCGGCGGGTCGACGGTCCGTCATGTCCGTCCCCCATGTCGCCCGATTCCTGACTCTGGAGTAAAGTTACCGTAGGTAAGTCTATGTCACAGCTGTCAAGTGCCGGGAAACGGGCCGAACGTGAAGGACCCTCACGTAACCTCCGGGATTGCACAGGCCCGTCCCCGGACAACCCCCGAAAACCCACAAGCCCGCCACAGCGGCCCCGTACGATCTCCAGCCTGAACCGCCGGTAACCCCTTTCCGAGGGCCGGTGCCGGTGAACGCCTCGGTGCGCGAGGCACGTACGTCATGCAGCAAGCAGTTCACCGCTGCACGCCCGAGGAGCCGCCCCGTGTCCACGTCCTCTTATCCGAACGCCGCATCCGTCTCCCCGGGCGTGGCGATCCAGGCCACGGACTACGACGGCAATCCGATCCTGGTCGAGCCCCTCGTCCAGCGGCTGGACGGGGTGGTGCGGGAGGCGTACGTACCGCCGTTCGCGCCGCCGGTACGCCACGGGTCGCTCGCCGACCTGCCGTTCGAGAACGCGGAGGCGGAGCCGGGCGCCGTGGTGCTCAGCCGCAAGTCGGTTGAGGACGACGGCCGTTGGGGACAGGTGACGGCGGCCGAGTTCGCCGCGCAGGTGCTGGCGGTGGCGAAGGGCCTGATCGCGGAGGGGCTGATGCCGGGCGACCGGATCGCGATCATGTCCCGGACGACGTACGAGTGGACGCTCCTCGACTTCGGCGCCTGGGCGGCCGGCCTGGTGACCGTGCCGGTCTACCCGACCTCCTCGGTCTTCCAGACCCGCTGGATCATGCACGACTCGGGTGCCGTCGCCCTGGTCACCGAGACCACCGCGCAGGCCGCCGCGCTCGGCCCCGAACTCGACCGGCTGCCCGACCTCAGGCACCTGTGGGTGATGGAGAAGGGCCACGTGGACCGGCTCGCGGAGGCCGGTGCGCAGGTGCCGGACGCCGAGGTGGGCGTACGGCGCGGCATGCTGGGCCCCGACACGCTCGCCACCCTCATCTACACCTCGGGCACCACCGGCCGCCCCAAGGGCTGCGCCCTCTCGCACGGCAACTTCTTCGCCGAGGTCGACAACGCGATCGAACTCCTCTACCCGATCTTCAAGTCGCGCAACGACGAGGAGGTCTCCATCCTCCTCTTCCTGCCCATGTCCCACGTCTTCGGGCGCATGGTGGCGATCGCCTGCATCCGCGCCGGGGTCCGCCTCGGCCACGCCCCCAGCCTCAAGGCCGAGGACCTGCTCCCGGACCTGGCCGGCTTCCGACCGACCTGTCTCCTGACCATCCCGTACATGCTGGAGAAGGTCTTCAACACCGCGCGGGCGAAGGCGGAGGCGGGCGGCCGGGTCTCGGTCTTCGACCGGGCCACCGGGGTCGCCCAGCGCTACGGCGAGGCACTGGAGGCCAAGCAGACCGGCACCGGCAGCGGGCCCGGCCGCGCCCTGAAGACGGCCCGTTCCTTCTACGACCCGCTCGTCTACCGCCGTATCCGCACCGCCATGGGCGGCAAGGTCCGGCACATCATCTGCGGCGGCTCCCCGCTGGGCCGCCGTCTCGCCGCGTTCTACGCCGGGGCCGGCATCGAGATCTACGAGGGCTACGGCCTGACCGAGACCACCGCCGCCTCCACCTGCACCCCGCCCCTCAAACCCCGGCTGGGCACGGTGGGCTGGCCGATGCCCGGCACCAAGGTCCGGATCGCCGCCGACGGGGAGATCCTGGTCGCCGGTGACCACGTGCTGCGCGGCTACTGGGACCCGCAGGCCGGCGGGGTCGTACCGGCCACCCGGGACGGCTGGCTGGCCACCGGCGACCTCGGCGAACTGGACGACGAGGGCTACCTCACCATCACCGGCCGCAAGAAGGAGATGCTGATCACGGCCGGCGGCAAGTCGGTGGCCCCGGCCCCGCTGGAGAACTGGCTGCGCTCGCACCCCCTCATCTCCCAGGTGATGCTGGTCGGCGACGGGCTGCCGTACGTCAGCGCCCTCATCACCCTCGACCGGGACGGCCTCACCCACTGGCGCCAGATGAACGGCAAGCACCCGGTGCCGCCAGAACTCCTCATGGACGACATGGAGCTGCGGGCCGTCCTGCAGCGCGCCGTCGACGAGGCCAACAAACTGGTCTCCCGCCCCGAGTCCATCCGCCGCTTCGAGATGCTCTCCGTCGACTTCACCGAGGAGGCCGGGCATCTGACCCCCTCGATGAAGCTGCGCCGCGAGGCGGTCATGAAGGACTTCGCGACGGAGATCGAGAGCCTGTACGCGAAGTGATCCGCGGCTGTCGCGCGCAGCGGTGCGCGGCCCCGGTGTCCGGTGGTTTGCGTTGGGCCACCTGGCCCACCTGGCGCGATGGCATCACAGGGACCGTCCGGGACCCGTGATTCCATCGCGCCAGGAGGTACACCATGGCCGACGACCGGCAGCAGGACACCCACCCCCGACCGTCCACCACCCGGCGCCGCGTGCTTGCCGCGGGTGCCGTGGCCCCCGTCCTCGCGGGCGCGGCGACCCCGACCGCCCGGGCCCTCTCCCGCGACCGCCCGCGCACCCTGGTCGAACCCGAGATGACCGGCCTCGCCTACTGGGCGGACGTGGCCAAGGCCCTGGGGCGGCCGGGTGAAATGAAGCGGTACATGTACCACACCGGCCTGCCCCGCCGGGACCTCAAGGTGGTCTCCCGGGGCGTGCGGATCGAGACCTCACTGGCCCTCGGCACCCACGTCGCCTTCGTCCGCTACAAGGACGGCGCCCATCTGCTGATGGGCGACGCCGTGGTCACCGAGCACGAACTGGACGGCTTCACCGACGCCGTCCTGGAGCACGGCATCGGGATCAACGCCGTACACAAGCATCTGCTCGCCCACCAGCCCGCCCTGTGGTGGCTGCATCTGCACGCACACGCTCACGACCCGGTACCCGTCGCCCAGGGGCTGCGCGCGGCCTTCGACCGCACCGGCACCCCGCCCGACCGGCCGGCCGCCACCCCGACGCTCGACCTGGACACCAAGGGCATCGACGGCGCGCTCGGCAGCAAGGGCGTCCAGGACGAGGGCATCTACAAGAGCGTCTGGGCACGTGTGGAGCGGATCGCGGACGGCGACATGGTCCTGCCGCCCGGCCTCGGCTCGACGACCACCGTCAACTTCCAGCCGCTGGGCAGGGGGAAGGCCGCGGTCAACGGTGACTTCGTGATGACCGCGGGCGAGGTCCAGCCGGTCCTGAAGATCCTGCGCAAGGGCGGGATCAGCCTGGTGGAGCTCCACCACCACAACCTCTACGACGAGCCGCGCCTGTTCTTCCTCCACTACTGGGCGATCGGCGACGCCCTGCGGCTCGCGAAGGACCTGAGCGCCGCCGTCCACGCCACCAACGTGGTGCCGTTCACGTGAGCGACCGACCGATGAAGGAGACGAACGTGCAGGCGGTCAACTGCCCCTTCGGTTACAGCAAGGCCCTCGACTTCGACCCGGCCCTGGCCGGGTTCATGGAGCGCGAGTCCCTCGGCACGATCCGGCTGCCGTACGGCGACTCGGACGCCTGGCTGGTCACCAGCTTCGAGTCGGTGCAGCAGGTGACGACGGACCCCCGGTTCAGCAGGGCCGGGATCATCGAGTACGACTATCCGCGCCTGACGGCCGAGCCGATCGTCTCGCCCGAGTCGATCAACGTGATGGACCCGCCGCACAGCAGCCGGATCCGGCATCTGGCCACCCAGGCCTTCACCGAGCGCCACGTGGACCGCATGCGGGGCCGGATCACCCTCCTCACGGACCGGCTGCTGGACGAGATGGAGTCCGAGGGCCCGCCGGCCGATCTGGTCCGGCACCTGTCCAACACGCTTCCGCAGCACACGATCCTGGACCTGCTGGGCATCGAGCGCGCCGAGTGGCCCCGGATGGAGGAACAGGTCCACCGGCTGCTGGTGCTCGGCGCGGGCAACCGGGACGTCGCCCGCGCGGCCAAGGAGGACCTGACGGCCTACTTCACCGAGCTCGTCGCCGAACGCCGGAACAACCCCGGTACGGACATCATCAGCGTGCTCGCCGAGGCGCGGGACGGCGAGGACCAGCTCGACGACAGGGAACTGGCCGTCCTGGCACTGACGTTCACGCTCAGCGGCCAGGACACGGCGACCTGTCAGATCAGCAACATCGTGTACCTGCTGCTGACCCGCCCGGAGCTGGCGGAGTACGCCCGCGAGCACCGCAAGGACCTGACGGACTTCCTCCACGAACTGCTCCGGTACATCCCCTTCCGGAAGGGCGTGGGCATTCCCCGGGTGGCGCTGGAGGACGTCGAGATGGACGGGGTGGTCATCCGGCGCGGCGACTTCGTCCACGTCTCGTACCTGACGGCCAACCGCGACGCCGACCGCTATCCGGATCCGCACGAGATCGTGCCCGCCCGTCCCGTCGCTCCCCACATGACCTTCGGCTGGGGCGGCCACCGGTGTGTCGCGGTTCCCCTGGCGATGGCCGAACTGGAGGTCGCCGTGGACCGCCTCCTGGACCGCTTCCCCACGCTCCGCCTGGCGGTCCGCCCGGAGGAGGTCCGCTGGGACACCCAGACCATCCGCCGGTTCCCACTGGAGCTGCCGGTGGCCTGGTAGGCCGGGTGCGGGGTGACCCGGCCCGTGATGTGACGGCGGGCCGTTCGGCGCGCGGCGGTGTCTTTGGCAGCGGTGTCTCAGGCGTCGGCGGCCAGGCGGCCCAGCCACTCGCTCATGAGGTGCTGTTCGGCCGGGCTGAGGGTCGTCTGGTCGGGGAGGGAGGCGCGCAGGGCACGGGCTGCGCCGGCGGGGCCGGTGGTGCGTACGGCGGGCCTCTCCGTGGTGATGGCCGTGACCATCGCCTCGCGCAGGGTGGTCAGCAGGGCCGGGTCGCGGTCGGCTGCCGGCATGGACAGCCAGGTGAGGACGGCGCCGCGGGCCGTGGCGTGGATGACGTCGGCCGCGAGCGCCTCACCGACCCGCAGCCGGCCGCCGACGGCGAGCCGCCGGACCCGGCCCTTGAGGATCTCCAGCCCGGTCCGGAAGGCGGGCGAGTCGCTGCGCGCGACGTCGCCGTACATCAGCAGGTACAGCGCGGGGTTCTCCAGGCCGAACCGGACCGCGAGGTCCCAGCTGTCCCGTAGGTCCTGGATCGGGTCCTCGGGGTCCGGGACGACGCGCTTGCTCGCGAGGAACGTGGCGAAGCCGTGCTCGGCCACCGCCTCCAGCAGCCCCTCCTTGTCGCCGAACAGCCGGTAGATGGCCGGGGGCTGGAGCCCCGCGGCGACGGCGACCGCGCGGGTGGTGACGGCATCCCGCCCCTCGCGCTCCAGCAGCCCGATGGCGGCGTCGATGACGCGCTGCCGGGTGTCGGGGGCGGAACCGGTGGTGGCGGCGGCGGTCGTGTCACGCGATCCCGATGGCATGTATCAACGATATCGCGCACTTGCTTCCAGTGTTAGTAACGGTGTTACTCTGAAATTGTTTCCGCCGTTATCGTCATCGCTGGAGGACATCGTGATCGTCGTGACCGGAGCCACCGGACAGCTTGGCGGCCGGATCGTGGACCGGCTGCTGGACCGCGTACCGGCCGAGGAAGTCGGGGTCAGCGTGCGCGACCCGGAGAAGGCGCGGTCGCTCGCGGACCGGGGCGTGCGGGTGCGGCAGGGCAGTTTCACCGAACCGGCCGGCCTGACACACGCCTTCGAGGGTGCGTCCCAGATCCTGATCGTCTCCGTCGACCGGATGGGCGAGGAGGCCGTACGGCAGCACCGCACCGCCATCGACGCGGCCGTCGCGGCCGGCGCCCGCCGTATCGTCTACACCGCCCACATGGGCGCGAGCCCCACCTCCCGCTTCCAGGCCTGCCGCGACCACGCGGCCACGGAGGAGGCCCTCGCGGCCACGGGCGTCGCCTGGACCTCCCTCCGCAACGGCTTCCACGCGGACAGCGGGCTCGGCTTCCTCGCGCAGGGCCTGGAATCCGGGGAGGTCGCCCTGCCCGCCGACGGCCCGGTCTGCTGGACGGCGCACGCCGACCTGGCGGAGGCGGCGGCCGTGATCCTCACCGACGAGGGCCGCTTCGAGGGCCCGACGCCCCCGCTGACGGCCTCCGAGGCGCTCACGTTCGCCGACCTCGCCGCCCTCGCGAGCGAACTCACCGGCCGCACGGTCACCCGGACCACCGCACCCGACGACACGTTCCGCGCGCACCTGGTGGCGGGCGGCGTCCCCGCCGACACCGCCGACCAGCTCCTGGGCATCTTCACCGCCGCTCGCGAGGGCGAGTTCGCGACCCCCGACCCCACCCTGGCGAAGCTGCTCGGCCGCGAACCCGTCGGCATGCGCACGCTGTTGCGTGAGCGCCTCGCCGGAAACTCGTAGCGCGGTCCAGAATGCCGCCATGGACATGGAGGAGAGGGAACACGGCCCAAGGGCACGCACGTTCCTCACGTGTGCGGCCGAGGTGGCCAGGCTGGTCGGCGTCGAGTTCGAGGACGAGGACGACGTGCCCGAACTGCGGCGCGCACGGCTCCTGACCCACGCGGCGCGGGAGGAGTTGCTCTCCCGGCCGAGCCTCCCGGAGGAACTGTTCGCCCCGCTGATGGCGGCAGCCGTGTACGACCCGGACGCCAGCCATTGCCGTTGGCACGTCGAACCGGCGCTCTACGTCTTCGGGCGCCGCCGGGTGCGCGCGGCACTCCTCGACTACCTGCGCACCGGCACGACCGTCGAACGCAAGGGCGCGAACCGGGCCTGGTACTGGGCCGGGATGCCGCTGCGCGCGAGCCGGTCCCCGGCGTACGGTCCCGAAGGGGTGCGTGACACCGCGCTGGACGCGTCGGACGACCTGGTGCACGCGTGGCCGGCGGCGTCGGGGGAGACGCCCTAGAGGGCGAGCTCCGCCCACACCGTCTTGCCGACGTCCCGCTCCGCCACGCCCCACGCCCGCGCCAGCAGCGACACCACCACCAGGCCGCGTCCGCCCTCCGCGCCCGCGTCCCGCACGAACCGCAACCGCCGGTCGCCCCGCGCGTCGCTCACCTCGATACGGAGGGTGTGGTCGGGGGCGAGCAGGAGCAGCCGTACCTCGAAGTCCCGGCCGGGGACGCGACCGTGGGTGACCGCGTTCGCGGCGAGTTCCGCGGTGAGCTGCTGGGCCGTGTAGTTCAGGTCGCTGTCGTGGGGGTATCCCCAGGTGGCCAGCTGATGGGCGACGAGCCGCCGGGCCAGCCGGGCGCCGCGCGGGGTGGCGCTCAGACGCTGGGTCAGTTCGGCGGCGGGGGTGGAGATTTCGGCGTTCACGTCACCGAGCGTGGCCGGTTCTCCGTACCCTGACCAGGGGCGATCGCGCGACTCACGGTAGCCGTACGGGCGTGTCGGGTGAGGAGTACGGGTCGTCGGCCGTGACCACGACGACGTGAGGCGGAGGCGTACGTGACGGACGTACAGCAGGAGCGGAGGCCGGAGACACCGGCGGAGGCCGAAGGTACGACGGGACTGTTCAGCGCACTGGGCAAGCAGCTGAAGCTGCTGCGGGAGCGGAAGGGGCTCACGCAGAAGGAGTTCGGGGCGCTGGTGGGGTACGGGCCGGACGCGATCTCGGCGATGGAGAGGGGGGTGCGGGTTCCGCAGCCGGACATGCTGGTGAAGGCGGATGAGCTGTTGGAGGGCGGGGGGTTGCTGGGGGCGGCGGTGCCGGAGCTGAGGGAGGCGATGAAGAGGGCGCGGACGCGTCACCCCGAGTGGTATCGGAGTTATGCGGGGCTGGAGGCGGAGGCGGTTGAGATGCACCACTACTGCAACCAGGCGGTACACGGCCTGCTTCAGACCGAGGACTACGCCCGGGCGGTGTTCTCCCGCCGCCGCCCGCTGCTCGACGAAGAGACGATCGAGAGGCGAGTCACCGACCGGCTCGCACGGCAGCAGGTCTTCGACAAGTGGCCCTCGCCGATGTGCAGTTACGTGCTGGAGGAAGTGGTGTTGGATCGGCCGATCGGCGGTCGTGCGGTCCAACGCGGGCAACTGGAGCGGTTGCTGCGCATCGGCGGCTTGCGAAATGTGGAGATCCAGGTGATGCCCACCTGTATCGAGGATCACCCCAATATGGGCGGCGCGTTCAACCTGCTGACTCCGCAGAGGCATCCACAGGTGGGGTATACGGAAGTGCAGGGGTTTCCTCGGCTGATCACCGACCCAGAAGAGGTCCGGAAGATCGCCGACCGCTATGGGATCATGCGGGCGATGGCTCTCCCGCCCGCGGAATCCCGGGCGTTGATCGAGAAGAAGCTGGAGGAGCTGTGAACAGCCAGCAACTCACTTGGTTCAAATCCAGCTACAGCGACGGCGAGGGCGGCGATTGCGTCGAAGCCGCCTACCCCTGGCGCAAGTCCACCCACAGCGACGGCGGGGGCGGCGAATGCCTCGAAGTCCGCGCCGCCCCCTCCGCCATCCACATCCGTGACTCCAAGCGGACGGCCGACCCCGCCGCCCCTCACCTCACGCTCTCTCCCTTCTCCTGGTCGGCCTTCCTGAGGGGCGTCGCTTCCTGAGCCCGTTCACAGCCGTGGCAAGGGAAGCCACTGCACAACGGGGACGAGTTCGGAGGCGAGCGCATACTGCGCGGGTCCCACCAGGAGTCCGCCGACGAGGGCGACGACGAGGCATGTTCTCCAGTTGGGGATGGCCGGGAGATGCCGCCGCAGATGGACCGCGAATATCATCGCGGCGATGATCAGCGGCGGGCCGACCACGATCACCCACGGCGGAACGCCGCCCAGCGTCACCTCCGCGTCCCGTGCCTTCGTCAGGGCGATGGCGCACGCCGAGAGGGCCAGGCTGAAGTCGATCAGGTGCGGCAGTGCGCTCGGGACCTCCGCGTCGTCCATGTACGCGCGGAACCGGTAGCAGGCGATGAGCACCATGGCCGCCAGGAGAGCGAAGTCGAAGCGCAGCAGTCCGTCGACGGACGGTGTCCTGGCGACACCCGAGTAGAGGGCGGTGAGCGCGGACCCCAACAGTGTGCAGAGCACCAGGACGGCGATATGTCCCTGCGTCTGCTCCGGCCCGGTCCCGCCGGGGTCTCGACCGTCGGCGTCGGCCCGTCGCTGTTGCGTCTTCGCGACGATCAGGATGACGCCGCATCCGACCGCCAGCGTCGCGGCGGTCAGGAACAGGGCGCTGGCGACATCGCCGCGGGTGATGAGGAGGACCCCCACCGAGCCGGCGATGGCCACGGACATGCACGCCACCAGAGCCAGGACGATCCAGAACGGCTCCAGCAGTGTCTGCCTGGGCACCCGGGCCACCACTCCGAACACGATCCAGAACCCGCAGAGCAGGGCCACCTGGGTGAGAACCGTGAGGGGGAGGATCTCCGTCAGCCGGTCCTCGGCCATCGACCGCAGGGCCTGGGTCAGCGGTCGGGACTGCTGCCGTCCGTACAGCCCGTACGCGATGACCAGCAGGGCGAACGAGATGAAGGTGGTGAGCTTTCCCGCGTCCTGCCAGAACTTGCCCTCGACCTGTGTCCGGGCGAAGCCGAACACGGCACCGCCGGTGTTCACCGCGGTGCGTACCACCCCGATGACCAGTTGGAGGGCGATGACGCCGACGAGAGCGAAGACGATGGCGCGCAGGGTACCGATACCGACGTGAACGCCGCTCTGCGCGAGCAAGTCGGCGACCGCGTTGAGAAGTTCGTCCAGCAGGTTCACTGTGACACCTGATCCAGGCCTTCAGAACTTCCGCAGTGTGGCCCATGTGACCTGGCCGGCGGGACTGTTCACGTCGGTCGTCACTCCGCTGAGACTCCGGTCTGCCTGGAGGGAGCCGATGTAGCGGCCGTGGCTGACGGAGGACCACGTGATGTAGAAGTAGATGTACGAGCCGTCGACGAATCCGCTGACCGTGCCGTAGCCGCCGTCGGCTGAGGCGGCCGAGCCGCTCAGGGAGCCGTTGCCGTCCTGCGTCAGGGTGAGCGCGGCGTAGGCCCCGTTGCTCTGGTACGCGGTCCATGTTCCGGCGGCGCTGAAACCCGCCGCCTTGATCTGCACGGAGTCGGCCGAGGCCGAGGTGGAGGCCGACGCGGGCGCGGCGGAGGCGGGGTAGAGCGCTGATCCCCCGAGCCCTAAGACGACCGTGGCGATGACGGTGACGAGTCGCATGCGCATGTGAACTCCCGTTGGGAAGAGGTTCCTTCGGGGGCGCCACCGCTCGACGGCGGCTCGCTGATCCCCCTGACCACGCCGTCCCCCTGGCTGTGGTCACAGGGAGTGTGGATCCGGCGACTGCGGCGGGACCACGCCGTGGTCCGGCCAGCGAAACGTTGCGTTCGTCAAGCACCCTTTCCCAGGGCCGGAAGGGAGGAGGTGACGTTGTCGCCGGTCCGGTGCAGGAGTTCGGCCAGCCGACTCAGCGACTGGGCGGGCTCGACCAGGGCGGCGAGGACGGCGATCGGAACGTCCTTGGCCGGATGCATGATCGGCACCGCGACGCAGGCCACCCCGGGAAGGACTTCCTCCCGGTCGAACGCCACTCGGTTCCGGCGGATCTCCTCGGCCTCCTGTGCGGTCAGCCCGCCGTCCCGCCCGCGCCGGGACGGAGAGTCCCAGGCAAGGAGCACCTTCGCCGCGGCGGTGCACCACGGCCAGACCAGGCCCGGCCCCATCTGCACCCGCGTGGCGACCTCTCCGGGAACGCCCCGCACGATCGTCGCCTGCCCGTGCGCCCACACCCCCAACCCGATCGACGCCCCGGTGGCCTGCGCAAGCCGCTGCAGCGGGCTCCGGGTCGCTGCCATCAGCGCGCTGTCGGGGCGCCAGGACTGCCCGAGCCAGAACAGGTGGGGCCCGATGCAGTACCGGCCTTCCCGCTGCTCGACCGCGCCGAGATCGCACAGCTGCCGTAACAGGCGATGCACGCTTGCCTTCGGCAGGCCGGTCTCCCGGGCCAGCTGGCTCAGCCCGGCTTCTCCCGCCTCCCGCAAGGTGTCCAGCAGCAGGAACGCGCCCTCGATCACACCCCGCGAGTTCGGCGCAGCACCAGCGAGCCCACCATTGCCGCCCGTCACAGATCCGGCACGATCCGTCATACAGGCCAGATTAGTCTCGCCACGCCGGCCGGTGCACGGCCCTTGACTTCACAAGACCCCCGCGGGACCTTCCCTCCCCAATCCTCATGTTCCCGTCAGGTCTGGAGGGATCGGTCATGTCGGTGAGTGCGAGACCCACCCGGAGACAGGTGCTCGGTACGACGGCGGCGACGGGGCTCGCCCTCGCGGCCGGGGCGCGGGGCGTCGCGTCCGGTGCCGATCTGCCGGTGCTCGGCACGTACGACGTCGTGGTCGTCGGCGCGGGAGCGGCCGGCATGACCGCCGCGCTCACCGCCGCCGCGCAGGGGCTCAGCTGCGTGGTGGTGGAGAAGGCGGCGACCTTCGGCGGCTCGGCGGCCCGTTCCGGCGCCGGGATCTGGATCCCCGGCAACTCCGTCATCCTGGCCGCCGGGGTGCCCGACACCCCGGCCAAGGCGGCCGCCTACCTGGCGGCGGTGGTCGGCTCCGACGTCTCCGCCGCCCGCCAACAGGCCTTCCTCGCCCACGGCCCGGCCATGCTGACGCAGGTCATGGCGGCCAGCCCGCTGCGCTTCCGCTGGATGGAGGGGTACAGCGACTACTACCCCGAACTGCCCGGTGGCCTCCCGAACGGCCGCTCCATCGAACCCGACCAGTTCGACGGCAACCTGCTCGGCGCCGAACTGGCCCACCTGAACCCGCCGTATCTCCAGGTCCCGTCCGGGATGGTGGTGTTCAGCGCCGACTACAAGTGGCTGGCGCTGGCGGCCGTCAGCGTCAAGGGGGCCGCCGTCGCCACCGAGTGCCTGGCCCGCGGGACCCGGGCCGCGCTGCTCGGGCAGACCCCGCTCACCATGGGGCAGTCGCTGGCGGCCGGGCTGCGCAAGGGGCTGCTGGACGCGGGGGTACCGGTGTGGCTGAACACCCCGCTGACCGGCCTCTACCAGGAGAACGGGGCGGTGACCGGGGCGGTGGTGACCCAGGGCGGCGCCGCCGGGCTGGTGCGGGCCCGGCGCGGGGTGGTCGTCGGATCCGGCGGCTTCGAGCACAACGCGGCCATGCGGGCGCAGTACCAGCGGCAGCCGATCGGCACCGACTGGACCGTCGGCGCGAAGGAGAACACCGGGGACGGGATCCGGGCGGGGGCGGCGGCCGGCGGCGCGCTCGCGCTGATGGACGACGCCTGGTGGGGGCCCGCCGTCCCGCTCCCCGGGGACCCGTACTTCTGCCTCGCCGAACGCACCCTCCCAGGCGGCCTGATGATCAACGCGGCGGGCCGCCGGTTCGTCAACGAGGCCGCTCCCTACAGCGACGTCGTCCACGTCATGTACGACCGCAACCCGACCGACCCCGACATCCCGGCATGGCTGATCGTCGACCAGAACTACCGCAACCGGTACCTGTTCCGGGACGTGGCCCCGACCTTCGTGCTCCCCGACGCCTGGTACACCTCCGGCGCCGCGTTCAAGGCCTGGACCTGGGACGCCCTCGCCGCCGCCGTCGGCGTCCCGGCCGCCGCCCTGCGCACCACCGTCGACCGCTTCAACTCCCTGGCGGTGAGCGGCAAGGACACCGACTTCAAGCGCGGCGACAGCGCCTACGACCACTACTACACGGACCCGTCCGTACTGCCCAACTCCTGCCTGGCCCCTCTGTGGCTGCCGCCGTACTACGCCTTCCGGATCGTGCCGGGCGACCTGGGGACGAAGGGCGGACTGGTGACCGACGAACGGGCGCGGGTGCTGCGCGGCGACGGGTCCGTGATCAACGGGCTCTACGCGGCCGGGAACGCGAGTGCCGCGGTGATGGGGCACAGCTACGCGGGTGCCGGGTCGACCATCGGCCCCGCCATGACGTTCGGGTACATCGCGGCCCTGGATCTGGCCGGGGCGCTCCCGGCGTGACCGCCTACACGTCCACCGGCGAGGCTCCGGGGCGGCGGAACGCCAGCAGGAAGGCCTGCGGGCTCGACTCCCCGAGCGCCTCGTCCGGTTCGCGGACCGTCGTGGAGCGGAGGTCGAAGCCGGCGTCCCTCAGCAGGTCCGCCATCCGCTCCGGCCGCCGCCGCAGGAAGTCCAGTGTCACCGGATGCCCCCACGGCTCCTCCAGCCGCCGGGCCACGTCCCCCACCTGGAACGCGAGGAGCAGCTGACCTCCGGGCCTCAGCACCCTCCTGAACCCCCCGAACAGCTCCGGCAGCCGGTCGTCCGGCGTGTGGATCGACGAGTACCAGCACACCACCCCGTCCAACGCCTCGTCCGGCAGGTCCAGTTCCAGCATCGAGCCCGGTACGAAGCGCAGGTCCGGATTCTCCCGGCGGGCGACGGCGAGCATCGACTCCGACAGGTCCAGACCGAACACGGACAGGCCCAGGGCGGCGAGGCGGGCGGTGGTCCGGCCGGGGCCGCAGCCCAGGTCGGCCACCTCGCCGCCGGCGCCGACCAGTTCGGCGTAGGTGGCCAACAGGGCCCTCTCCAAGGGCCTGTTGACGAGTTCCGCGCGGAAGTGGTCGGCGTAGTCGTCGGCGATCGCGTCGTAGAAGGTACGGGTGGCGGTGATGAAGTCGGCGGTCATGCCCGCGGACCTTAACGGCCGCCACTGACAACGCCCGCCCGGACTAGGCGACGCCCGCCGCCCGCAGTAGCGCCGTCACCGCCGCGGCCGCCAGGACCACGACCGCGAACGGCGCCCGCCGCCAGGCCAGTACGCCCGCCGCCAGCACCCCGGCCGGGCGGGCCCAGCCCGCGAAACCGCCGTTCTCGGTCAGCGCGCCGGTGGCCAGCAGGGCCACGAGAAGGACCACCGCCCCCGCCGACGCCAACTCCTGGATCCGCGCCGGGATCTCCACCCGGCCGTGCAGCGCCGGGCCCACCAGGCGGAAGGCGTACGTGCCGAGGCAGAGCGCCAGGATCATGACCACCGTCGCGTTCATCGCCGTACCCCCGGAAGCGCGAACAGGCCCAGAAGGGCGAGCAGGACCGGGACCCCGGCCGGGACGGCCGGGGTCACCGCCAGGGCGATCGCCGCGCCGGGCAGCGCGGCCCGGCGTACCCGTGCGTCCGCCCGCAGCGCGGGCAGGACCAGGGCCACCAGTACGGCCGGGAACGCCGCGTCCAGTCCGTAGCGGGCCGGGTCGCCGAGGGAAGTGCCGGCGAGGGCGCCGATCAGCACCCCCGCGTTCCACGCGGCGAACAGGCCGAGGCCCGAGATCCAGAACGCGGTGCGGCGGCGCGCCGGGTCAGGCTGGGCCAGGGCGAAGGCGACCGTCTCGTCGGTGACCAGGTGGGCGCCGAGCAGCCGGGTGGCGCGGCCGGGGCCGAGGAGGTCGGCGACGGCGAGGCCGAAGGCCGCCGTTCGGGTGTTGAGGAGCAGGCCGGTGGCCGCCGCCGCCAGCGGGCCGCCGCCGGCGAGCAGCACGCCGACCGCGCTGAACTGGGCCGAGCCCGCGTAGACGACGAGGGACATCAGGACCGGGACCCATACGGGCAGGCCACCGGCCACGCTGACCGCGCCGAAGGAGACGCCGACGATCCCGCCGGCCAGCCAGACGAGTGAACTGTCCCGGACGAGAGAGGTCCCCGTTCGGGCGCTCGGCGAAAGAGTGGTTCGGTGTGACGAACGCATGTTCTCTACAATGAACACATACAGTGGTGTTCGTCAAGGCGAACGGTCGTACCGATGGAGCGAACGAATCAGATGTCCGAGGCATCCGACCGGCCGGACCGGTCAGACCGGCCGGACCGGTCAGACCGGCCGAACCGGCTTCCGATGGAGTGGATCGCCGGTTCGCTGAAGCGGGAGCGGGCCCGGGTCGGGCTCTCGCTGTCCGAGCTGGCCAAGCGGGCCGGTATCGCGAAGTCCACGCTGTCCCAGCTGGAGGCCGGCGGCGGGAACCCGAGCGTGGAGACGCTGTGGGCGCTCGGCGTGGCGCTGGGCGTGCCGTTCAGCGCGCTGGTGGAGCCGCCGGTGTCCGGGGTCCAGGTGATCCGGGCGGGGGAGGGGCCCACGGTCGCGTCGGAGCGGGCCGACTTCGCCGCCACCCTGCTGTCGTCCTGCCCGCCCGGCGCCCGCCGGGACATCTACCACCTGCGGATGGAGCCGGGCGTGCCGCGGGAGTCCGAGCCGCACATTCCGGGGACGGTCGAGCATCTCGTCGTATGCGGCGGGCAGATGAAGGCGGGGCCGCGCGGAGAAACCGTCGAATTGAACCCCGGGGATTACCTGACGTACCGCGGGGACGTGCCGCACTCCTATGAGGCGCTGCTGTCCGGCACCACGTTCGTGCTGGTCATGCAGCACGTATAGGCGGCTGTGAACGGGCGGTGAAAAAGGCAGGAGCCCCGTTGCCTGACGGCACGGGGCTCCTTGGGTACTGCACTCAGTCTGCGATCAGACTTGGTTTGTCTGGGATCAGACGGGGGTGACGTTCTCCGCCTGAGGACCCTTCGGGCCCTGCGTGACGTCGAAGCTCACCTGCTGGTTCTCCTCGAGGGAGCGGAACCCGCTGGCGTTGATCGCGGAGTAGTGGACGAAGACGTCGGGGCCGCCGCCTTCCTGGGCGATGAAGCCAAAGCCCTTTTCGGCGTTGAACCACTTCACGGTTCCGGTAGCCATAAGCCCTCCTTGGGCTCAAAAGGGTCGCCCTGCTCCAGAACCTGCAAGTGTGAAAACAAACTAAGTGCCGCACAACTGCATATGTCTGAAAACGACGAGAGCCCGCGGTTACATGCTCCGCAGGCTCTGTACTGCAAGGGAAACCAAACTGCAACTTGCGGCGAGCCTAGCATGTGGGCAGCCGAAAGCAACAGAGGCCAAGATCACGTCACCCGGACGTTTGAATGACCCCGAAGGCGCGTTGACCGTACGGGCGGTCGAGGTGCCGAGGGCGGGGGCGGTCCCAGCACGGTACCCCATGGGGTCTAGTCTCGCGATGTGGACAATTCTCGCACCCGGCCGCGCGTCGGCCACATCCAGTTCCTGAACTGCCTGCCCCTCTACTGGGGGCTCGCGAGAACCGGCACCCTCCTCGACTTCGAGCTGACCAAGGACACCCCTGAGAAGCTCAGCGAGCAGCTGGTGCGCGGCGACCTCGACATCGGGCCCATCACCCTCGTCGAGTTCCTGCGCAACGCCGACGACCTGGTCGCCTTCCCGGACATCGCCGTCGGCTGCGACGGCCCGGTGATGTCCTGTGTGATCGTCTCGCAGGCGCCGCTGGACCAGCTGGACGGCCGCCGGGTCGCCCTCGGCTCCACCTCGCGCACCTCGGTCCGCCTCGCCCAGCTGCTGCTCTCCGACCGCTACGGCGTGCAGCCCGACTACTACACCTGCCCGCCGGACCTCAGCCTGATGATGCAGGAGGCGGACGCGGCGGTGCTCATCGGCGACGCCGCCCTGCGCGCCAACCTGCTGGACGGCCCCCGTTACGGCCTCCAGGTCCACGACCTCGGCGCACTGTGGAAGGAGTGGACGGGCCTGCCGTTCGTCTTCGCGGTGTGGGCGGCGCGCCGGGACTACCTGGCGCGCGAACCGCACATCACCCGCGAGGTGCACAGCGCCTTCCTCGACTCCCGCAACCTCTCCCTGGAGGAGGTCACCAAGGTCGCCGAACAGGCCGCCCGCTGGGAGGCCTTCGACGAGGCGACCCTCGCCCAGTACTTCACCACCCTCGACTTCAGCTTCGGCGCGGCGCAGCTGGCGGCGGTGGCGGAGTTCGCCCGCCGGGTGGGCCCGACGACCGGGTTCGCGCCGGATGTGAAGGTCGACCTGCTGACGCCGTGACAGCGCCCCGTAGGGGCGCGGGGAACTGCGCGACCAGCCCCCACCGGCGCGCGGCAAAGGAACCGCCCAACCCGCGGAGCGAATAGGCTGCTGCTGAACTCTCTGGGGGTGAGGGCGCATGCAGCCGCTCGCGGGCGACGAACCTACCGCCATCGGGCCGTACCGGCTTCTCGGCCGGCTCGGCTCTGGCGGCATGGGCCGCGTCTATCTCGGCCGTTCGGCCGGCGGCCGCTCCGTCGCCGTGAAGATCGTGCATCCGCACTTCGCGCTGGACGAGGAGTTCCGCGCCCGCTTCCGCCGTGAGGTGGCGGCCGCTCGGCGGGTCGGCGGTGCCTGGACGGCCCCCGTCCTGGACGCCGACCCGGACGCGCCCGTGCCCTGGGTCGCCACCGCCTACGCGGCCGGTCCCTCCCTGACGGCCGCCGTGACCGACGGCGGCCCGCTGCCCGCGCACACCGTGCGGGCGTTGGGCGCGGGGCTTGCCGAGGCGCTGGTGGCGGTGCACGAACTGGGTCTTGTGCACCGGGACGTGAAGCCGTCGAACGTGCTGCTGACCCTGGACGGCCCGCTGCTCATCGACTTCGGCATCGCCCGGGCCACGGACGGCACCGCCTCGCTCACGTCGTCGGGGGTGTCGATCGGCTCGCCCGGATACATGTCCCCGGAGCAGATCCTCGGCAAGGGCGCCACGGGCGCCGCGGACGTCTTCTCCCTCGGCGCGGTGCTGGCCTACGCGGCGAACGGGGAACCCCCGTTCCCGGGCGACTCCTCGGCCGCCCTGCTCTACAAGGTCGTCCACGAGGAACCCGAACTCGGCGTGCTGAGCGGCGACCTGCGGGAGGTGGCCGAGGCGTGTCTCACGAAGGAGGCGGGGCGGCGGCCCGGCCCGGCGGAGGTGGCTCGGCGGCTGGCTCCGGAGGGGGCCGCGCGGCTGGTGGCGG
This sequence comes from Streptomyces sp. NPDC058457, assembly GCF_042720695.1. Lineage (NCBI taxonomy): Bacteria > Bacillati > Actinomycetota > Actinomycetes > Kitasatosporales > Streptomycetaceae > Streptomyces > Streptomyces sp. NPDC058457. The sequence goes on along the minus strand of NZ_JBHXLU010000017.1, from coordinate 126,915 downwards.
GCGGGTGGCTGCCGGGGACGCTGGTGGAGCGGGTGAGCCGGAGTGCCGTTGAGGTGCTGAACCTGGAGGTGGCGGAGGCCGCGGGGGTGGGGGCGCAGTCCGGGCCGGTGGAGTTCGGCACCCCGTCCGTGGGCGGGGAGTTCGGGCCGGCGCCGACGATTCCGCCCGCGGTGGGACCTGCGCCGACGGTGCCGCCCGCCGGCGTTCCGGATCTGCCGACGGTGCCGCCCGCCGGCGTATCGGATCTGCCGACGATGGCGCCCGCCGTCGTACCGGAGCCGCGGGACGCCGTGCCGTCGGCGCCCGGGAAGGTGTCCGTGAGCGTCGCCGCGACCGCCGTACCGGGAGAGAACGGGCGCGGGCGCCGGGTGAGCTGTACGGTCGCGCTCTCGGTGGCCGCGGCGCTGGCGGTGGTCACCGTCGGGGTGGGGTTCCTGGTGAAGCCGTTCCTCGGGTCCGACGGCGGCGCGGCGAGCAGTGACTCGGGAGCCGCCGCCAAGTCGCCCTCGGCGTCCGCGTCGTCCGCGTCCGGCGGCGGGGTGATCCCGGCCGCCTACCTCGGCACCTGGCAGGGCTCGGCCACCGCCCTGTCCGGCAACCTGCCCATCGGCACCTTCCGGGTCACCGTGGAACAGGCGGCGGTCGGCAAGGAGCTGGGCCGCCTGCGGCAGACCGACCAGCTGGGCGGGGTGTGCACGGACATCCTGACCCTGAGGTCGGTCACGGCCACCAGGCTCGTCGCCTCCTCGACGGGCGCCAAGGGCAACCACGAAGGCTGCGACCCCGCCACCAACACGGTCTACCTGACCCCGAGCCACGGCGAGCTGGTCTACACGTCGGACAGCTCGGCGGAGGGGAATCCGGTGGCGGTGATGTCGAAGACGGGGGACTGAGGGTCCCTGGGGGTCCCCCGTCGTACTACGACTACTGCGGGGTCGTCACCGTGACGTGCTCGCCGCTGCCCAGGTGCAGCATGCCCTTGCCGGGCTGGATCGGTCCGCCCACCATCGCGCGGGTGGTCCGGATGCCGATCAGCTCGCCGGAGCCGGACTCCTGCGGGGAGAGCAGGATGCCCCGGCGGGCCTTCTTGGCGTCGACCTGCCAGCCGGAGAAGCCGTCACAGATCTCGTCCTCGTCACCGGCGATGACGACGGCCAGCCCCTGCTCGGTGCCGCTCTCCACGATCCGCTTGAAGACGTCCCCGGCGTCGCAGTCGTCCAGCACCTCGGCGTCGTCGACCAGCACCACGATCGGCTCGGCGGGGGACGCTGACGCCAGCACCTCCGTCAGCTCGTCCTCGTCCACGTCCCGGCCGGTGAAGACCTTCAGCACGCCTTCCTGACCGTCGAGTTCGCGCAGCGGCGACTGCCGGGGCGCGGCGACGACGATCCGGACGCCGCCTGCGAGGTAGGAGCGGGCGAAGCCCAACAGGGTCGTGGAACGGCCCGACTTGGCGGGGCCGCCGATCACGAAGGCGGGCACGCCCTGCGCCAGGTCCGGTCCGAAGGCGGTGAGTTCGTCGCCGCCGACGCCGACCAGGGCCCACAGCGGAGAAGCCGCCGCAGCCGGGTCCCGCATCGCCCAGGCATCCTCGAAGGAGATCCGGCCGGGCAGTACGTCCACCCGGAACGGTCGCCGCGAGCGCGGCACCTGCGTGTCCCGGACGTCGGCCGCCTCGCCGATCGCGGCGATCGCGGCGGCCTGCCCCTGGCCGGTGGTGTCCGCGGAGAGCAGCGCGAACTGCGTCTCGGCGGCCGTCTCGCTGCGGAAGGCGCGGCCTGGCGGGATCTCCTCGGGAACCTTGCGGGAGTTGATGTCCAGCATCGAGAAGTCGGCGCGGTCGGCGAGCCGCAGACCGTACTTGTCCTCGGTGAGGGAGGAGATCCGCCCGGCCAGGATCTGCCGGTCGCCGGTGAGGACGAGATGGATGCCGACGCTCGCACCCTCCCGCATCATCGCCATGATCCGGTCGGTGAGGTCACCGTGGTTGATCTCGCCGAGGGTGGGCAGCCAGCCCTCCCAGCGGTCCAGGAGCAGCACGATGTGCGGCAGCCGCTCCGCCTCCGGCACGGCCGCCCGCTGCTCGCCGATGTCCGCGAACCCCCGGTCGGCAAGGAGCTCCTGACGCCTGCTCAGCTCCCCGGAGAGGCGGGCCATGAGCCGCTCGACCCGCTCGGTCTGGTTACGGCTGACGACGGCACCGCAGTGCGGCAGCCGGGTCAGCGCGTTCAGCGCGCCGTTGCCGCAGTCGATGCCGTACAGGTGCACGTCGGCACAGGAGTTGGTGCGGGCCAGCGAACCGGCGATGGTGCGCAGCACCTGGGACCGTCCGGTGCGCGGGGCACCGGCGATGATCAGATGCCCGAAGGTCGCGAAGTCGACGGCGACCGCGCGCCGGGCCTGGTCGGCGGGCAGGTCCTCGACACCGTACGCGGCGGCGGGCAGCGCGCCCTGCGCCTGCACGGCCGGCACGTCGTCGAGCAGCAGCATGTCGTCGAGGGCGGGCAGCCACGGCGAGTGCTGGGCCGGGATCCGCAGGGCGGTGTTGGCCTCGCGCACGGCGTCGACGAGCACCTTCAGGTCGGTGATCTCGTCGTCCTCCTTCGCCTCGGACTTCGGCTTGCGCAGCGCGGCCCGCCCGAGGTCCTGCCAGGACAGCGCCCCGGCCCAGGGCGCGAGCGTGGCCGGGTCCGCGGCCCCCGGCCGCCTGCCGCCGACGCGCCCGGACTGGAAGGGGACCAGCGAGGCATGCCCGAGCCGGACGTACGCCCGGCCCGGCGTGCTCTTCGCGATGTGCCCGGCGTCGGGCGCGTCGATGACGTCGGTCGACTCACCGGCGTCGGTCACGCGCAGCGCGATCCGGAGGTTGGTGTTGGCGCGGATCTCGGGGGACACGACACCGGAGGGCCGCTGCGTGGCGAGCAGCAGATGGATCCCGAGCGACCGCCCTCGCTGGGCGATGTTCACGAGTCCCGTGACGAAGTCGGGCAGATCACGCACCATCGACGCGAACTCGTCGATGACGATGAGCAGTCGCGGCACCGGCGCCCGCGACGGATCCCTCTTCACCAGGTCCTGGTAGTCCTCGATGTCCTTGGCGTCGGCGGCGGCGAGGATGTGCTCGCGCCGCTTCAGCTCCGCACCCAGCGACTCCAGGGCCCGCTCCACGAGGTGGGCGTCGAGGTCGGTGACCATGCCCACCGTGTGCGGCAGCTTCACGCAGTCCTTGAACGCCGAGCCGCCCTTGTAGTCGACGAGCACGAAGGTCATGTTCTCAGGGGTGTTGGCGACGGCCAGCGCGGCCACGATGGTCTGCAGCAGCTCGGACTTGCCGGAACCGGTGGTACCGGCGATGAGCCCGTGCGGCCCGTCCCGCCGCAGGTCGATGCCGAACGGGCCGTCGTACGACTCCCCGATGACGGCCATCGTCGACTGCCCGCCCATCCGCCACCGCGCGGCGATCGCGTCCCGCGACGGCGGCTCCAGCTGGAGCACGTCGAGCAGCCGGCTCGCGGCGGGCAGCGCGGAGTCCTCGCTCTCGCCGCTGATGTCCCGGAGCGGGGAGAGCGAGCGGGCGAGCCGGCCGCACCAGGCGGCGGAGACGAAGTCGGGCCGTACGGCGCGCTTGCGCAGCGCCCCGCTCTGCTCGACGCGCAGCCGCAACTCCAGGTCCTGCGGCTCCTGTTCCTCACCACCGCCGTACTGGGGATGCCAGGCCTGGAAGGACGGAAAGCCGCCGGCTGCCTGCTGCTGTGGCACGGGCGTCGCCTGGGCGGCGGTCTCCTTGGCGGCTCGCGGCTCGGCGACCACGACGCCCTGGCACTCCCCGGGAAGGAAACGCTCCTCCTCGTCGAGGCAGAGGGAGCGAATGGCGACGCCCGGCCCTTCCTTCAGGAGCCGTACGACACCGGGCATGGACCGCAGCCGCCGCGACCCGTCCCACACCACCACGATGTCCGGGTCGGAGAAGGCGGGCCCGTCGACCTTGCTGCGCCCGCCCTGCTGCAGGGCCTTCTGCCGGCCGTCGAGGAGCTGGGTGAGTTCGCCGACGCGGGCGCCGACGGTCTCGGAGTCGGTACCGATGAGGACGTTCACGTCCTGGCCGCCGCCCGGGCGGGCGTGCGGCAGCCAGCGCACCCAGTCCCAGCGGTCGCCGGCGTCGTTGTCGGTGAGGACGTAGAACTGCACGTCCATGGGGCTGTGCAGGACGGCGGTCTGGGCGACGGCCCAACGCCCCAGCGCATGTGCCGAATCCCCCGGCCCGGCGACCCCGATCACCCCGAGGTCGCGCAGCGACAGACCGACCGGGGCGTCCTCGATGTACCAGCGGACCTTGCGCTTGTGCTCGTCCTGCTCGGGATCGTCCAGCTCGACCTCGGAGGGCACGCGCCCGGTGCCGAACCTGATCAGCAGATGGTCGGCGTCGGTGCGCCGCCGCTCCCACAGCCGCGTCCGAGGCCCGGTGCCGTACGTCAGCACGGCCGCCGGATCCGGCACCGCCCCCCGCCGCTCGGATCTCTCCGCGACGAGCGCCTCCTGCGCCTCCTCCTCGATCCGCGCCTTGTGCTCCTTGTACTCCTTCAGCTGCTTGGCGTGTGACTTCCTGCCGTGCTTCTTGTCCATGAAGTAGTTGCCGAAGAGCATGAGCGGGCTCATCAGCGCCATGATCAGGTAGTACCAGCGCCCGAACATCATCACGGAGACGACGGCGCCGACGAGCGGCAGCAGCGCCATCAGCCAGGGCAGCGGCCGGGCTTCGTAGTCGCCGGGCGGGTTGGGCAGCGAGAAGTGCGTCTGCCGGTCGGCGGGGCGCAGCCGCGGGGGTCGGTTGTAGTCGAGCCCGGCACCGTCGTCGGACCACTTGAGGGCGGCGTTGGGCGGCGCGTACCCGGTGATCTCCAACAGGGTGTTACCGAGTGCGAGCTGGGAGTTGAGGGGCCAGTCCCCGCCTCCCTGGAACTCCTCCCCGTCCAACTGCACGTCGTCCATGTGGGTCTGCACTTTGCAGGTGCCGTCGATGGCGATGGTGAGGGTGGCGGCGCGGGCGGGCAGCTCGGGGTCCTCGACGCGGAGGTGGGAGGCGGCCCCGGTACCGATGTCGTACCGGCCGACTCCGAGCCGGTGCACGGCGCCGGCGGCGGGACCGCCGGCGACCCGGAACTCCACGACACCGGTGGGCTCGCCGAGCAGGCACCCGGCGGGGTCGTGAAGACTGACGACGACCCCGTCCCGCAGCGGCGAGCCGACGACGGTGGCGGCGGGGTCGAGGGCGTACCCGTCGACGTAGGCGTGCGGCCCGGAGGCCTGGAAAGGGGCGGCGCCCCTGGAGGCGCCGATGGGTATGACCTGGGCCCCTCCCTGGCTCTCGGGAAAACCCGCACCGACCTGCCGGGCCAACTCCCGGGCGACGTCACCGACCGTGGACTCGGGATCCGCGTCGAGCACGACGTCGGCGGTGGCACCGCCGACCGGGTCGACGACGGTCAGACTCAGGCGCACGTTCGTCCCCCAACACACCGAGAGCACCCAACACAGTGGAAGTGACCTTAGCCGCCCGCTCTTTCCCGGGTGCAACGGGATGTAGGGGGTTCACGATTCCGCCGCACAAGGACCGTGCGGTCGCACGCGTCACCCCCGTAGGATCTTTGCTCGTGCGGACGGCCATGTCATGGCCAAGGATCCGCGCGATCGGTGCCACGGGGGAAGGCCCTGAGGCCACACCAACGGGAGGGGGCCGTCATGGCCAGCAAAGACACGGATCTCACATATGCCGAGATGGAGAAGGTCGCCGGCGACCTGATCAAGGACATGCACGAGCTTGAGGACAAGATCAAGAACGTCGAGAAGCGCGTCTCCGCACTGGTGGAGAACGGCTTCACCACCCAGAAGGCCTCGGGAGCGTACGACGACTCCATGAAGGACTTCACGAAGGGCGCGACGAAGACGATCCAGGGCCTGCACGGGCTGTCCGACTTCCTGAAGAAGGCCAAGGAAGCGTACGAGCAGCTGGACGACTCGCTGGCGAAGCAGGCCAAGGGCTAGTAAAGTCCGAGGTCATCGAACGACCGGTGCGACGGAGCACGTGCTGTGTTCCGTCGCACCCGGCTGTCAGGCCTCGGTGGCTCCGGCCTCGCCCGGCTGCTGTTGGCGCGCCAGGTACGTGTGTAGTTCGCTGCGCCACTCGTCGGTCGTCAGCCTGAGCCATGAGCCGTCCTTGAACCGCAGGAGCAGCCTGTCGTTCTCGAACTCGGGGAGCGGGTCTGCGAGGACGGCCTCCCCGGCCGGAATCTCGGCGACGACCTGCGTGAGGGCATCCCGCCGGATGGACACGCGCTTGGGCGGAGCGGCCAGCAGGATGCGGTTCCCGGCAAGCGCGACCAGGCGTTGATGGTGGGAGGAATGGCTGTACCACTGCAGAAGGAAGCGGCCGGCCGCCCCGTTCCAGTCGCCGTCGAAGGTCTTGTCCAGACCGAGTTCGATGACGGCCGCGTCCCGCCGCTTCCTGTCGAGCTGCGCGGCGCGGTGGCGCTCTTGTTCTCCGGTGGTCGACAGCATGCGCTTGATGGCCTCCTCGGCCGCGCCGATGAGGCCCAGCAACTTCCCGATGTACAGCAGGGGGGTCCCCAGAGCGACACCGAGCATGCCGAGCGGCGGCATGGAGGCAGGGCGCAACGGTCCCGATCCTGTTGCCCGGTGGACCTCGGCGGGTGGTTCGGGGATCTTGCCGATCGTGCACCAGGCTGCTGCGTCGGGTGTGACGCCGAGTCGGTCCCGTATGGTGCGGTCGGTGCTCGTGGACAAAACCCGTCCCACCTTCCAAGTCGTTTGCCGAAGGAAGTCTCGCGGCATTGTCTCATGTTCATGATGGGGGATTTTTTCAATGGCCGACAGAATCAGGTACGACCTCGACATGATCAAGGGGTGCTCGCGCACCCTGGGCAAGCTCCACAACGAGTTTGATCAGCATGGGAATCCTGCGGATGGCTATGAGGACGAACTGGGGCACGGCGGCCTGAAGGACGCTTTCGACGAGTTCAGTACCACCTGGAAGAAGACGCGCAAGAAACTGTCGAAGGAACTCAAGAAGCTGGCGGACTACACCGGAGCTGCGGCGCAGAAGTACGAAGAGATAGACCACGAGTTGGCGAAGGCCATTGCCGAGAACACGGGGAGGGGCAAGAAGTGAGCAGGCGCTCCAGTGATTGGCCGCCGCTGTGGGACGGAGATCCCACTCCGGGTGATCCTGACGAAGTCGCCGCGCTTGGGCGGAAGTTGCGTCAGATGGCCGACACGATCGACGAACAGGCGCGCGTCATCAAGGCGCTGTCGTCGGTCGAGGGCTGGGACAGCGACGCCGGCCGTGCTTTCAACGAGATCGCCGACGGTGCCGGAGACCGACTCAAGAAGGCGTTCGAGCGGTACGACGAGGCGTCCAAGGCGGTGGGCACCAAGGTCGCCGAAGGCGAATCGAGTGAATTCGCCGGTGAGTTGCACCGAGCCCAGAGGAAGGCCGACAAGGCCTTGGCGGATTACCGTGAGGCCAAGTCCGATCACGACCTCGCCGACCGGGGGGTGAAGAAGTTCACGGACAAGTACCTCGTCAGTGAGATACCCGAGGCGGACAGACCCGAGTACGAGCGCTGGGAGAAGAAGCGCGACGAGGCGCTGCACCGTATCGGCCAGGCACGCAAGGAAGTAAAGGACGCCCGGGACATCTTCGACGACGCCGGGGACCGCGCGGCTCGCCGTATCAAGGACGTGGTCCACCACGATGCGGTGCGAGACCCGGGCGGATTCATGAACTGGCTCGCCGACTGGGCGGACATGTTCTCCAACATCTCCGCGATCCTGTCCGTTCTGGCGGTCGTCTGCGCGTTCATCCCGCCGCTGCAGTTCCTGGTGCCCGTCTTCGCCACCCTCGCAGTACTCTCCAGCGCGGCCGCGCTGGCCGGACATGCCTACGACATGTCGGTGCGCGGAGCGAAGGTCAACTGGCTGACGCTGGGGACCGACTTTCTCGGAGTCCTGCCCGGGCTCGGCGCCCTCAAGGGCTTCAAGGCCGTGAGTAAACTCAAGGGGCTGGCCAAACTCGGGGCTTTCGGCAAGGCCGGTACCTGGGGCGAGGCCAGCCTTCGCGGGCTCGACGGTATCGGTCACAACTTCCTCAACGGTATGAGCGTGGGCTTGACGAACAAGGTCCTCTCCCAGGGCCTCAAACTCGGACAGCGGCTCAACATCGCCGGTCTGCCGGAGAGGTTCGCGCCCATCGGCGGAAAGCAGATCACCGGGGTCATCAAGGGCAACGGCCTTGCGAGCGCGCTGCACCGGATGTTCAGCGGCGAGAACGGCGGGACCACGGGTTATCAGGAGCCGGAGCCCGCCAAGTCCACGCCGGCCCCTGTGCCGACGCCCTCGCCGTCGCCACAGCCCTCGCCGAAACCGTTCCATGCGGCTCTGGCCGCGTAGCCGCAGCGCCGTGACAGCGATGGACACCGCGCGAAAGGAGGGCGAACCAGGTGGATGACACGACCGACCTCGGCGAATGGGAGTTCGTCGGCCGCCGCGGCGCAGAGCCCGTGCGCGTGGTCCCCGCTGAGGTGATCTCCGCGATCCCCAGGGCCAGGACGGAAGCCGAGCGGCTTGGAGCGGAGCTCCGCTTCGACTTCCTGGACGACCGAGCGGTTCTCCGGATGCTTCGGCGTCGGCATCAGGACGAGGTCGCGATGTTCAACGCGGGGTTCAGAACAGGCGTTCCTCTGGCGTTCATCGGCTTCGGCGCGGCGGTGTACTGGGGCGGCGTGGTCCAGTTCTGGGAGTCGGCGGCGGCACGTCTCGCCTTTGCGGGCGCAGCCGTCGCTGTCGTACTGGCCCTGCTCGCCGTGTTCGTGCGCACTGCCGCGGTGCACTGGGGTGACCCCGTTCGTCAGAACCTGCGGGCCCGCGCCAAGGGATACCGCGAACTGACGCATCTCGCACGCAGGGAAGGGGCGGACATTCCGGCTCACTATCCGCACTACGGTCCTTACCCGTTCGCGGCCACCTTCCGCCCCGAAGCGGACCGAGCAGAGACCACCGATGGAGAAGGCCTGTCATGAGCGCCGTAACAGCAGAGGAGAACGTCCAGGGCTCGATCGGCGGCCCGGGCATCGACGTCCGCTGGATCATGCCGGAGGGGTTCTTCGAGATCCCGATGGACGCGGAGAGCCTGGACGAGACCGCCGAGCAACTCGTCGAGCTGGCCCGCGCCGTGATGCCGGAGGCCACCTTCGAGGTGCAACTGGAGTGGGCGGTCATGGTTGCCGCGCACTATGACTCGTTCGCCGAGGCCGGTATCCACTACTCCGGCTTCGTCATGACGGAGGTGGACGGAGCGCGGTGCACGGCGACGGTCACCGTCAGCATGATCGACCTGGACGAGAGGGCAGGCACCCGCCCCGTGGGGTTCCTGAGCTCGACGATGCGTCACCTCGGCATGGGGCAGGTCGGCGAGATCGAGCTGCCTTGCGGTCCGGCCGTGTCCTGCATCGGGACCCGGAAGGGCAGCCTGCCCGGCAGCCTTACCGCGTCCGGAGCCGACGAGCCGGTGGTGACCTCCTTCATCCAGGTCCAGATACCGCTCAGCAACGGAACGGTCCTGGTCCTGGAGATGGGCACCCCCACGCCCCAGGCCTGGGACGTCTTCTCGGCCATGTTCGCCGGCGTCGTGAAGAGCGTCCGCCTGTTCAACGAGTCGGGCAAGCCGATGGTGATGCCTGCATGACCACGGAGCCCGACGCGACGGAACCCCCCAAGGACTACCGGCTCCTGGTCCCCCGGGACTGGTTCCGTATCGATCTCACCCAGGAACGCTGGCGTGCCCAGCTGAAGACGTTCGTGGACCACCAGGCCGACGGAAAGAACGTGCCGGCCGAGGTCAAGCAGGAAACCTGGGCGATCCTGCGGAACACCGCCGAGGCCGGGGTCAGGGCCGGTGGGCTGGAGTTCTTCCTGAGGCCGGAGCTGGAAGGAGGCGGCATCCTGCCAGCTTCGCTCATCGTCTCCTTGATTCCCCGGCCCGGGGGACTGACTCCCCGGGACCTCCGGGAGTTGCTCGAAGCGAAGCAACGGCAGAACGCATCCGTCGCAGACGTCTCGACCGTCGTCCTTCCCGCGGGAGAAACCGTGCGAGTCGTCGGCCCCACGACTCTGGACCTGTACGTCCGGATGCCCGGAGGCGTCGGCTACCTCGCGCTCGCGTTCGCGGTGCCGCTCGGCGGAGTCACGGGTCCCATGCGCAACCTGTGCGAGTCGATCGCGGAGTCCCTACGGTGGATCGTGTGAGGGCCGCCGGTTCGGGCGCCTCCTGATCGGGCCCCCGAGCTGCTCATGGGCCTGGGGCACGAGGCCGCAGCCCGGGGCGATCCAACTGCACAGTGAGCGTGAGCCGTTGCCGAAGACAATTCTGGGCGGATGGGGTGCCTAGCAGTGTGACTTGTGTCCTGATCGTGCTTGAACGGACGGCGACCCGGACGAATTTCTGTGCAGTTTCCGGGCCGCTGTGAGGTGAGTTCCGTTTTGCTGGTGCTGTGCCTTGCATCTCGGCCACGCGCACGGCGGATCCGCTGAGGTGCACGGCACCGAGTATCCGACAGTGCCGCGCGTGCCGGCGTCAGGACCAGGTCCACGCCTGGTTGCTGTTGCCGGCGCAGCTCCATGCCTGGATCCGCTGGCCGTCCTGGCCGGACGTGGCGGCGTCCGCGTCCAGACAGAAGCCGTCCGGAGGACTGACCAGGGCCTGGCCCTCGTTCGAGCCCGAATCGCCGAGCCTCCACCGTTGCGCGGGCAGCCCGTTGCAGACCCTGCCGTGGACTCCGTGGCCGTTCTGGCCGGAGCCGGCGGTGTCGGCGTCCAGGCAGAGGCGGCTGCCCCGGTTGACGACGATGTACTGCCCGTTCCGCCCGGGAACGGCGTACAGCGCCCACTTCTGCTTGGCGACGTCCGCGCACTCCCAGACCCGGACGTCCGCGCTGTCCGCACCGGCACCGAGGCATCTGGGGGTCGGGGTGCCGTTGACGGTCTCGGTCACGGTGACCGCGCCTGACCGCACCGGACCGCGCGGGCTGTAAAGGAGCCTCTTGGTCTCCGGGCCGGCCTTGCCGTCGACGTCGGTTCCCGTCTCGGTCTGGAAGGCCTTGACGGCAGCGAGGGTCGCGGCGTCGAAGTTCCCGTTGATCGGGACGTACAGGCCGTGGGCGTTGAGCAGGTTCTGCAGGAGCGTGACGCATGCGGCCGAGGCTCCGGCGGTGATCTCGTCGGCGCAGGGTGCGGACCGCAGGTCCGAGACCGAGATGTTCTGCGGAGACGTCTTCGTCGCGCCGGTGGCGGTCGGCTCCCCGCTCGTCGAGGTTGTCGCGGAAGGGGAGCCCGACCCGGAGTCCGACGCGGACGGGGTGCCGGGGGTCGAGGCCGGACCGTCGGTCTCGGGGTGGGCGGACGGCGGCACGGAACCGGCCGACGCGGGGTTGTCGCGCGCCGACAGCAGCGCCAAGGTGACACCACCGGCGACCAGGACGGCTGCCGCCGCCACCGCTCCCACCAGCGTCTTCGAGCGCTTGCGACGGATCGTGGGCGTGTCGGGCGAGGTGGCCGGGCCGGCGAGCGCAAGGGGCGGCGACGACGACGGCGCGGCGGCGAACGCGTCGGCCGCCGGTCTCGCCCTCCGTGCCGCCCGAGCCGGTCGGGGCGGTGCGGGGACCGGTGCCGAGAGCTGGTGCCCGATGGCAATCCGGAACACCTCGTCCGGTGCGGGCCGGGACTCGGGATCCTTGGCCAGACAGGCGCGCACGAACGCGCCCAGTTGCGGATCCGCGGCCGTCACCTTGTCGAGGACCTCCTCCCGAGGCGGGTCGAAGGCGACCCGGTGCAGGACGTCGACCCCCGTGCCCTCACCGAACGGCGGTGTCCCCGAGACGGCGTACGCCAGGGTGGACGCCAGCGAGAAGACATCGGACGCGGCCGTCACCTCCTGTCCCCGGACCTGTTCCGGGGACATGAAGGCGGGCGTGCCCACGTTCTGGCCGGTGGCGGTGATCGAGGTGCCGTCGGAGGCCTGAACGACCCCGAAGTCGATGACCCTGGCTCCGTCGGCCGCCAGGATCACATTGGACGGCTTGAGGTCACGGTGGACGATGCCCTGCCGCCACACCGCCTCGACCGCCCGCGCCAGATCCGCCACCAGCCGCCAGGCGGCCTCCACGTCCATCGGCCCGCGCGCGTCGACGGCCTCGGCGAGAGTGGGCCCCGGTATGTACTCGGTCGCCACCCACAGCAGCTCCCCGTCGGTGCCGCTGCCCAACAGCCGTGCGGTGTGCGCTCCTTGGACCCGGCCCAGTGCGCTGACCTCACGTTCGAAGCGCTTACGGAAGAGCGGATCCTCCGCGTACTCGGGCCGCACCACCTTGACGGCGGCCTGTCCCGCACCTCCACCGGCGTTCCGGCCCAGATAGACCCGGCCCATCCCGCCGCTGCCCAGCACCGAGGTCAGGACGTACGGGCCGACCCGCGGGGGATCGTTCTTCCGCAACGGGACCGGAGAGGGAGGTTCCATACCGGCCGCCGCGTAGGCCATCACGTCGGACCTGCTGCGGTAGTGGTCAGGCATGGGAATCCAGGTGTCTCGCGTGCCGCATGAGACCGCGAGAGTAGCGCAACAACCCTTCATTAAAGACGAGTTGCCCCCGTTCCTGCCCTCGTGGTCAGGGGGTGATCCCGCGGTGCCCGGCGCAGCCACCGGCGGTATGACTCCGCCTGGGCTCCCGCCACTTTCGCGGCCAGGTAGTCAGGTGGTCGGTTCACCCTGCGCGTCGACCTTGTGGACGCGCAGGGTGAGGCGGGAGCGGCGGTGGGCAGGGTGGGGGAGTTGGAGTGCGTCGGTCAGCGGCGGACGGTGGGAGCCGGTTCGGCGGTGTGGGTGGTCGTGACCTGTGCGCTCCTTGGAGGCGTCACGCTTACGCCCGTAGTCGGTTCTCCGCGTTCCGTGTTGCCCGCCCGTGGGCGCCTTCGCCGTCCTCCTCGTAGCCCGCTGTGACCATGCGCATGCCCCGGGACTCGGCGACGCGCAGAGCGTCGGTAAGGCACTCGGCGAGGCGGATGCCGGCGTAGCGGACTTCGGTGTACGGCGACATCGGGTCGTCCAGCACCTGGCGGGCGTGGGTAAGGACGTCGGTGCCGGTGGCGAGTTGGGCGGCCTCCATGTCGTCGGCGAGGCGGGAGAGGTAGCTGCCGTTGTTGTCGGTGACCAGGTAGCAGGGCTTGCCCTCGGGGGTGGGCCAGGGGAGGAGGCGGGCGGAGGCTGGGGCGTGCACGTTGCTGCTTGCCTGTTCCATCAGGCAGCCACCTCCGGCGTGCCGATCACGTGCTGGTCGAGGTCGATCCCGAAGTCGGCAGCGAGTACGAGGGCGAGGCGGCGGCGCTGCTGGAGGGCGGCTTCGCGTTCGTGGGCTGTGAGGTAGGGACGGACGAGGGCGGAGTCGGTGCCGTCGAGGAAGGTGGCAAGGCCGTACGGCGACCGGTGGCCGGGGAGGCGCGGGGGCTCGGCGGCGAGGGGGCAGCGTACGAGGGTGACGTGCAGGTGAGGGAAGGGCAGACGGTGAGGGTGACGACGCCGTTTCCCGGTACCGAGGGCGAAGAGGAGACGCAGCCATTCGAGGGCGCGGGGGATAAGGTCGTGCATGTCGGCGCTCCTGGTAAGCGTTGGCCATGCCCCGGGAGGTCTAGCCACCTCGCCGGGGTCCTGTCATTTCGACCATACCGGTAACTGCGTCCCCCCGCACCCCTCAGATGTACTCCGCGTCCTACTGCGGTGGGACGCGTTCTGCTCCTGCGAAGTGCGTAGGGCTGCGGCACGGTTGAGCTATGACCGAGCTTCCGCGCTATGAGTACGTGAAACTCGCCGACGCCATCGCGGCGGACATCGCTTCCGGGAAGCTGCCGCAGGGGGCTGCGCTGCCCGGCGAGCGCGCCATGACGGATCTGTACCGCGTGAGTATCGGTACCGTGCGCCGCGCCATCGTGGAACTCCGAAAACGAGGGCTGGTCGCGACGTTGCCCGCGAAGGGGACGTACGTCATCGGGATGCCGGAGTCAGACGGTGACGCACGGAATGGGGACGGGTCGAACGCCTGAATGGGCTGGGCATTGCGTTGCGCGGTCCCTGCAGTCCTGTTGGCTACTCGGCAGCAGCAGCCCGCGACCCGCCCCGCCCCGCTTCTCTCTGGGGACAGTTCCCCAGGTCGACTCGAACGAGCCGGCTCGGTCTCGCCCTCACTGGCATCGATACAGGTCACGCGGGTTCGGAAGCTTTGGTGTGGATCCGGGGAGGTGGGCCAAGCGCTGATGGAGAAGTTCAACGCGCTTCGGTCAGACGGATGCCTCGCTGAATGGCCCGTCGGCGTCCAGTTCGTCGGCTGAAACGGGGAACGAGACGTTCTGGAGGATGGCCGTCGTCATGTCGCAGAACTCGCCCCAGTACTCCATCGCCGCGGTGTCGACGGTGAATACCGCCGTGAACGGCCCTGTAGGGAAGGGAACGTGGATCTGAATCTGCCCGGTGAGTAGCCTGGCCTGTTCACCGCTCGCCGTTGTGTCCGCGCTGAGCGTGAGTTCACGCAGTGTGATGCGTGAGACTGCCGGACCGCACGGCAGATTGAGCCAGCGGGCGTCGTTCATGGGGTCGGAGGAAAGTATTGCCAGGATGCCCTGAGCGGCGGTCTCCGGGTCTGTGTGGTCGGAGGCGTATGCGGCGACAGTGAAAGAACAGTGGGCCACACCGCCGGTATCCAGAGCGAAGAGGCCGAAGCCTGAGAACGCGAGTCCTGCGCTCGCCATCGCCTCCGTGACCAGTTGCTAGAAGGGCGCCGCCGACTGCCAGAGCGTGTCGTCCCTGCCGGGAAAGAGACCGCGCACGAACTCCATGGCCGCTGCGGGCCGCTGTCCGACGGAAGTGTCTACAGGGAGAGCGTGGATGCCATCGGGGCTACGAACGTCATCGGCGGGATGATCTGTGCGTCCCGTGTGGCATTTAGCTGGACCGCTTCGGTCACTTCGCGGGGTCCTTCGGCAGTACGTCCGCACCGGACGGGGAGAGATACCGGGTGAGGGTCTGATCGGTACCGTTGGACAGGGGAACACGCAATTCGACAGCCACGATGCCGTCGGGGAGCATCTCCAGCGTCGGTGGTTCCGTGACCGGCAGGACTCTGCCGACCGAGCGGGCGACTGACAGCGGAGGATCCGTCAGCAACTCCGCGACGCGCTGCTGTTGCTGAGGGGTGAGGGCGTCCTCCGTCACCGATTTCCGTTCTCCGCGGAAACGGGCTGCCAGTTTGGTGGCGTCGCCAACCTTCCAACGAGTCCACGACCCGTCGGTGAACCGCACTCTGACATCGGACCCGTTCTGGGGATACGCCAGGCGCGCGATCGCGGCTACGGAACCCCTGGGCGCCTGCCACAGTTCGTCGGCAGGCGCCAGCCCGGCCGCTGCGTCCACTCCCAGGATGAGCAGCCGTAGATCGGTCAGTACGAGTTCCGTGCGGTACCTCTTCGGCTGACGGGCCGGGTCGAGCTGCCAGGGGACAGTACGGGCCGTGGTCCCCTCGGCTGCCCACATCACAGGAAAGTCGTCCACCTCGTTCTCAGGATCCTGAGACTTTCCCGGACTGCCCGGCTCACCGACGAGTTGGCCGCTGGGTGCGGCGATGTTCCCGATGATGTTGATCAGGCGGGGGATACCCAGCAACGCGACGTCCAGGGCACGAACGCCCGCCCGGTCCGCTTTGCCCCGCGGATTGAAACCGGGGCCGGGAGGCCAGCCTGCAAGCTCCGCTTCGATGTCGTGCCATTCGGTGTTGCGGAACGAACGTAGGCCGGCCACTGGGGGTGCCAGTCCGGTGGCGAAGGTGACGTTCGTCCGCATGAGCAGGCTCTCACCCTGAGGCGGATACCAGTCCACAGCTCGGGTCCTCTCAGTGTGCGGCAGCGGATTCCCCGTTGGCCGTCGGCGACCTCGTCGAGGCCGTGGGCACGGAGGCCCCCCTTATCCTCCCTGCTCTCGCGAGCCTTGGCTCGGCCCCTGGCGTGCCCCGGCTTCGGGGCTGGCAGCCGCTCCGCGGCGTCCTGGAGTACCGAGAAGAGGGCGGAGGAGAAGCATCAGCCGTGTGAAGAGCCTGGCCTGGATATTGCCGATCCTGCACGGGCGGCGGACTCGGCGGGGCACCGAGGCGGCTGTTTATGAGTCTGGCCAGGCTCTTCCTGCTCATTTCAGGTGATGATTCCGTTCAGCGGTTCACAGCCTGGGCTTCCTGCACCTTGACGTCTTGTGTGGTTCCGAAGGTGCCGGTCGGCAACCCGCCGCCCGCGTTCCCCGTTCCCGACCAGTTGATCTGCCAGGTGATGGTCGCCTTCAGCTGGTAGCTGCCATTGCCGGACGAGCGCAGGTATTTGATGCCGCAGGGCGGAGTCTGACCGGCCTTGCCCTTGGCGTACGGCTCACCGATCGACTTGTCGGCGTTCAGGGTGCACACGCCGGAAGCCGGATAGGTCTCTGCATCGCTGGTACCCGGCTCGAGTTTCAGGGAGACGGGCTTGGCCGTGGTCGTCGCCTGGATGTTGAGGCCGCCGACATTGAGCGACGCGGTGACCGAGACCTCCTTGAACTCGGCCTTGTTCAGCCAGGCCCACGTGGCCAGGTTGACCTTGGTGACATTTGTCGGCGCGAGAGTCACCTCGGTGCCGGGCAGCTGAATCGCACCGTAAGCGGCCTCGGCGAGCATCTTCGGGGTGACGGCCTGCGGGACCCCGGGGTCGTCGTTGTTCGCCACCCAGAAGGGGAGGTCGCTGCATTCCCAGCTGGCCGGGTCGTCCATGCGGTCGGGGTTCTGGACCGCGACCCACCAGTTCCCCTCGTCGGCCTTGTCCTCGTTGTAGTTCTTGTACTTGCCGTCCTTGTAGATGTCACGGAACTGACCGACCGCGGCCTTGGCATAGTTGGCCTGGCCCGGAGTGTTGATCGTGTCCGTGTACATCGTCTCGACGTAGTCCTTGAACTCCGCCGCCGAGCGGGGTTCGTACCAGCACGCGGGCGGGGTCCAGTTGGTGACGGGCTGCACGGCGGTACCGCTGCCACTCGAGCGCACCGAACCGGAATAGGTCACCCTGGAAACGAGTGTGCCGGCGTTGGAGCTGCCGCTCTGCTTGGTGCTGCCCTGAGAGCCTTCGCTCGGCGGCCAGGTCGCGGACGCCGTTCCCGAGACGGTGAGAACAAGAACTCCTGAGAGCAACCACGCCACGGCGAATCGGCTGCTGGATGTCACGGCGTGCACGACTTACTACCCCTCTGTGAAGTGAGCTTTGTCGTCTGCCATACGCCTTGCTTGTTCTTTTCGAGACGAGTCGTGTAGAGGACATATGAGTCGTCGTTCACTGCCGTCTTGATGACCTTGCCTGACTTGCGGACCTTTGCGAAGGCCTTGCTCTGGTCCTCGCAGTACACGACTCCCGCCGACGCCGAGTCGAACACGTCGATCTTGGCGTTGTAGTAGCGGTTCACGCCGGTGATCGAGTAACCGTCTTTCGCGATGGACTCGACCCAGTCCTTCGCGTCCGCCAGTGCGCCGCCGCTGTAGTAGAAGCTGAGTGCCGACAGTTCGGGATCGCCTTGCGCGATGGCGTAGTTGGTCGCGTCGACCCGCCGGGCCACGTCGCCGAGGACCGCGTCCTTGGTCGTGTCGCCGGTCTTCCAGCTTTCGAAGGTGTCGGTCAGGTCGCTCGGCAGCGTCACCTTCGGCCTGTCGGCCGCTGCGCTCGCAGTCGGCGAAGCCGACGCCTTCGTACCGCCGTTGTCGGCCCCGGCAATCTTGTCGTTGCCTTGTGAACCCCCGCCTCCGCCGCCGCAAGCCGTCAGAAGCAGGGCTGCGGAGGCGGCGAGCGCGGCAGCGGCGGGCAATGTGCGGCGCTTCACTGTGGACTCCCCGTGAGAATGAAGTTCGTCAAGGACACAGACGCTATCGGCGGGGTTCACGGTTTCGCCAGCGCGAACCTGTGAGACATGAGGGAAAACACGGCTCAAGGTGTACCAACCACCCACCTCTGTGTCCGGACTGTGTCCTCGTGTGCGGGGTGGTGAAGGCGGAGCCCAAGGCGGCGAACGGGGTGGGGCGGGTCGGGCTTGCGTGTGTCTGGAACGGAACCACCGGGAGGGAAGTGCGAACTCCTCCCGTTTTTGCCCCGATTGCCTTCGCGTTCTGCCGTATTTTTGCCGTCTGTCTGCTTGTCACGTGCGGTTTTTACGCCTCCCTTGCCCTGTGTCCCTGTCCTGCCCTTCTTTCCCGGTCGTAGGATCTTTTGCTCGTGCGGATGGTCCGAGCACGCAGTAACGGGGGCGGAATGAGTGACTTGTCGGCTGATTACGCGGTGCTGAACCGTGTGCGGCACAACCTCGATCACATAGCGGGGCTCATGAAGAGGCCCGGTCGTGAGATGGCACAGGTGAGCGGGGAGTCCATGGGGGTGCCCGAGCTGGCCCAGCGGATGGACCACTTCGGGGACGAGTGGTCGTACGGAATCAAGCAGTTGACCAAGTTCTCGGAGAAGGCATCCAAGATGCTGCTCAATGTGAAGGAGTCCTTCGAGAAGCTGGACCACGAACTCGCCGAGACGAGCAAGGGGCGGGGCGCGAAGTAGGCATGGCTGAGGCGAGGCTTGAAGACTTTCCGGCGTTGGGGTTCGTGCCCTGCCCGGGTGACCACGCAGTGGCGGACGACGTCGCGGGGACGGTCCGCAGGACGGCGAAGGCGCTCGACGAGATCTGCCAGGTGCTGCACGGCACCGGTGTCGGGGATTGGAAGGGGAAGGCTGCCGAGGCGTTCCGGGAGAAGTTCGATGACGACTTCCGGCCACGTATGGACGACGCCCGTGATTCGTTCGCCAAGGCCGCAGGTGCCCTGGAGGACTGGGCGGCGTACATGGAACGCAAGCAGAAGGACGCTGTGAGACTGGAGGCCCGGGCAGCGGAGGCCGCCGGGCAGTTGGGCAGTGCCAAGGACAAGGTGAGCCGTCTCGACAACGCGGGTGGCGGGTCGGCCGACGCCAAGGACGAAAAGGACCACAAGGCGCAGGTCCGGAACGCCAAGAGCGCCGTGAGTGCCAAGGAAGCGGAACTGGAGGAGCTGCGCCGTCAGGGGCACCGGACGTCCGGCGACTACCACGCATACGGCAAGGAGATCGCGGGCCGACTGAAGTCCGCCATGGACATCGCCCCGAACGAGCCCGGTATCTGGGACAAGCTGGGTAATGCGCTCGAAGGGCTGGGCAAGGCTCTCGCCGATCTGCCGGGGGAGGTCGGAAAGCTGCTCTCCGACCTCGGGGACTGGATCAAGGCCCATGCCGACTGGATCACGGTGGCAGCCTCTGTGGTCGGCGTGATCGCGATCTTCTGCCCGGCGCTGGCTCCGCTGGCCATCGGGTTGAGCGCTCTCGCCTTCTTCGCGCACGCGGCGTCCTACGGTGTGGATGGACTCTGGCCGCCGACGGGCGGAAACATCGGCAACTGGCTCACGTTGGGCGGTGACGCGCTGGGCATGGTGCCGGGTGTCGGCGCTGCCAAGTCGGGCATCACGGCCGGTCTCAAGGCGGGACGAGGCGCGGAGGGTCTGGTCGCCGGCACCCGTGTGGGTCTCAAGACGGCCGGCGTCACCGCCAAGAACATCATGAAGGCCGCCGATCCCGTCGCTGCCGTGATTGACAGGCCGGTCATGGCCGTGGCCACGAAGCTCGGCGTCTCCCGCGGTACCGCCCTGACCGTCACGGAGGGGGTGCAGGCCGCCGCCACTCTCGCCTGGACCGCGCCGACCGCCGTCAACGCCTACCAGACGACACCCGGGCGGTACGACGCAGCCACCTGGGGCACCGGCGTGGGCAACGCCACCATGGGAACCGGCGGTGGCAAGTTCGGCGGACTCGTGGCCGTCGGAAGTGCCATCGGGCTGGGCGCCTGGGAGCTGACGGACTGATGAGCGGTTACGAAGAGGTGGCGACGGCCGGCGTGGTGACCGGTGGCCTGCCGGATGACGAGGCCGGGCCCGACCTGTGGTTCCAACTTCCGCCGGGCTTCACTCCGTTCCAGCTCGACGAGGATCCCGAGTCGCGCATGCTGCGGATGGCCGAGGCCACCGATGTCATGTTCGGCGTCACCGCGACGGCGGAGCAGAAGCTCAGTCTGATCGTGTCGGGTGAATACATCCTCCAGACCATGATTGCAGCGGACGCCGAGCACGTGTCGAGCTGCCTGGTACGCATGCCCGACGGGGAGTTGTCCCAGGCGACCCTGTGCGTCCTCGTCGAGAGGCCGGCGGCGGGTCCGCAGCACCAGGACCGGCAGAGCTCGGCGAAGCGGACGGCCGTGCAGTGGCGCGACCTCTATCCGGATGCCGAGGTCGGGCTCGTGATGCTGCCGTACGGCATGACCGCCCTCTGCATACACGACCAGGCGATCCTCATTCCCGGGGCCGTCTTCGGACTGGGTGACCCCGTTCCCGCGACGGTTCGCCAGGTGCAGTTCTGTGTGCCGTTGCAGACCAGGCCGGGGTCCGCTCTCTTCGTCTTCACCACGCAGGACACCCACCCAGTCCACTGGGCGGCGTACCTCGACATGTTCAGCGGCATCATGAGGTCGCTTTCGGCGGACGAGCCGCAGGGCGAGCGCCGGCCAGGCGATCGGGATCCGGGGGCCGAAGGAACGGAGAGGCAGACATGAACGGTGGCGACAGCGGGATCGACGAAGCTCGCGGGAGGCGTGTGCGGCATTCCGTCGTGCTCGCGGTCGTCATCGGGGCCTACGTGCTCGCGGCCATCGCGGGCCTGTTCGTCCTGGCGGGCGACTTCGGCCCCGTGCTGCTCGTGCCTCTGTGGATCGTCCACGCCGTGGTCCTCGTCGTGCTCGTCAGGAAACTGGGGGCGAGGACGTCGAGTACGTACACGATGTTGTTCGTCGTGGCCACTTCGGTCTTGTCCGTGTACGTGGCGGACATGGCGCGTGACGATCTCACGCTGCAGCAGCGCGGCGAGCGGGTCACGGCCACTGTGGTGAAGAAGTGGCGCGATGCGGCGGAGGGCCGCAAGGCGCGTGACTACAACTACACGCTGGAGCGGCAGGACGGCACGAAGGTGCCGGGGCCCGCCATGAGAACGCTGACCGATCTGTACGACGTCGGCCAGAAGGTGACGGTCATCGAGGATCCCCGCGGCGAGCTCCGGCCGAAGACCCCGGGGCAGGCGGATGCGACAGGTGACGAACTGGGATCACTGGCCTTCGCCCTCGCCGCCCTCGGCGCCGTGGGGTGGACGGCTTGGCAGGGGTCCGATGCGGCCCGGCGGAGGAGCCGTGGCGGCGAGGCGCACGGCGCGGAGCGGAGCCTCGTCGGGACCCGTGGCTCGGGCGCCACACCGGAGGAGCAGGAGGAGCGGCTCCGCGAGGCCCTGCGTACGTATCCCGCCGACCGCCGGGGCTACATCAAGGTGCCGCCTGAGCAGTACCCCGACGTGTCCCGGCAGCGCGCGGCCCGGATCGCGTGGGAACTGGGCCTTCGTGCGGAGGCGTCCGGCAACCGAGGGTCATGGCGCTTCGCCGGGAAGGTGGTGGAGGAGGTACCGCTCGACTGACCCCGGAGGTCTCAACCCCCGGGGTGCGTGGTTTCGCCACGGCGAACGTCTCGGCAAACGGCGCGCGCGAGTGCGTGGTGTGGTCTCCGACCGCGTCGGTTGTGAAGGTCGCGTGGATGCCGGGTGGGGGCGGTGCGGTCCGTCCGGCGGCGACCCTCTCCTTTGAGCACCCTTTGCGGTCCGTTGGTTGTAGCCCCAAACCCCTGGACACACAGTGACCCTGGCCCTCTGCGTCTCGCGGGGCGGCCGGGTAGGTAGCTGTTCACGGGGGTAGTAGTGGCGGATCACGTCAGGGTGTCCACGAGTGAGCTGCGGGAGATCAGCAGATCTGTCGCGAAGTTGAAGTCCAACTTTGAACATGCGAAGGATCTCGTCGACTCGTACGGCTCCGAGATCGGGTCCGGGGATGTGGCCGATGCCCTCGGTGACTTCGCCGACGACTGGAAGAAGAAGCGCAAAGAGCTCTGTGACGGGCTGGAGTTTCTCGGGAAGACGGCGGGCGAGGCGGCGAAGGCCTACGACGGGGTCGATCAGCATCTTGCCGACGCGCTGGTCAAGGCTCAGCCGGGGGACAAGTGAGCGATCACGATTTCTCCGGCGTCGACTGGCAGACGGCCCGGTATGACGACAAGGAGTTCACGCCGGGGGATCCGTACGAGGTCGCCCGGCTCGGGAAGCGGATCTCCGACACCGCCAGGCTGATCGAGGAGCAGGCCGGGAAGCTGAACAACCTTGTCGACGGGAGCGGGTGGGACTCCGATGCGGGGAGGGAGTTCGCCAAGAAGACCGGCGACACCGTCAAGCTGCTGAGCCAGTCGCATGAGCGGTATGCGGCGGCGGGGGCGGCGCTCGGTTCCGCCGTGCCGTACGAGCCCATCGCCGATCAGGTGCGGGAGAACTGGGCCACCGCTCTCAACCACGCCCAGAACCGGGTGCGCGCCGCGCTGAAGAAGGCCGCGGCGGCCGATGCCGACAGCAGTAACTACCAGAAGCAGATCGATCAGCATCCGTCCGGTGACGACAACCATCCGGACAAGCAGAAGCTCAAGCGGCAGAAAGAGGCCTCGGACGGGGATCTCGACGCCGCGAAGCGGGAGCTTCGGGCCGCGCTCGACTACCGGGACACGCAGGCCGGGTACGCCGCCAAGGCGATACGGGACGCCATCGACCACGACGGTCTGAAGGATCCCAAGCACCACTGGTGGGACAACTGGAAGGACTGGGTCGCCGACGTCGGCCACTGGGCCGGAGTGGCCGCAGCTGTTCTGGGCGTGCTCGCCCTCGCGCTCAGCTGGGTGCCGGTTCTCGGTGAGGTGCTCGCGGCGCTGGCGCTCATCGCCTCGGTCGTCGCTCTGGTCTGCGACACCGTTTCGGCGTTGGACGGCAAGGGCACCTGGCTGGACGTCGCCATAGACGCCATCGGCGTGCTGTCCTTCGGCGCCGGGCGGGTCCTGGGGACGACGGCCAAGGAGGCGGCCATGGCCGCCCGGGGTGCCTCCGCGGTCAAGGACCTTCAGCTGGCCCGGGAGATCGGGCTGAATCCGACGGCGGCCCGCGAACTCGCCGAGACGCTCAACGGGGTCAAGCCGGGAGAGATCGGCAAGGCGCTGTCCGAAGGGCCTGCGAAACTCCTGCCGCGGATGCGCTCGGTGGTCAAGGAGTCGCTGAACCTCAAGGCGTACGCGACCGACATCCGCGATGCCCCCGCAGTGCACCGGGCGGCCAAGGCCTTCGCGGAATCCGCGCCCGAGCTGTCGGAGATCGCGGACTCCTCGTTCAAGAGCATGGCGGGTCAGGCCAAGGCCTTGTACTACGGCAGCCAGGTGCTGCCGCTCCTCGCAGGCTGGTCGAACCTGGCACACACGCACCCCAACGAGCCGTGGGCCACCGGGCCGAACGTCCTCCAGGGAGTGAAGGAGATTCCGGGCATCGGGGCCGGCGGAACACCGTTCTACAACTGGCACTGGAGCACCAGCGGCTGACCCGGTCGGCTGTCAGGAACCCCAGAGCGGAAAGAGCAAGGATCACGTGGCGAGTGAGGACGAGCGGTCCGTCGACGAGCTGTTCGCGGAACTGCCGGAGAAATGGCAGCGGTCGCTGGAAGAAGTGGGCCTGGGGCTGCCGGAGCTGCGCCGCATCGCGGCCGGCCCGGACGGCACGCGGCGGGTACGCACCATCCTCGCCGAGTTCTCCGAGGCCACCACCAATCCTCGGCCGGCGCGGGCCGGGTGGACCGGGTACGGCGGCGGAACGCCGGTATGGCCCTGGGCCCGGCTGCTCCTGGTGGCCGTCGTATCGGTCGTCGTCTGTCTGCTCTCCAGCCTGTTCATCGGCAAGGCGGCGGCGTTCGTCGGCCTGCTGCTCGGGCTGCCGGTGTTCTGGGTGGCCTTCAAGACCCGTGATTCCAGAGGTGCCCCCGTCGCCCGGTATGCCACCGCGGCCGCCTATCTCGTACTGGTCCTGGTCGGCTCGTACTTCGCCAATGCCTGGTATCTGCAGCTGCGCGGGGTGGAGCAGACGGTCACCATCGCCACGCCGACCCATCAATGGACGCACGGGACCCGTGAGACGTACTGCAGGGTCCGGCTGCGGGACGGGTCCGTCCACGAGGTGATCGACAACAAGGAGAACTGCGCCGACCGAGTCGGGCAGACGACCACGGCCGTCATCGACCCGGCCGGTCACTACAAGCCCTCCCTCGGCACCAAGTCCGAGATAGGCGGCCTCCTTGAGGGTTACGTCTGCCTGGGCGCCGCCGTGGTGCTCGTTCTGGCACCGGTGACGGCCGTGGTCATGGGACGGCGCAAGCGGTACGACCAGGCGATCGGGACGGCGGTATGAGCGGCGAGACGGCCGGTACGGCCATCGCACCCCCCTCCGACTACCGGCTCGCCGTTCCCGAGGGCTGGGAGCGGATCGTGCTCGATCCCGAGAGGTGGGCGCACCGTATCGACAAGCTGGTCAAGCGCGGTCTACGACGTACGAAGGCCGGTCCGCAGCTGGAGGCGGCGCTCGCCGAGCGGATGCGGGAGCAGGCCCGGGCGGCGCATGCCAACGGCGGTGTCGAGATGTACGTCATGAACCAGGTCCTCGGCCAGGTCCCCGTCTCCGCCGGCGTGGTCGTCACCGTGCTCCGGCCGGCTCACGGCACCGAGGCCGGCGACCTGGGGGACATCGCCCGCTCGCTCGCTCTGCGCGCGACCGCCGAGGACGTCACCCTCGTCGACCTCCCCGCCGGCCCCGCCGTACGCCACCGCTATCTGCGCCGCCCGGCTCCCGACGACCCCGACGGCAACAAGCTCGCTGTCACGCACCTGGACGTCTACCTCGCTGTCCCGAACAGCGACCAGCGACTGCTGCTCTCCTTCTCCACGCCGATGGAGCCACTGGCGGAACCCTTGGTCGGCCTCTTCGATGCCGTCGCCCGCACTCTGCAATGGATGGCCTGATGCCCGAGTTCGCCGCGTCCACGGTGCGTATGAAGGTGCCCGAGGACGCCATATCCCTGCCGGTGCGCGTGTCGGGGGTCGGCCTGCATGCGTGGGCCGCGGGGGCGGCCGCGCACCGCGTCGGCCCGGACGACCACGACCCCAAGCTGCTCGACGCCCTCGCCGCCGAGCTCCGCGAGGCCGCCGCCGACTCCCGTGAGCGCGGTCCGATCACCGCGCTGTCGTACGTCCCCGAGCCGCGCCTCGGTGAACTCGCCCGGATCGAGCTGTCCGCGCTGGTCGCCGACGAGACGTACCCGAACATGAGCGTCGAGCTGCTCCAGCGCTACCTCGCCGCCCCCACCCCCGTCTCCTACCGCCCGCCCGAGGCCGAGCTCCGTACCCTTCCCGCGGGCCCGGCCGTGCGCGTCCGGCACGCGTACGTCCAGGACGTGGGCCGGGACGGGCTGGGGACGGTGATGGAGACGTGCGCGTACGGCATCCGGGCCGACGAGACGTGGGGGCTGGTGCTGCTGACGTCCTGGCAGGCGCTGGCCCACACGGACGCCTTGTGCGAGTTGACCGACGATCTGGCGCGGACCGTCCGGGTCACGGCCTAGGGCGGAGTGGTGAGGTCGCCGTCAGGTGACCGACGAGGGGCTCGCCCTCCAGGGACGTCAGGCGGCACCAGGAGCCGTCGGTGAAGGTGATCCCGAAGTCCCGTTCGCCGACGCTGAACGGTCGGCGTTCGACCGTGGCGACCGTGTCCAGGTCCGTCTCCCAGAGGACTTCCTCCCAGGGTTCCCTGGGGTCCTGCAGTCCGCCGAGGACCAGCAGGCGGCGGTCGGTCAGGACGAGGTGGGTGAGGTCCGTGTCGGGGCGGCGGGCCGGGTCGAGTTCCCAGGGGAGGGTACGGGCGATCGTGCCGGGGGCCGCCCACAGCACCGGGAAGTCCGTCTCCTCGTTCTCCGGGTCCTCGCTCCTGCCCAGCGAGCCGGAGCCGCTGGGGCCGCTGCCGGAGGGCACGTTGCCGTCGAAGACCACGGCCAGGGCCAGTACACCGAGGAGGAACGCGGCTGTCAGGACGCCCCGCACCACAGGGCCGATCCCGGACCTGAGCCGGTATGCCGGGCCTGTCGGCCAGCCCGCCAACTCGTTCTGTATGTCACGTCGTTCGGTGTCGCGGAACCAGCGCCGGTCCTGGACACGGTGTGCCGCGCCGGTCGCGAAGGACGCCGGGGCACGCGCCACGAGCTCCTCGCCCGCCGGGGGTTGCCAGGAATGCCGCTGCGGCACGGTCACGGTCTGGCATCCTCACGGTTCGTTGCTGTCCGGTTGTCGTGGGCGTCGTGGGCGTCGTGGGCGTCGCGGTCGTCGTGGTCGTCGCACTCTTTCGCTGCGGCGAACGCCTCGCCCGGCCGGGTGATCGTACTCGGACCGCCGTCGGTACCAGCCGGGCCGGCGTGTGCACTTCGTGCAGGCCTCATGGGTGCGCGGTGAGGGTGTCGGGGGCGGCCCGGCCGCGAACGGGGTGTTCTGGATTCGCCGGCGCACAGTTCGGTGCCCCCTGGTGTCCCCCCGATCCCAACCGCCGCACAGGGCAACGCCGTTGCAGATCGCAACGACGATTTCGGTGAGGTCAAGGAGTCCGGGCGCGCCTTGAGGGGCTTATGTGCGGCTGATACGGTGCGTTCGCTTGACTCTCGCCATGTCGCCGAGTATTCGGCCGGATCGGGCGGTTGGTGTCGAGTGTCCGCTTTTACGGCGTTGACAGAGTGTTCGAGTGTTCGGCAGACAGTTTTCTTGGCTGTAACGGGGAGCGGTTGCGTGAAGATCCAGGAGCGTACGGGGGCGGGCGCCGGTCGTTCGGCAGGTCCGGCTCAGCCTTCGGTCGGTGACCGGCTTCCCTCCGCGCCCCGCGAGCGCAAGCCCGCGCTGGCCGCGCTCGCGGTGCTGCTGATTCTGCTGGGTGCGCTGGGGGCCACGACGCTCGTGCTGCAGGCCGGCAAGCGCATCGAGGTCATAAAGATCACGCAGGAGATCCCGGCCGGCTCGTCCGTGAACGGGAGCAACGTGACCTCCGTCATGGTCGCCGACGACTCCAGCATCCACTACGTCAGGTGGTCCCAGCTGGAGGGCCTGAAGAAGCTGAAGGCCGTGAGCACCATCCCGGCCGGTGTCGTCGCCGTCGGCGAGATGTTCGGTGACGGCAGCAAGCTTCCCGCCGGGAAGTCCACCGTCGGCCTGGCCCTGAAGGAGGGTCAGTACCCGAGCGGTATCGAGGTGGGCGACACCGTCGCCGCCTACCACGTCAGCGGCTCCGCCACCGGCGGTTCGTCCTCCTCGGCCGGCACTGACTCGCTGATCACGGGCGACGCCAGGGTCAGCGCCGTACCGGACGACAAGAGCAGCGGCGAACTCGTCAGCAGCACCAGCTACGCCATCACGCTCACCGTCGACAGCGACAAGGCCGCCGAGCTGGCCGACGCCGCGTCCAACGGCGAGGTCGCCCTCGTCCTCGTGCCCAGCACCGGCAACTAGAAGGCGGCCCCCACCCCATGGCGCTCATCGCAATCGCCGCCGACAAGGGTTCCCCCGGCGTCACCACCGCGGCCGTCGCGCTGGCCGCGGTCTGGCCGCGTCGGGTCCTGCTCGCCGAGGCCGACCCGGCCGGCGGCGACCTGGTCTACCGCAGTGCCGCCGCGCACGGCGGACCGCTCAACCCCAACACCGGCATGCTGTCCATAGCGGCCACCGCGAGACGAGGGCTCGTACCGGATCAACTCTGGGATCACGTGCAGCCGTTGAGCGGAGGGCTGGAGGTGCTGGTCGGGCTCGGGATCGCCGAGCAGGCCGCCGGGCTCGCCGGGCTCTGGCCCACCCTCGGGCATGCCTTCGCCTCCCTCGCCGACTCCCCGAACGCACCCGCCGACGTCATCGCCGACTGCGGCCGGGTCAGCGGCGACACCCCGGCCGTCGAGCTGTTCCCGCACGCGGCGCTCGTGCTGCTGGTCTCGCGGACCGAGCCGGAGGCCCTCGCCCGGGTCCGGGACCGTGCCGCCGCCCTCGCGCAGAAGCTGCACGGCGGTCCGCGCGGTGCCGCCGCCCTTGCCACCCCGCTGATCGGCGTGGTGCTGGTCGCCGACGCGTCGAGCTCCGGCAAGCTGGTCAACCAGGTCAACGACATGCTCGTACACGCCCAGACCGGCGCCCGGGTGGTCGGCACCATCGCCGACGACCCCACCGGCGCCGACCAGTTGGCCGGCCGCAAGCGCGGGCGCCTCGACAAGTCCCTGCTCATCCGCTCGGCCCGCAAGGTCACCGCCGACCTCCACCAGCAGTTCGGCGCCGCCTGGTCCGTACCGACGCAGGCTCCCCACGCGGGGGCCGGCCGGTGACCGCTGTCGACCACCAGTTGGTCAAGCGGTTCCGGCAGGACGCCGGCGACCGGATCGCCGAGCAGCGCCGCCAGGACCAGGCGTCCGGTGTCACGCCGATGTCCAGCGAGGACGAACGGCAGTACGCCCGCGCGGTCATAGCCCAGATCCTGGAGGAGTACGCCCGCGCGGACATCAACGCCGGGCGCACCCCGCTGGACGCGGAGACCGAGGAGCAGTACGCGGCCGCCGTGCACGCCGCGCTGTTCGGAGTCGGGCGGCTGCAGCCGCTGCTCGACGACCCGGACGTCGAGAACATCGACATCAACGGCTGCGACCAGGTCTTCGTCGGGTACAGCGACGGACGGGAGGCCATCGGGGATCCCGTCGCGGAGACGGACGAGGAGCTCATCGAGCTGATCCAGGTGCTCGGCGCCTACTCGGGTCTGTCGTCACGTCCGTTCGACTCGGCCAATCCGCAGCTCGACCTCCGCCTGCCCGACGGTTCCCGGCTCTCCGCCGTCATGGACGTCACCCGGCGGCCCGCACTCTCCATCCGCCGCGCCCGCATGGGCAAGGTGTTCATCTCCGACCTGGTCGGGAACGGCACCGTGACGCCCGAGGTCGCGCACTTCATGGCCTGCGCGGTCCGGGCCCGCAAGAACATCATGATCGCGGGGGCGACGAACGCGGGCAAGACGACGCTGCTGCGCGCCCTCGCCAACGAGATCCCGCCGCACGAGCGGCTCATCACCGTCGAGCGCGCGCTGGAGCTCGGGCTCGACACCTTCCAGGACCTGCACCCCAACGTGGTGGCGTTCGAGGAGCGGCTGCCCAACTCCGAGGGGCAGGGCACCATTTCCATGGCCGAACTGGTCCGCAGGTCGCTGCGTATGAACCCGTCCCGGGTCATCGTCGGCGAGGTCCTCGGCGACGAGATCGTCACCATGCTCAACGCGATGTCGCAGGGCAACGACGGGTCACTGTCCACCATTCACGCGAACAGCTCCAGCGAGGTCTTCAACCGCATCTCGACGTACGCGCTCCAGGCCTCCGAGCGGCTGCCCATCGAGGCCAGCCAGATGCTGATCGCGGGCGCGGTGAACTTCGTCGTCTTCATCCAGCGGCGCAACAACTACCAGACCGGCGGCCGCCTCCAGCGCATGGTCACCTCGGTCCGCGAGGTCAACGGCGTCGACGGCCGGGTGCTGTCCAGCGAGGTGTTCACGGAGGCACACGACGGCCGGGTCGTACCGCATGCGCCCATAGCCTGCCTGGAGGACCTGATGGCCTACGGCTACCAGCCGCACGGGGCCTGGGGGTGATCTGATCATGAACCTGGACTCCCTGGGCTCCATGGGCGGGCTCTTCTCCACCGAGGTCCTGTACGCGCTCGGCTGCGGAGTCGCCGCCGGCGGCGGGCTCGCGCTGCTGATCCTGGCGATCCGCGGCCTGCCCGCCAAGCCCGACCACGAGAAGCAGAAGGCCAACGAACGGGCCGCCGAGCTCATCCGGTTCGCCGGCCAGCGCGGCTCCCTCGCCGCCATCATCGGGCTCGCCGTGCTGCTGATGACCCGCTGGGCGGTGGCCGGCATCGCCGCCGGCGTCCTGGTCTTCTTCTGGGACAAGCTGTTCGGCGGCGCCGCCGAGGAGCGGGCCGCGATGAAGCGCGTGGAGGCCCTCGCCTCCTGGACCGAGTCGCTGCGCGACACGATCGCCGGTGCGGTCGGCCTGGAGCAGGCCATCCCGGCCTCGGCCCGTGCCGCCGCGCCCATCCTGCGGCCGCACCTCGACGCCCTCGTCGACCGGCTGCGCGCCCGCACCCCGCTGCCGGACGCCCTCCAGCACCTCGCCGACGAGATCAACGACGCCTCGGCCGACATCATCGTCGCGGCCCTCATCCTCAACGCCCGCCTCCGCGGCCCCGGCCTGCGCCAGGTGCTGGGCGCCCTGGCCAAGTCGGCGCGCGAGGAGGTCGACATGCGCCAGCGCGTGATGGCCCAGCGGGCGTCCACGCGGCGCTCGGTGCAGATCGTCGTCGCCGTGTCCGTCGCGTTCGTGCTCGGCCTCGCCGTCTTCAACCGCGACTTCGTCTCGCCGTACGGCACCGCCGTCGGCCAGCTCGTCCTCGCCCTGGTCTGCGGGCTGTTCGCGCTCGGCTTCTGGTGGCTGCGCAAGCTGTCCACCATCGAGACCCCGGAACGGTTCCTGGTCCGCGACCAGTCCTCCGTGCAGTTCGTCCGGCCGCCCCGCACCGCTTCCGGCCAGCCTGGTCAGCCGGGGCAGCCTGGTCAGCAGACGCTGCCCACCGAGGAAGGAGTACGCCGGTGAACCTCACGATGCCGATCGTCGTCGGCGTGATCCTGGGTCTCGGCGTCTACGCCCTGATCCGTGCCCTGATGCCGTCCCGGCGCAGCGCGGTCGCCCAGGTCGCCCGGATCGACGCGATGCGGGCGCGCGGCGCGGCCTACGAGTCGGCGCGGCCGACGCAGGACACCGGCCGGCTCGGCTCCCTGCGCGCCGAAGTCGGGGCCCGTGTCGCCGAGTTCTACCGGGAACAGGGCTGGGAACAGCGCTCGCTCCGGGCGGACCTCGCCGTCCTGGACCGCAGCTGGGAGAAGTTCCTGGCGACCAAGGTGCTGCTCGCGGCGGCCGGCCTGATCTTCGGGCCGTTCCTGTTCGCCGTCGTCTACACGATGGGCTTCGGGCACAGCCCGGTCATCCCGGTCTGGCTCTCCCTGGCCTGCGCGGCCCTGTTCTTCTTCCTGCCCGACCTGGAGGTACGACGGGACGCGGCCGACAAGCGCCGGGACCTCAGGCGGGTCATCGGGGCGTACCTCGACCTGGTGTCGATGAGCCTCGCCGGCGGCCGCGGCCTGCCCGAGGCGCTGATGGCGGCCGCCGAGATCTCCGACGGCTGGGCCAACCAGCGCATCCGCAACGCCCTCGCCGACGCCCGGATCACCGGCGTCAGCCAGTGGCAGGCGCTGGGCGCGCTCGGTGAGGAACTCGGTGTGGAGGAGCTCAAGGACCTCTCCGCCTCCCTCGCCCTGGTCGCGGACGACGGCGCCAAGGTCCGCGAGTCCCTCGCCTCCCGCGCCGAGACCATGCGCCACCGCGAACTCGCCGAGATCGAGGGCAGCGCGGGCGAGAAGTCCCAGTCGATGCTCGTCGCCCAGCTGCTGCTGTGCGCCGGCTTCCTGGTTTTCCTGATCTTCCCGGCGGCGATGCGGGTGTTCCAGGTGTGAGCTGACGTGAGCTGAATCGAGAACCTTCGCCTACTGCTGTTTCGAGAGGACAAGTCATCATGAACACACGGAACTTCAGCACCGGGATCCCGGCGGTGGACTTCCTGGTCACCTTCCTCCAGGGCCGGGTGCAGCGCGCCCGCTCCGGCGAACTCGACCGCGGCGCCTCCGCCGTCGAGTGGGTCATCATCTCCGCGGTCGTCGTGGCGATCGTCGGCGTGGTGGCCGCCATCATCAACGCCGCGCTGAGCGACGGCGCCAAGAAGGTCGGCGACTGCATCAAGGGCGCCAACGCGAGCGGAACCTGCTGAACGGACGAGCGCGACCACGACGG
This sequence comes from Streptomyces sp. NPDC058457, assembly GCF_042720695.1. Classification (NCBI taxonomy): domain Bacteria; kingdom Bacillati; phylum Actinomycetota; class Actinomycetes; order Kitasatosporales; family Streptomycetaceae; genus Streptomyces; species Streptomyces sp. NPDC058457. The sequence continues at coordinate 94,835 of NZ_JBHXLU010000017.1, read as the reverse complement.
GGACGACGGGGGTGACGGGGATGACGGGGATGTCCGCGGGCGTGAGCAGAGGCCTGCGCGGCTGGGTACGCCGCCGGGCGGCGGCCACGCGCGGTGACTCGGGCATGACCGCGATCGAGTTCGTGTTCCTCACCCCCGTCCTGTTCTTCATGATCTTCGCGACGGTGCAGTTCGCGCTGTACTTCTTCGCCGACCACGTGGCCCAGGCGGCGGCCCAGGCCGGCGCCCGCAAGGCCCGTGCCACCGCCGACGCGGAGCCGGGCGCCTGGCGCGGCGAGGCCCAGGACGTGGTCGACTCCTACATCAGCCAACTCGGGCCGCAGCTGGTCCTTTCGCCCGACGTGAAGATGCTCCAGCCGGAACAGACCACGGTCGGCGTCGAGATCACGGCGCGCGTCCCGACGGTGTTCCCGGGCCTGGACCTGACGGTGCACGCGCAGTCGTCGGGACCGGTGGAGCGGTTCGTGGAGGACAGGAACTAGATGTTCTCCGTGCGGAACAGAGCTCTGGACGACGACCGGGGGTTGTCCACCGTCGAGGTCGTCATCCTCGCGCCGGTCATGATCCTGTTCATTCTCGTCCTGGTCGCCTTCGGCCAACTCGTCGACGGACGCGGGGCGATCGACGGCGCCGCGCGGGACGCGGCCCGTGCCGGGTCGATCCAGAAGGACCATGCCACGGCCATGTCGGAGGCCCAGAAGGCCGCCGATGCCGACCTGTCGGACGTCTGCTCGGGGCCGGTCTCCGTCGTACAGACCAGCGCCGGCTTCCAGTCCGGCACCATCTTCACGGTCGAGGTGAGCTGCGAGGTGAGGGGTCTGGCGATGCTGGGCCTGGACATCCCGACGACCCTCTCCTCGACGTTCTCCTCGCCCCTCGACCCGCTCCGGAGGGCGGCATGAGCCTTGCGGTGCTGCGCAGTTGGTGGACCGCGCGCCGGCTCCGTCTCGACGACCGGGGCTCGGGCGCCGGCGCGGTCATCATCTTCGCCCTGGTCTTCCTCACCCTGTCCGCCTTCGTCATCGACGGCGGCCTGTCCATCTCCAAGCGCGAACGGGCCGCCGACATCGCGGAGCAGGCGGCCCGTTACGCGGCCCAGGACATCGACCTGGACAAGCTGTACGAGAACCAGGGCGACGCGCCGATCAACTTCCAGGACTGCGACGCCCGGGTGAAGACCTTCGCCCGCGAGATGGACATGTCCACCGCCGACATCGCGGGCACGCACTGCGTCGCCGCCGACGCCCAGCAGGTCCAGGTCGAGGTCCAGTTGACGTACGAGCCGGTCTTCACCGGCATGTTCTACGGCGGCGCGATCGTGGTGCACGGCCAGGCGACGGCCGAGAACGAGGTGGGCTAGGCCCCGGGGGTGGTGCGGCCGCCACGACCCTCGCTGTCGCTGTCACCGTTGCCGCCGTGGGTACGGCCGTTCCCGCCGCCGCCACCGCCACCGTTGCCGTGCCGGGGTGGGCAGTCGTCGTCCGGCGGAGTGGCCGGATCCGGGTCGGCCGGTACCGGGGCGGGGTCCGCTACGGGCGGCGGGTCCACGGGCGCCGGGTCCGCCGGGGGCGTGGGATCGGTGGGCGGCGTCGGCTCGGTCGGCGGTGCCGGGGGAGTGGGGTCCGGGACCGTGGGCACGGAGGGCGGCGTCGGCTCCGTCGGTGCAGGCGGGGCGCTGCTCCCGTCCCCGTCGCCCCCTGGGCTCTGCCCACCGGGATCGGCCGTCGAGCCGCCGCTGTCCGACGGCGGCTGCGTCGTGGGCGTGGGTTCGGGCTCGGTCCGGGACACGACCGCGTCCGCGCCTTCGTCGTCCGCGGCCTGCTGCCGTACCGGCTCCCCGCCGTCCTGACCGGGTGTCACCGTCGGCTGTGTGCCGTCCGGGACCGCCGGCTGCTCGGCCACCGGCATCTGCGTCACCGGCGCGTCGGCGACCGGTGCCCGCTGGGCGGGGACCGAGGCGGACTGGCCGGGGCCGAGTATCAGCACCAGCGCCGCCGCACCGGCCGCCATGGCGCCCGCCGCGACCGCCAACGGCGCCTTCGTACCGCCGACACCGGTGGCCTGCCGTACGCCGTGCAGCAGCCCGCTCGCGCCGCCGCCCGCGTGAGCGCCCGCCGAGGCCCCGGCCGCGGTCAGGGTCAGCAGGAACTTGCCGGCCGTGCCGCCCACCGCGAACACCAGCAGGGCCGGGCCGACGAGGGCGGGGAGCCGGTCGTTGGCGCTCATCAGCGCGGCGAGCCGGGTCCGGCAGTCCTCGCAGGTGTCCACATGCCCGAGCAGGCGGTCGGACTGGCGTTCCGTGGCGGCGCCCCGCACATACGCGGGCATCCGGCTCCAGTGGACCTGGCAGGCGGGGTCGTCGGGGGCTCCGGTCTGGGTGCGCAGGAAGGCCTGCCGCATCCCCTCACGGGCGCGGTGCAGCAGGACGGCGGTGGCGCCCTCCTTGGTGCCCAGCTGCGGCCCGATCTGCGCCAGCGGCTGGCCCTCCGCCTCGGCCAGCCAGAGGGCCTTGACCCAGCGTTCGGGCAGCTGGGCCAGGACGCGCACGAGCAGGTCGACGGAGGAGACCTGCTCGGCCGGGTCGTCGCCGTGGCGGCCGGACTCGGCCTGCTCGTCGTCGTGCGGGTCGCGGGGCGTCTCGCGCGGGGCGCCGTTCGCGGCGTACGCGAGATGCCGGACGGTCGTCGTCAGGTACGCCGACACGTTGTCGATCCCGTGCCCCTCGGCCAGCCGCCGCCAGACCCTGAAGTGCGCCTCGGCGACGAGGTCTTCGGCGAGCCAGGCGTTCCGGGTGAGGGAGCGGGCGTACGCGACGAGGCGCGGCTGCTGTTCCTCGTAGATCCGGGCATAGGCGGTGGCGCTGATCACTGCAGAGGAACCGTCGTGCATGGCGGAACGCTCCAGTTGCCGGCTGTGGGGCGGGAGAAGGTTTGTCAGAGTAGATGACGAAACTTTCAAGCAAAGTTTCAAGCGCATCGGAAAGTGACACATGTCACTCAAGTCGCTTGTGTTTCCGGCGTAATGAGCCCGTCGCCAGGCGCTCTCACTTGTACGACGGCCCACCATCGCACCGCACCCCCGGAGACCACCCGTGCCCATCACCCTTGAGCAGCCCACCGGCGCCCGCCTGCTCACCGCCGACGAACAGGAGGTGGCGGTGCCCGCGACCCTCCGCTACACCTCGGCCGACCCGCAGGCCGTGCACTTCGTCTTCCCGCCCTGGATCTCCCTGGACGGCGAGGAGGTCACCTGGACCTTCGCGCGGGCCCTGCTGGAGGAAGGCCTGGCGGGCCCGGCCGCGCTCGGCAACGTGCAGGTGCGCCCGTACGGCCCGTCGCGCACGGTGGTGGAGTTGCGCGCGGAGGAGGGCGTGGCGGCGATCAGCTTCCCCACCTCGGCCCTCACCCGCTTCCTGCTGTCGTCGCTCCGGGTGTGCGGCTGAAGCTCCGGGTGTGCAGCTGAGAACGGAGTCGGCGGGGGATTGTGCGGGGTGTGTGGAGGGGGCGTGTGCGGGCCGGGCGGTGGCAACTCCGGCCAATAGGGCATTGATTGGCTAATTGGGATGATTCAGGCGGCTGTTCGCCGTTCTTCCCCTTCGACGCTGTCGGTCCCAGTCAATAGGATCGTCAGGGGGACATCGACAGGCTCGGCGCGCCCCCGGCCCACTCCTTCCGCACACGACCCCGGGACACCCGCCATGGCGCGACGCAGCACATCAAGCTCGACGGGAAGACCGACGGGTACCGCTCCGTCGGGTCCGCGGAACCGGACCCCGCAGCCGGTGCGGTTGCGTCGGCGTACGTTCGGGGACTTCGTCAAGGCGTTCTTCGCCTTCGTGGTGCTGCTCGTCCTCGTCGTCGGCGTCCCCGGCGCCCTCGCCGTGACCGTGGGCTGGCCCCTGCCGCACAGCGCGCCGAAGATGGAATGGCTGTCGCAGCCGATCGGCGTCGACGTGTTCCTGAACACCCTGACGGTCATCGTGTGGCTCGCCTGGGCCCAGTTCACGGCCTGCGTGCTCGTGGAGGTCAAGGCCGCCGTCTCCGGCGTCGGCCTGCCCGGCCGGGTCCCCGGCTCCGGCCCCAGCCAGCTGCTCGCCCGTCAGCTCGTGGCCGCGCTGCTGCTCGTCGGCGCCACCGCCGCCAGCTTCACCCCGGGCCTCTCCCAGCTCGGCCACAGCCTCGAAGGCAACCAGAAGGGCACGGTCGCCACCGCCCAGGCGACCCCCGGCATCCTCGCCCAGCAGCAGGAGCAGGCGAAGAGCACCGCCGCCGCCCTCGCCGAACAGGCAAGTCATGCCGCCGCCCAGGCGGAGCAGGGTTCCACCGCCACGCACGGCGCGACGAAGTACTACCGGATCCAGCCGCCCGAGGGCCGCCACCACGACTCCCTGTGGGAGATAGCGCAGCGCCACCTCGGCGACGGCCGCCGGTACAAGGAGATCTACGAGCTCAACAAGGACCGCATCCAGCCCGACGGCTCCCGGCTCTCCGAGGCCAGCCTCATCCGCCCCGGCTGGATCATGGAGATGCCCGGCGACGCACACGGCGGCGAACTCGTGGAGAACCCCGACGCGCACGTCTCGCCGGAGGTCCAGCAGCAGATCGGCGACTACGCGAAGACCGGCGACCAAGCCCAGCAGCAGCACCAGGAGCAGGGCGGCGGGCAGCACGCGGGCGAGGACGGCGCCACCGCCCAGATCACCGTGCCCAGCCAGCGCCAGACCGGCGGCAACACCGGCGCCCCCGCCGCACACGAGACCTCCGCGCACTCCTCCTCCTCCTTCGGTCTGCCCGAGGCCCTGCTCGGCGCCCCCCTCCTCGCCGCCGGCCTGCTCGCCGCCCTCGGCCGCCGGCGCCGGCAGGCCCTGTGGCAGTCGGCGCTCGGTGCCGTGGGCGGCCGCCGTGGCATGGAGCCGCCGATCCCGACCGGCGACGCCCAGGACGTCCAGGACGCGCTGCTGGTCGGCGCGGACCCGGAGGGCGTACGGCAGCTCGACCGGTCGCTCCGCGCGCTCGCCGCCGCCCTCACCGCCGAGTCCCGCTCCCTGCCCGTCGTCTACGCGGCCTGGCTCAGCCACGGCGATCTGCATCTGCAACTCGCCCAGCCGGCCGGCAAACCCCCGGCGCCCTGGCAGCTCGGCCAGGACCAGACGTTCTGGACGCTGTCCCGCGCGGACGCCGAGCGCTACGAGGACACCGACGCCGCGGCCCCGTACCCCGGTCTGGTCAGCCTCGGCACCATGGACGACTCGCGGCTGCTGCTCAACCTGGAGGCCGTACCCGGCATCGTCTCGCTGAGCGGCCGCGAGGCCGACCGGGCCGCCGTGTTCGCCTCCGTCGCCGCCGAACTCGCCACCAACGGCTGGTCGGACCGTATGACCATCACGCTCGTCGGCTTCGGTGCGGATCTCACCCCGCTCGCCCCCAACCGGCTGCGCCATCTCGACGACGTGGAGGCGCTGTTCGAGACGATGGAGGCGGAGACCCGGCAGCGGCGCGGCGCGCTGGGCGCCGCCGACCACCACTCGGTTCTCACCGGCCGGACCGGGCCCGCCCAGCACACCCGCTGGGCGCCGAACCTGGTGCTGCTCGCCACCCAGCCGTCCGCCGAGGACGCCCTGCGCCTGGCCGAACTCGCCGCGGACGCCGGCCGGCTGGGCATCGGCTACCTGGTCGGCACCGAGAGCGACGACCTGCCGGGTGCCGCCTGGGCGATGGAGATCACCCCGGACGGCAGGCTCCTCGCCCCGCTCCTCGGCCTCGAACTCCAGGCCCAGCTGCTGCCCGCCGTCCAGCAGCGCGCGGTCGTCGAACTCTTCGTGGAGGCCGACCCCGAGCGCGACCCGGACGGGCCCACCACCACCCCGCCGTTCCTCGTCGACATCAGCGAACAGGGCCGTCCCGCGGTGTACGCGCGGCTCGTCGGACCGTACGAGATCATCGGCCTGGACACCCCCGACGGCGAGCGCAGCCCCCTCCTCCACGAGGCCCTTGCTCTCCTCCTCCTGCACCGCGAGGGCGTGCACCCGCGCGTGCTGTCGTCCGCGCTGTGGCCGCGGGGCGTGACGGAGGACGTCCGCGACGCCCTCCTGGAGCGGCTGCGCGGCTGGCTCGGTACCGACCCCGACGGCGGCGCCCGGCTGCGTTCCGACGCGGCCGGCCGCCTCACGCTCGCCAAGTCGGTCGTCTCCGACCTGGACGTACTGCGCTCCCTCTACCACGAGGCCACCCAGGGCAAGGGCGTCGACAGCCGGGCGGTCCGCGGCCGCCTCCTCACCGACGCGCTCGTCCTGGTGCGCGGCCCGCTGCTCGCCGACCGCGCGGAGGGCCGCTACCGCTGGCTCACCCACGAGATCATCGACGCCCAGCTGCCGCTCCTCGTCGCCGACATCGGCCTCGCGCTGTCCGCGTTCCACCTGGAGAAGGACCGCGCGGAGAAGGCGATCGAGGCGCTCGGTGCGGCGCTGCGGACCGCCTCGGCGGACGAGCGCCTCTGGAACGAGCTGCTGCGCGCCACGCACGCCACCGGCGACCCGGACCGGCTGCGTGCCCTCGCCGCCGACCTCGTCACCCGCAGCGGTGCGCGCGGTCTGCCCCCGCGCACCGAGGCCCTCCTCGACGAGCTCCTCCCGACCTGGCGCGACGGCGCCGCCGCGACGGGATGACGACCGCCCTGGACCTCGCCCTCCCGGCCGCCGCCGCCCTCTGGGGCGCGACGGCCGGCGCCCTGCTGCCCCGAGCCGCGTACCGCTTCTCGGTCCCGGCGGGGGAGGAGTGGCGCAGGGCGTGCCCGGCGGGCCATCCCATCGGGGGCTGGCTGGGCCCGGCCCGCTGCGCCGAGTGCACGCCCGCCGACGCCTGCGTATCAGCTCCCGACGACGAACCCGCGGCCGCCGACGGCGAGGACGCCGCACAGAGGCCACCCGCCCCCGACAACGAAACTCGCACGGATGGTGCGGGTGGGAACACCAAATCCGCAACCACCCACGCACCCGCACCCGCCCCCCTTGCCCTGGCCACCGCCCTCGTCTGCGCAGCCCTCGCCCTAGCCACCGGCACCCGCCCCGAACTCGCCGTCTGGCTGCTCCTGGCCCCCGTCGGCGTCCTTCTCACGGTGGTCGACTTCCGAGTCCAGCGCCTCCCCGACCCCCTCACCCTCCCCTTCGCCGCCGCGGCCCTCGCCCTCCTCGGGGTCGCCGCCCTGCTCCCCGAGCACGCAGGCGACTGGTCCACCTCCCTCTACGCGGCCCTCGCCCTCGGCGGCGGCTACTTCGTCCTCTTCCTCATCAACCCCGGCGGCATGGGCTTCGGCGACGTGAAGCTGGCCCTCGGCGCGGGCGCCGCCCTCGGCTGGTACGGCTGGCCCACCGTGCTGCTCGGCACCTTCGCCAGCTTCCTGTTCGGCGCCCTGTACGGCGGCGCACTCGTCGTCGTACGGCGGGCCGGGCGCAAGACGGCGATCGCGTTCGGGCCGTTCCTGATCGCGGGAGCGTTCGCGGGGCTGCTGGTCGGCGCGTATAGCGGCGTCTAGTCTCCGATGTCCTTTTCTCGGATGTACGGGCGTGCTTGCGTTGTCCTGTTGCGTGGCCCACTGCCTGGCGGGGGTACGAGGTCTGTCCCTGCAGACCATTGGCGAACCGTGAGCACTCGACTCGGCCGCAGTCTGTCTCGGCCTGCGGACAGAACGCGACGGACACCGGTATTTCGCCCACCCGGGGGCCTGCCTGACCGTCGTGCTGCATAGCGAATTCGCGATCCACCGGCCGACATGGCCCGAGCGCACCCCAGCGAGACCGTGTGACGAGCTCGTGGGAGGTTCCCCGGATCCGGAAGGGCTGCACTGGATCCTGACCCACACCGTGCGTTGGGGATATGTCGGTGCCTACCCCACCGAACCCGCTGTGCGGACTCGGCCCCTCGACGCCCTCTGGGACACGGGTACCGGGGTCTACGACACCGCGCTGTTCGCCACCGTGCTTCACCACGAGCCCGACCCCGCCGCACTGGTCGAGCGCGTGCTGATCACCCTGCGGCCGACGGCCGGCAACTCGACCGTGGTCGCCGGCTGTCTGCGCAATGCGACGGCCGCAGGGCGATGGCTCGCCACTCGGGGTTACGGCACCCCGGAGTGTCCCGTCGGTGTGATCGCCTCGGGCGAGCGTTGGCCGGACGGAAGCCTGCGGCCTGCGTTGGAGGATCTGTTCGGAGCCGGCGCGATCATCGCCGAACTGCAGGAACAAGGAGCCGGGCCCCTGTCGCCCGAGGCCGCCGTCGCACGATCGTCTTTCACCGGGACCCCCAAGGCAGCGGAGACCGTGGCCTGCTGTTCCTCGGGTCTGGAACTGGTCCAGGGAGGATTTGCCGACGATCCCCCCGGCCCGGCGGCGGTGTCCGCCGCGCGCGACGAACCGGGGACACAGGCACCCGGCACCTACCCGTACACATCCTGAGGTCGGGCCGTCCGAAGGGCTGGCGTAGGCTGGTTCGGTCCGTCCACAAGCCATTACGAAAGGGACGCGCCCGGTGACCGAGAAGGCCGACCTTCAGTCCGTCCTCGACCGTGCCGCAGCCGGTGGGCGGATCACCCCGGAAGAGGCGCTCGACCTCTACCGCGACGCCCCGCTGCACGCGCTGGGCGCCGCCGCCGACGCCGTACGCCGCCGCCGTTACGCGGGTACCGAGCACATCGCGACGTACATCATCGAGCGGAACATCAACTACACGAACGTGTGCGTCACGGCGTGCAAGTTCTGCGCCTTCTACGCGGCCCCCAAGGACACCGCCAAGGGCTGGACCCGCGACCTCGACGACATCCTGCGCCGCTGCGCGGAGACGGTCGAGCTGGGCGGCACGCAGATCATGTTCCAGGGCGGCCACCACCCCGACTTCGGCGTCGAGTACTACGAGAAGCACTTCAAGGCGATCAAGGACGCGTTCCCGCAGCTGGTGATCCACTCCCTGGGCGCCTCCGAGGTCGAGCACATGGCCCGGATCTCCGGCGTCTCCGTCGAGGAGGCCATCACCCGCATCCACGAGGCCGGCCTGGACTCCTTCGCGGGCGCCGGCGCGGAGCTCCTGCCCGCGCGCCCCCGCAAGGCCATCGCGCCCCTCAAGGAGAGCGGCGAGCGCTGGCTGGAGATCATGGAGACCGCCCACAGGCTGGGCGTCGAATCCACCTCGACCATGCTCATGGGCACCGGCGAGACCAACGCCGAGCGCATCGAGCACCTGCGCATGATCCGGGACGTCCAGGACCGCACGGGCGGCTTCCGCGCCTTCATCCCGTACACCTACCAGCCCGAGAACAACCACCTGAAGGGCCGCACCCAGGCCACGCTCTTCGAGTACCTGCGGATGATCGCCATCGCCCGCCTCTTCATGGACAACGTCGCCCACATCCAGGGCTCCTGGCTGACCACCGGCAAGGAGGTCGGCCAGCTCTCGCTCCACTACGGCGCGGACGACCTCGGCTCGATCATGCTGGAGGAGAACGTCGTCTCCTCCGCCGGCGCCAAGCACCGCTCCAACCGCCTGGAGATCATCGACCTGATCCGCAAGGCGGGCCGCGTCCCGGCGCAGCGCGCCACGACGTACGAGCACCTCGTCGTCCACGACGACCCGGCGAACGACCCGGTCGACGAGCGGGTGATGTCCCACATCTCCTCGACGGCGATCGAGGGCGGCACCGCACACCCCGAGCTGAAGCTCCTCGCCTCCAACTGACGTAACCGACGTAACCGACGTATTCGTGGAGACGATTCACACGGCGGACCGGGTCTTCGTCACCTGGGACGCCGAGCCGGTGGAGAACGGTGCGGTGGCCGTCGTACAGGACCGGATCGCGGCCGTGGGGCCGTACGAGGAGCTGCGCGAGCGCTTCCCGCGAGCGCGGGTCCGCACCTGGCCGGGTGCGCTGGGCCCCGCCCGCGTCCACGAGGGCCCGCTCCCGGACGCACCGAGCCCGCGAGAGCGCGTGCACGCGGTGCTGAAGCTGGGAGCGACGGCGGTCCTGGAGCGATACGTCGACTCGCCCGAGCTCAGGTCGGCGGCGGAGCGCAATGACGTGGCGGTTCTTCCGGGCGCGCCCGTACAGCCGACGCTCATGCAGACCACCCGGGCCGACCTGGTGGTCTTCGACGCGGCGGATGTGTGCCTCGCGACGGTGTGCGCCGGGCGCCTTGTCCACAGACGTCGATAGAAGCGCCCCGTAGGGGCGCGGGGCTGTATTGGATTTGCGGCTGCCGCCGCGTGGGCGCGACCAGCCCCCGACTACCCGCACACGGCACTCAGCCCGCGAACGCCTTCCCGAACGCCCCCGAACTCTGGCTCACCCCACTGCAATTCGTGGCCGCGTCGTCATCCCCCGAACTCCCGCTCGCACACTGCTGATCCCTGAACGTCGACCACATCGACACCCACGCGACCCCCTCCTCCTCTGCGAACGCCCGCACATCCTTCGCGTCGGACAGCGAGAGCGTCTCCCCGTCGACGTCGTTCACCCCGATCATCGAGGTCAGCGCCATCCCGCCCCACGCCCCCGCGTCCGACAGCCCGAACACCTTCTTCAGCTGCGTGTGCGTGGCCTTCGCCGAGGTGACCGCGTAGTCGCCCATGTCCCCGTCGTACGACTCGCCGTAGTTCATGGTCATGATGTTGACCGTCGAGACCTGCACGTCGTACTTGTTCGCGGACTCCAGCAGCGCGAGGCCGTCGGAGTCGAGCCCCGACGGCATCACGGGAAGCGTGAAGGAGACCTCCAGGTCCGGCCGTTCCTTCTGGAGCAGCGCGATCGCCTCCGACCGCAGGGCGACCGAGCCGGAGTCGGTCAGCGTGTCGCCCTCGATGTCGAAGTCCGCCTGGGCGGAGCCCGCGGCGTCCAGCGCAGCACCGTACGCGGCGGCGAGTTTCGACGCGCTGGAGCACGTCGTCGCCAGCTCCTTCCCGGAGGCCCCGCCGAAGGACACCCGGACCGTCGCACCGTCCTCCTTCAGTTTGGAGATCCGCGACTTCACGGTCGAGTCGCCTATCGCGTCCGTCCCGTTCCACGCGGGCGTGCAGCTGCTGCCGCCGGCGATCACGAACGCGAGGTTGTACGTCGAGGGCGACCCGGCGTCGTCCGTGTCGGCGGCCTCCGTGGCGCTGACGTAGGGCGCGTACGACGTGCTGGAACCGTCCGAGCCGTCGGCCTCACTCGCGGAGGCGGACGCCTTCTTCGACGGTGCGGGCGCCGCGTCCGACGTGCCGTCGGAGCCCGAGGAGCACCCCGCGACTGCCATGGCAAACAGGCAGGTAAGCCCAGCAGCCGGCCTGAGGAAACTCCGCATTAAGATGCACCCGCTCTCGTGATTTGTGTCTCAGGCTCGAAACAAAGCCTGATTCCAAAGGAAAACGTCTCACACGGTCATGGTGTTCAACGGTCCGATCAATACATAGAAACCTCATGGAATGAAAGGGGTGAATGGGGCGAAAGGTGCGGAGCAAAAGGGATGTTGAGGTGGTTTCTCATCCCCGGCGACCGCCGCAGGTGTTCACAGAATCTCTCAGCCAAAAGATAGGTTAAGGGGTTTCTCATGGGCACTTCACAAGAACTCTGAAGACGATCACATAAAGACTCCCTAATATCCGGGGAATGCAATCCGAGCCTGCCATCGAAAGCCGCGCCGCCGTGCGCGGTCGCCGCCGCAAACAAGGCAACGGGTCTGCCGAGGGGCCCGTGTTCGTCGACTCCTCCGGGCGCCGGTCCAAGGTGCTGCGGCGTGTCGGCCTCCTCCTCGGCGTCGTCTGCCTCGCCTACACGGGAGTGCTCGGCGCCGCCTTCATGGGCTGGGGAACCTCGCTCACCCCGGACTCGCTGATCCCGGACTTCGCGCGCGCCGGCAACGCCCCCGGCGGCGTGCGCCCGCAGGGCGGCATCGGCCGTCAGGCCGGCGTGCCCAGCGGCCGCCCGTCGTCGCTGCCCTCGACCGCCGCCACCTCGTCCGCCTCCGCATCCGCCACCGCCGACTGACCGGAAACGCAGGCCTCTTCCCATGACTACACCGACGTCCTCACGCGGCCGCAGGCGCGCCCCCACCCGCATCGAGCGGGCGGCGGGCAGGGCCGCGGCGCTGCAGAAACCACGTGTCATCCTCGCGCTGCTGCTTCTGCTGGCGCTGACCTGCGTGATGCTGCTCGACGGCTATCTGCGCGCAGAGGTCGGCGGCGACCAGCGGGTCCGCACCGGCGCCAGCTCGAGCAAGGTGCCGGACAAGATCCTCGACGGCGGCCCGATCCTCACCTTCCGGGGCGGCCAGGCGTCCACCGTCTCGGTCCCCTCCAAGACCATCGCCCTCACCTTCGACGACGGCCCGAACCCGACCTACACCCCGCAGGTCCTCAAGATCCTCGAGCAGTACGACGTGCCCGCCACGTTCTTCCTGGTCGGCTCCATGGTGTCGCGCTACCCGAGCATCGTGAAGACGATGGTCCAGCAGGGCAACGAGGTCGGCGTCCACACGTTCACGCACGTCGACCTGTCGTACCAGAGCGACGCCCGGATCAACCGCGAGATGCAGCAGACACAGCTCGCGCTGGCGGGCGCGGCCGGCATCACGACGACCCTCTTCCGCGCGCCGTACTCCTCCGAGACCGACGCCATCGACAACTACAGCTGGCCGGTCTACAAGAAGCTCGGCGACGAGGGCTACACCAGCGTCTTCGTCGACACCGACAGCGACGACTGGAAGAAGCCGGGCGTCTCGAAGATCGTCAAGTGGGCCACGCCGAGCGGCACCAAGGGCGCCGCCGTCCTCTTCCACGACGCCGGCGGCGAGCGCTCGCAGACGATCAAGGCGCTGCCGACGTACATCAAGAAGATGAAGGCGAAGGGCTACACCTTCACCACCGTCAGCGGCGTCATCCAGAAGCGGAGCACCACCAACCGGCAGGCCGCCGCCGCGAGCACCGGCTCGAACAGCCAGACCACCACCGGGGTCACCGAGGCCGGCGTGACCGGCACCGGAACCGGTACGAGCACCGGCAGCACCGGCACCGGCACCGGGTCCCAGCCCGGCACCGGCACCGCCCCGAACGGCTCCGCCCCGAACGGTGAGGGCGGTACCGCCCCCAACAGCGGCACCGGCACCGGCGCCACCACCGTCTCCCGCCTCCAGGCCGCTCATCGCACGGCCACCGGCATGACCCTCTACGAGGGCAAGGCGCTCATCGTGGCGGTCGCGATAGCCGAGTGGGCCCTCCCGGTCCTCTCCGGTCTGCTGTTCGTCGTCGGCATCGCGGTCATGGGCCGCTTCGGGATGATGCTGCTCATCGCCCGCCGCCACTACCGGCTGCGCAACAAACGCCGGTTCAGCTGGGGGGCGACGGTCACCAGACCGGTGAGCGTGATCGTCCCGGCGTACAACGAGAAGGAGTGCATCGCCAACACCCTGGAGTCGCTGGCGCAGAGCACCCACCCGATCGAGGTCATCGTCGTCGACGACGGCTCCACGGACGGCACCTCGGAGATCGCCCGCGCCGCCGCCGACAAGCTCGGCATGCCCAACGTCCGGGTCATCCGGCAGGAGAACGCGGGCAAGCCGGCCGCCCTCAACAACGGTGTGCGCAATGCCAGTTACGACATCGTCGTGATGATGGACGGCGACACGGTCTTCGAGCCGGAGACGGTACGGCACCTCGTGCAGCCGTTCGCCGACCCCGAGGTCGGCGCGGTCGCCGGCAACGCCAAGGTCGGTAACCGCAACACGATCATCGGCGCCTGGCAGCACATCGAGTACGTGATGGGCTTCAACCTGGACCGCCGCATGTACGACCTGCTGCGCTGCATGCCGACCATCCCCGGCGCGATCGGCGCCTTCCGCCGCGAGGCGGTCCTGGAGGTCGGCGGCATGAGCGAGGACACCCTCGCCGAGGACACCGACATCACCATCGCCATGCACCGCGCGGGCTGGCGGGTCGTCTACCAGGAGCACGCCAAGGCCTGGACGGAGGCGCCCGGTTCGCTGAAGCAGCTGTGGTCCCAGCGCTACCGCTGGTCCTACGGCACCATGCAGGCCCTGTGGAAGCACCGCAAGTCCCTGACAGACAAGGGTCCTTCGGGCCGCTTCGGCCGCGTCGGCATGCCCCTCGTCGTCCTCTTCCAGATCGTCACCCCGGTCTTCGCCCCGCTGATCGACGTCTTCACCGTCTACTCGATGATCTTCGTCGACTTCGAGGCGGCCCTGCTTGCCTGGCTCGCCGTCCTCGGCATCCAACTGGCCTGCGCCGCCTACGCGTTCCGCCTGGACAAGGAGAGGTACCGCTATCTCGCGATGATGCCGCTGCAGCAGCTGGCCTACCGCCAGATGATGTACCTCGTCCTCATCCACTCCTGCATCACCGCCCTCACCGGCGGCCGCCTGCGCTGGCAGAAACTCAAGCGCACGGGCGAGGTCGGCACCCCGGCGGGGGTGAGCGGCTGATGAGCTGGGACCAGCAGAACCCGTACCAGCAGAACCCGTACCAGCAGGGCTACAACGGCTACGACCACGGCCCCTACGGCGGCCAGCAGCAGTACGCCCAGCAGCCGTACCCCCAGCAACAGCAGTACGCCGACTACGGCTACACCCCGGCGCCGGACCAAACGGCCCCACTGCCCCTCGTTGAACCGGACTCCCCGGAACCGGCACCCGACTCAACTGCTGTGGGCAGTCGTTCCGCAGGGCGGAACGGGTGGGCACAGCCCACAGCTCCGGGCGCCGAACAAGCAGACGCCAACGAGTCCGACCCGAACCCGCGGCCCAAGCCCCCCGCAAGGGACCGCTACTTCGACACCCTCCGTGCCGTCGCCCTCATCCGCGTCGTCACCTACCACACCTTCGGCTGGGCCTGGTGCGGCATGGTGTTCCCCTCCATGGGCATCATGTTCGGCCTCGCCGGCACCCTCATGGCGAAGTCCCTGGAGCGTCCGGCGCTCAAGGTGGTCAAGAGCCGGCTTCGCCGCCTCCTGCCGCCCTTCTGGTTCTGGGGCTTCTTCGTCGTCCTGGCGATGCTGATCCACGACTGGATGCCGGGCTGGGAGATCGTCTACTGGATCGTGCCGCTCGGCGACCCGCCGGGCAACGCGTGGGGCACCCAGGCCTGGGAGATCCTCTGGTACCTGCGCACCTACCTCTGGTTCGTGCTCCTCTCGCCGGCCCTGCTGTGGATCTTCCGCAAGGCCCCGATCCCGGTGCTCCTCCTCTCCCTCGCCCCGATCCTGGTCCTGAACTTCGTCTGGTCGGGCCCGGACAACCGGTTCGGCAGCGCCCTGTGGGACCTGTCGACGTACCTCTTCTGCTGGATCCTCGGCTTCGCGCACCGCGACGGCGTGCTCCAGCGGATGAAGCCGGCCCTGGTGGTCGTAGGCTCGCTCGCCGCGATCGGCTACGGCGGCTGGTACGCCTTCTCGCACCAGGCCGACTTCGGCACCTACGACCTGGACGAGAACCCCCTCGCGCAGGCCTTCTGGTCGGCCGGCTTCGTGATGCTGCTGATGTGGGCGAAGGCGTACTTCAAGATCGACTTCGCCTGGCTGACCCGGTACAAGAAACTCGACCGCACGGTCACGATCTTCAACGCCCGCGCGGTGACGATCTACCTCTGGCACGAGATCGCCCTGGTCCTCGCGGTCCCGCTGATCGACCAGATGTGGAACGTGCCCGCGTTCGAGAAGTGGCTCCCGCTGGACAGCCAGTGGTTCATGTTCGGCGTGGGCTGGATCCTGATCGCGGTGTTCATCGTGGCGTGCGGCTGGGTGGAGGACGTGGCCGCGAAGAAGAAGCCGAAGCTTCTCCCCTGAGGGCGTGCTGCAAGAATGGCGAGCGTGACCCGCGCTTCCCTGAACAAGCAGCCGCACGAAGTCGCCTCGATGTTCGACGACGTGGCGGAACGGTACGACCTGACCAACGACGTGCTGTCGCTGGGCCAGGACCGGCAGTGGCGGAAGGAGGTCGCCAAGGCGGTCGACGCGCGCCCCGCGCAGAAGATCCTGGACCTGGCGGCCGGCACGGGCACCTCCTCCCAGCCGTTCGTCCGGGCCGGCGCCTACGTCGTGCCCTGCGACTTCTCCCTGGGGATGCTCCAGGTCGGCAAGCAGCGCAACGCCTGGATGCCCTTCACCGCGGGGGACGCCACCCGGCTGCCGTTCGGGGACGACACCTTCGACGCCGTGACCATCTCCTTCGGGCTGCGCAACGTCCAGGACACCGACGCGGCCCTGCGTGAGATGTACCGGGTGACGCGGCCCGGCGGCCGGGTCGTGATCTGCGAGTTCTCGCACCCGACCTGGGCGCCCTTCAGGACCGTCTACACCGAGTACCTGATGCGCGCACTGCCGCCGGTCGCCCGGGCGGTCTCCTCCAACCCGGACGCCTACGTCTACCTCGCCGAGTCCATCCGCGCCTGGCCCGACCAGCCCGCACTGGCCGGACGGCTGCGTGCGGCGGGCTGGTCGAAGGTGGCCTGGCGCAACCTCACCGGCGGGATCGTGGCCCTGCACCGGGGCTTCAAGGAGGCCTGAGCCCCGACCAGGGACTCACAGGCTGCTCACCTCGAAGGCGTCCCCGGGCCGGTCCAGCTCCCGTTGCAGCCCGCCCGTCGGCGGCCGCGGGATGCGTGGCTCGCGCACGCCCCCGCCGCCCTCGCCCTCACCGAAGTCGAACCACACGTACACCATCGAGTCCTGCGGCACCTCGGCACCGGGCTGCGGGAACTGGCGTACGACGTAGTCGACGACCGTGAGATGGAAGTCCGGCCGATCCGGCGCGTTGAGGAACAGACCCCGCGCCCGGGCGGTCTCGCGCGCGTCCACGGCCATCAGCCCGACCAGCCGTGGCACGCGCACTTCGGGTGTTTTGGGTGTTATATGCACAGATGTCACCCCCAGCGGTACTGGAAGGGTAACCCCCGGCATGTGGCGGCCGGAAGCGCCAAGTGTCTTTCTGTAACAGATCGTTACTCTCTGTAGTCAATCGGGCTGCCGCCCCGCAGGTCGAGCCGGAAGCAGAGCGCCTCCTCGGGGAGCCGTGGGTGCGGGAACGTCTCGGCCAGTTCCATCCCGAGGCGCCGGGTGACCGCGACGGACCGCTCGTTCCCCGGCCGCACCATCGCCACCACGTCCGGCACGCCCGCCGCCCGCAGCCGCCCCAGCGTCATGTGCGCCGCCGCCGTCACGTACCCCTTGCCCCAGTGGGCCCGCCCGAGCCGCCAGCCGATCTCGATCTCGCCCCTGGGCCCCCAGTCCGGCGCCCACGGCTGCGCACCCGTGAAGCCGATGACCTGGCCGGCCTCGTCGGTCATCGTCCACAGGCAGAAGCCGAGCTCCGCGTCGTGCCGGCGCTGGCGAGCGGTGAGCTCCTCGTAGACGGACAGCTCGGCGGACCTGCCGCCGTGGAACTCCATGACCTCCGGGTCGTCGAAGACCCGATGCCAGGCGAACGCGTCCTCGTGCGTGGGTACACGCAGCCGTACCGCGGGGAGAGCTCGGTTCACAGGGGCAGCCCTTCAGCCGGGTGATCAGTACCGCTGAATAGACTGCCCATGTCCAGTGCCGGTCGGCACGCGATTTCGAGCCTTGGGGAGACCCTGCCGTGACCGAGCCCCTCTCCGAAAACACCGCCGATGTCATCGTCGTCGGCGCGGGGCCAGCCGGCTCCACGACGGCGTACCACCTCGCCAAGTCCGGTCTGGACGTACTCCTGCTGGAGAAGACCGAGTTCCCGCGCGAGAAGGTGTGCGGCGACGGACTCACCCCGCGCGCAGTGAAGCAGCTGGTCGCCATGGGCGTCGACATCTCCGAGGAGGCCGGCTGGCTGCGCAACAAGGGCCTGCGCATCATCGGCGGCGGCAGCCGCCTCCAGCTGGACTGGCCGGATCTCGCCTCCTTCCCCGACTACGGCCTGGTCCGCAAACGGGACGACTTCGACGAACAGCTCGCCCGCCAGGCACAGAAGGCCGGTGCCCGCCTCTTCGAACGCTGCAACGTCGGCGCCCCGATCGTCGACGAGCGCACCGGCCGGATCACCGGCGTGCACGCCAAGCTCGGCGAGGAGAAGCGCGAAGTCACCTTCCACGCGCCGCTCGTCGTGGCCGCCGACGGCAACTCCACCCGGCTCTCCCTCGCGATGGGCCTGCACCGCCGCGAGGACCGCCCGATGGGCGTGGCCGTCCGGACCTACTTCACCTCCCCCCGTCACGAGGACGACTACCTGGAGTCCTGGCTGGAACTCTGGGACCGCCGCGGCCCCCAGGACCGCCTGCTGCCCGGCTACGGCTGGATCTTCGGCATGGGCGACGGCACCTCCAACGTCGGTCTGGGCGTCCTGAACACCTCCGACTCCTTCAAGGAACTGGACTGGCGCGAGGTCCTCAAGGCCTGGTGCGCCTCCATGCCCGAGGACTGGGGCTACACCCCCGAGAACATGACCGGCCCGATCCGCGGCGCCGCCCTGCCCATGGCCTTCAACCGCCAGCCCCACTACACGCGCGGCCTGCTCCTCGTCGGCGACGCCGGCGGCCTGGTGAACCCCTTCAACGGCGAGGGCATCGCCTACGCCATGGAGTCCGGCCAGATCGCCGCCGACGTCATCGTCCAGGCGCACGCGCGGGCCACGCCCAGCGGGCGCGAACTCGCCCTGCAGCGCTACCCGCGCGTCCTCAAGGACACCTACGGCGGCTACTACACGCTGGGCCGCGCCTTCGTGAAGCTCATCGGCAACCCGAAGGTCATGCAGATCGCGGCCCAGCGCGGCCTGACCCACCCGCTGCTGATGAAGTTCACCCTGAAGCTCCTCGCGAACCTCACCGACCCGACCGGCGGCGACGCGATGGACCGCATCATCAACGGCCTGAGCAAGGTGGCCCCGAAGGCGTGACCGCCCGCGCTACGAGGTGAGCGCCTCGATGTTGGCGGCCCGGCGGGCGTAGACGTCCTCCCGCCGGTCCGTCATCTGCCGGAGCGCTTCCTTCCGCTCCCGCCTGGAGAGCCGGTCGAGATACACGCGTCCGTTCACATGGTCGGTCTCGTGCGCCAGGCAGCGGGCGAAATACCCCGTTCCCTCAAGGATGAGGGGATTGCCGTTCTTGTCCTGTCCGTGCACGACCGCCCGGTCCGGCCGCGGCACGTCCATCGCGGCACCCGGCACCGACAGGCATCCCTCACTGTCGTCGAGCAGCCGGCGGCCGGCCGGGTCCTGCGCAGCCAGCACGGGGTTGACGATGTGACCGACATGTCGGATACCGTCGTCATCGAGGCAGTCGTACACGAACAGTCGCAGGTCGACCCCGACTTGGTTGGCCGCGAGGCCGGCTCCGTCGGCGATGTACATGGTGAGGAACATGTCGTCGATGAGCGCGGCGAGGTCGGGGCCGAACTCGGTGACGTCCCGGCACGGCCTGTGCAGGACGTCCTCGCCGGTCTCGGTGATCCGGCGCACCGAACCGCTCCGGGCCTCGGGGGCGTGCCGGGGGTAGTAGTCCACGGGGTTTCCCTGGACGAAGACGCGTGGCATCGCGGTGTCTCCTTCTCGGATCTCGGGGCCGCCGCTCCGGGCGAGCGGCCTGCACCGAGCATCCCAGGAGTCACCGGATCGCGGGCGGGCCTGTGGAAAACCCTCGCGAGGGCCTGTGGCCTGTGGACAACCGGGGGGAGGGTGGCTGGCGCCGGGGTGATCCGTGGCGATGCGGGGGTGATCCGTGCCGGGGCGGGCATGCCGGAAGGGCCGCTGCCCCCGAGCGGCTGCGGCCCTACCGTGCTTGTGCGATGCCTGAGTTGTCCTTGTTGCCCGGGTTGTCAGAGCACCCGCACCGCGCCGGTCGGCGGGTCGTACGACAGCGGGTGCTCACCGACGCCGCTGGAGGGGTTCTGCGCGCCGACGAACATGCCGTCGCCGACGTACACCGCCACGTGGTACGCGCTGCCGGCGCTGCCCCAGTAGAGGATGTCGCCGGGCTGGAGGTTGCTCAGCGAGACCTGGGTGCCCTGTGTCGACTGGTCCTGGGAGACGCGCGGCAGGCTGACGCCGACGGACTTGAAGGCGGCCTGGACGAGACCCGAGCAGTCCCACGAGTTGGGACCCGTGCCGCCGGAGACGTAGGCGTCACCGATCTGCGCCTTCACGAAGGCGACCACCGCGGCGGCCGAACCGGTCGCCGTGGACGTGCTCGTGGAGCTGCTGGAGCTCGTGGAGGCGCTCAGGGTGGTCCGCTCGGCGCTGCGCGAGGCGGCGCGCTCTGCGGCGGCCTTGCGGGCCTCCTCGGCCTTCTTCTTCTTGGCCTCGGCCTTCTGCTTCGCGTCGGCGAGGTCCGCCTTTGCCTGCTTCGCGGCATTTGCGGCGGCCTCGTTGCGCTCGGCCTGGAGGGTGTAGTTCGCCGCGGCCTGCTGCGTGGCGTCGGCGGACTGGGCCACCTGGGTGGCCAGATCGGCCGTCAGTGTGGGCAGTTCGAGCGTCTGCGTCACGGGTTCGGCGGCACTCGCCGAGGCCGCGCCCGCCGCTGCCATGCCGAGGACGCCACTGGCAACTCCGGCACGCACGGCGATGTTTGTCGTCGCGCTGCGGCGGGGCTTCCGGTGGCTGCGTATGTGAGCGGTGTGGGACATGGGAACAACCGGTATCAGGGGCTCCTTCATATCTTCAAGAAACGTGTGCTGCGCCACAGTTGCTCAATCGAGACTGTGAATCCCTCGCATGTCTTTCTTTATTGACGCCGTAACGGACATTGCGGACGCTCGCGATCAAGCCTGTGATCACGCCCTTTCGCTGTTACGTCCGAATTGCCCGCGACTTACCATCGGTTCGGATGGTTGGCCAAGCCCGGTTCTCAGACGCCTCTCATCAATGTGGCGGAGGTCACGGAACGGTTACCGGGAGGGGCGCGTCTCGCGCGTCCGGGTTCGTGAACGCGTGCACGCGTCCACATCGCGTCTCACGCCTCCCTCTGATGTGTGAATGCGGCCCTCTATCAAGGCGCCCCGTCCATCGCGAATTTGCATGCAGGGGAACTCTCTTGATATGGAGACGCCCGCCCGAAACCCCCTCCTGTCTGCATCAACGGTCGAAAATGTCACTTCTGGTGATCAGTCGAACGCTTCGCGTGTGAAGATCACTGCTCATCCGACTTCATGATCGATCGTCAGGTGGTGGAGATCACAAAGCTTGTGTAATACCCCGTGTCGCAGATCACAGAGCGGCGGGCATAAGATGCGAGGCAGTTGGGCTTGTGACCTGCTTCACATGTTCGCGATCTTCGCCCGGGACGCGCGGGGTTCGCGTGACGGATGAGGCAGGTGGGGAGCCCGATCCGAACCGCCACCAGTCAGTGCCGACTGAGAGGAGCGAGGAGCGGTGAACGCCTATGCGCCCATCCTCGTACTGGGAGCCCTCGGGGCAGGCTTTGCGATCTTCTCCGTGGTCATGGCCACGCTGATCGGTCCGAAGCGGTACAACCGCGCCAAGCTCGAAGCCTACGAGTGCGGTATCGAGCCGACCCCCACGCCGGCCGGCGGCGGGCGTTTCCCGATCAAGTACTACCTGACGGCGATGCTCTTCATCGTCTTCGACATCGAGATCGTCTTCCTCTACCCCTGGGCCGTCACCTTCGACGCCCTGGGTGTTTTCGGGCTCGTGGAGATGCTGCTCTTCGTGCTCACCGTCTTCGTCGCCTACGCGTACGTGTGGCGGCGCGGCGGCCTGGAATGGGACTGAGGGGCCTTTAGACATGGGACTCGAAGAAAAGCTGCCGAGCGGATTCCTGCTGACCACCGTCGAGCAGGCCGCGGGCTGGGTGCGCAAGGCGTCCGTCTTCCCCGCCACCTTCGGCCTCGCCTGCTGTGCCATCGAGATGATGACCACCGGCGCCGGCCGCTACGACCTGGCCCGCTTCGGCATGGAGGTCTTCCGCGGCTCACCCCGCCAGGCCGACCTCATGATCGTCGCCGGCCGGGTCAGCCAGAAGATGGCGCCGGTGCTCAGGCAGGTCTACGACCAGATGCCCAACCCCAAGTGGGTGATCTCCATGGGCGTCTGTGCGTCCTCGGGCGGCATGTTCAACAACTACGCGATCGTCCAGGGCGTCGACCACATCGTGCCCGTCGACATCTACCTGCCCGGCTGCCCGCCGCGCCCCGAGATGCTGATGGACGCGATCCTCAAGCTCCACCACAAGATCCAGACCTCCAAGCTCGGCGTCAACGCGAAGGAAGCGGCCCGGGAGGCGGAGGAGGCGGCGCTCAAGGCCCTGCCCACGATCGAGATGAAGGGGCTGCTGCGGTGAGCGACGCGAACGGCCACAACGGGGTCAACCCCGAGAAGGACCTGGCCACCGACAACCTCCCGGGCCAGCGCGGCCAGGGCGGTGAGGAGATCCGCGTCCAGCGCGGCATGTTCGGCGCGAACAACGGCGGCGACACCTCCGGCTACGGCGGCCTGGTCCGCTCGGTCCGGCTCCCGGGACCGGCGGCCCGCCCCTACGGCGGCTGGTTCGACGAGGTCGCCGACGAGCTGGAGGGCGCACTGGAGGAGCAGGGCCTGCTCCCGGACAACGCCATCGAGAAGACGGTCGTCGACCGCGGCGAGCTCACCTTCCACATCGAACGCGAGCATCTGCCGCGCGTCGCCCGCACCCTGCGCGACGACCCGGCCCTGCGCTTCGAACTGTGCACCGGCGTCAGCGGCGTCCACTACCTGCACGACAAGGGCCGCGAGCTGCACGCCGTCTACCACCTGCGCTCGATCACCCACAACCGGCTGATCCGCCTGGAGGTCAGCGCCCCTGACGCCGACCCGCACATCCCGTCCCTGGTCTCCGTCTATCCGACCAACGACTGGCACGAGCGCGAGACCTACGACTTCTTCGGGATCGTCTTCGACGGTCACCCGGCCCTGACGCGGATCATGATGCCGGACGACTGGCAGGGCCATCCGCAGCGCAAGGACTACCCCCTCGGCGGCATCCCCGTCGAGTACAAGGGCGCCCAGATCCCGGCTCCGGACCAGCGGAGGTCGTACTCATGAGCACGCAGCACGCAACTCCGCGGGAGACCACCGAGGGCACCGTATATACGGTCACCGGCGGCGACTGGGACGAGATCGTCCAGTCCGCGGCCCGCGCCGACGACGAACGCATCGTCGTCAACATGGGTCCCCAGCATCCGTCCACCCATGGAGTGCTCCGCCTCATCCTGGAGATCGACGGCGAGACGGTCACCGAGGCCCGCTGCGGCATCGGCTACCTGCACACCGGTATCGAGAAGAACCTCGAGTTCCGCACGTGGACGCAGGGCACCACGTTCGTGACGCGCATGGACTACCTGACGTCCTTCTTCAACGAGACCGCCTACTGCCTCGCCGTCGAGAAGCTCCTCGGCATCGAGGACCAGATCACCGAGCGCGCCGAGATCGTCCGGGTGCTCCTGATGGAGCTGAACCGGCTCTCCTCCCACCTGGTGTGCATCGCCACCGGCGGCATGGAGCTCGGCGCCACCACGATCATGATCTACGGATTCCGTGATCGTGAAATGATTCTCGATCTCTACGAGCTCATCACCGGCCTGCGGATGAACCACGCGTACATCCGCCCCGGCGGCCTCGCCCAGGACCTGCCGCCCGGCGCGGTCGACCAGATCCGCGAGTTCGTGAAGAAGATGCGCAAGAACCTCCCGGAGTACGACAAGCTCGCCACCGGGAACCCCATCTTCAAGGCCCGCATGCAGGACATCGGCTACCTCGACCTGGCCGGCTGCATGGCCCTCGGCGCCACCGGCCCGATCCTGCGCTCCGCCGGCCTGCCGCACGACCTGCGCAAGGCACAGCCGTACTGCGGCTACGAGACGTACGACTTCGAGATCCCGACCGCCGACACCTGCGACGCCTACGGCCGCTTCCTGGTCCGCCTGGAGGAGATGCGCCAGTCGCTCGGGATCGTCGAGCAGTGCCTGGACCGGCTCCAGCCCGGACCGGTCATGGTCGCCGACAAGAAGATCGCCTGGCCCGCCCAGCTGGCCCTCGGGCCGGACGGACTCGGCAACTCCCTCGACCACATCAAGAAGATCATGGGCACCTCCATGGAGGCCCTGATCCACCACTTCAAGCTGGTCACCGAGGGCTTCCGGGTCCCGCCCGGGCAGGCCTACGCGGCCGTCGAGTCACCCAAGGGCGAACTCGGTGTGCACGCCGTGTCCGACGGCGGCACCCGTCCCTACCGGGTCCACTTCCGCGACCCGTCCTTCACCAACCTGCAGGCCATGGCGGCGATGTGCGAGGGCGGCCAGGTCGCCGACGTCATCGTCGCCGTCGCGTCCATCGACCCCGTGATGGGAGGCGTCGACCGGTGACCACCTCTTCTTCGGAGCGCGGTATCAGCCTGGGCATGCCCGAGCTGCCCGCGCCCGCCTACCCGGACGACGTCCGGGCCCGCCTGGAGACGGACGCGCGCGACATCGTCGCCCGCTACCCCGACTCCCGGTCCGCCCTGCTGCCGTTGCTGCACCTCGTGCAGGCGGAGGAGGGCCATGTCACACGCACCGGGATGCAGTTCTGCGCGGACGTCCTGGAACTGACCACCGCCGAGGTCACCGCCGTCGCCACCTTCTACACCATGTACCGGCGCAAGCCCTCCGGCGACTACCAGGTGGGCGTCTGCACCAACACGCTCTGCGCGGTCATGGGGGGCGACGCGATCTTCGAGACCCTCCAGGAGCACCTCGGCGTCGGCAACGGCGAGACCACCGGCGACGGCAAGGTCACCCTGGAGCACATCGAGTGCAACGCGGCCTGCGACTTCGCGCCGGTCGTGATGGTCAACTGGGAGTTCTTCGACAACCAGACCCCGGCCAGCGCCAAACGCCTGGTCGACGACCTCCGCGCGGGCCGGGACGTCGAGCCCACACGCGGCGCCCGGCTGTGCACCTTCAAGGAGACCGCACGGATCCTGGCCGGCTTCCCGGACGAGCGGCCCGGTGCCGTGGAGGAGAGCGGCAGCGCGGGACCCGCCTCACTGGTGGGCCTGCGCCTGGCCAAGGGCGAGACCGCACGCGTGGTCCATCCGCGCGCCCAGGGATCCCAGGAAGCACCGTCCGCAGAGGAGGGGGAGTGATGACGGTGGCACCCGACCTGAAGGACACCAGTCCCGAGAAGCTGCTGGCACCCGTGCTGTCGGCCTTCTGGGACGAGGACCGGTCCTGGAGCCTGGACGTCTACCGAAGGCACGAAGGATACGAGGGGCTCCGCAAGGCGCTCACGATGTCACCGGACGACCTGATCGCCTACGTCAAGGAGTCCGGACTGCGCGGCCGCGGTGGCGCGGGGTTCCCCACCGGGATGAAGTGGCAGTTCATTCCGCAGGGAGACGGCAAACCGCACTATCTAGTTGTCAACGCCGACGAATCGGAGCCCGGGACCTGCAAGGACATCCCGCTCCTCTTCGCCAACCCGCACAGCCTCATCGAGGGCATCGTGATCGCGTGCTACGCCATCCGGTCGTCGCACGCCTTCATCTACCTGCGTGGTGAAGTCGTCCCCGTCCTGCGGCGGCTGCACGAGGCCGTGCGCGAGGCATACGACGCCGGCTACCTCGGCGAGAACATCCTCGGCAGCGGACTCGACCTCACCCTCACCGTGCACGCCGGCGCCGGCGCGTACATCTGCGGTGAGGAGACCGCACTGCTGGACTCGCTCGAAGGCCGCCGTGGTCAACCGCGGCTCCGTCCCCCCTTCCCTGCCGTCGAAGGGCTCTACGCCTGCCCGACTGTTGTGAACAACGTCGAGTCCATCGCCTCGGTTCCCGCCATCCTGCACAAGGGCAAGGAATGGTTCAGGTCGATGGGGAGCGAGAAGTCGCCCGGCTTCACGCTGTACTCCCTCAGCGGCCATGTCGCGAGCCCCGGCCAGTACGAGGCGCCGCTCGGCATCACCCTGCGCCAGCTCCTCGACATGAGCGGCGGGATGCGCCCCGGCCACCGTCTGAAGTTCTGGACCCCGGGCGGCTCCTCGACACCGATGTTCACCGACGAGCACCTCGACGTCCCCCTCGACTACGAAGGAGTGGGCGCCGCCGGTTCCATGCTCGGCACCAAAGCACTCCAGTGCTTCGACGAGACCACCTGCGTCGTCCGCGCCGTCACCCGCTGGACCGAGTTCTACGCCCACGAGTCCTGCGGCAAGTGCACCCCCTGCCGCGAAGGCACCTACTGGCTGGTCCAGCTGCTCCGCGACATCGAGGCCGGCAAGGGCGTGATGTCCGACCTCGACAAGCTGAACGACATCGCCGACAACATCAACGGCAAGTCCTTCTGCGCCCTCGGCGACGGCGCAGCGTCCCCGATCTTCTCCTCGCTGAAGTACTTCCGTGAGGAGTACGAACAGCACATCACGGGCCGGGGCTGCCCCTTCGACCCGGCCAAGTCGACGGCCTGGGCGGACCGCCCGGAGGTGAACGCATGACCGTGACCACGAGTTCCCCCTCATCGGGGGGAACGGCGGCGGTCCCGCCGGAGGACCTCGTCACGCTGACGATCGACGGCGTCGAGATCAGCGTGCCCAAGGGCACCCTGGTCATCCGCGCCGCCGAGCAGCTCGGCATCGAGATCCCGCGCTTCTGCGACCACCCCCTGCTGGACCCGGTCGGCGCCTGCCGCCAGTGCATCGTCGAGGTCGAGGGCCAGCGCAAGCCCATGGCCTCCTGCACGATCACCTGTACGGACGGGATGGTGGTGAAGACTCACCTCACCTCACCCGTGGCCGAGAAGGCCCAGCACGGGGTGATGGAGCTGCTGCTCATCAACCACCCGCTGGACTGCCCGGTCTGCGACAAGGGCGGCGAGTGCCCGCTGCAGAACCAGGCGATGTCGCACGGCAACGCCGAGTCCCGCTTCGACGGCCGCAAGCGCACCTACGCGAAGCCGGTCCCGATCTCCACCCAGGTGCTCCTGGACCGCGAGCGGTGCGTGCTGTGCGCGCGCTGCACCCGGTTCTCCGACCAGGTCGCCGGCGACCCGATGATCGAGCTCCTGGAACGCGGCGCACTCCAGCAGGTCGGCACCGGCGAGGGCGACCCGTTCGAGTCGTACTTCTCCGGGAACACCATCCAGATCTGCCCGGTGGGCGCGCTGACCTCGGCGGCGTATCGCTTCCGCTCCCGGCCCTTCGACCTGATCTCCTCGCCGTCGGTGTGCGAGCACTGCTCGGGCGGCTGCGCCACCCGCACCGACCACCGGCGCGGCAAGGTCATGCGGCGGCTCGCCGCCAACGACCCCGAGGTCAACGAGGAGTGGATCTGCGACAAGGGACGCTTCGCGTTCCGGTACACGCAGCAGAAGGACCGCCTGGAGACCCCGCTGGTCCGCAACTCCCTGGGCGTGCTCGAACCCGCCTCCTGGCCGGAGGCCCTCGAAGCGGCCGCCCAGGGCCTGGCCGCCGCCCGCTCCCGGGCCGGCGTCCTCACCGGCGGCCGGCTCACCGTCGAGGACGCCTACGCGTACAGCAAGTTCGCGCGCGTGGCCCTCGACACCAACGACATCGACTTCCGCGCGCGCGTGCACAGCGGTGAGGAGGCCGACTTCCTGGCCGCACAGGTGGCGGGACGCGGCCGAGACCTGGACGGTACGGGCGTCACGCACACCTCCGTGGAGAAGGCACCCGCCGTCCTCCTGGTCGGGTTCGAGTCGGAGGAGGAGGCCCCCGGCGTCTTCCTGCGGCTGCGCAAGGCCTGGCGCAAGCGCAAGCAGCAGGTGTTCTCCCTCGCCACGTACCCCACGCGCGGACTGGAGAAGGCCGGCGGCACGCTGCTGCCGGCCGCTCCCGGCACCGAGACCGAGTGGCTGGACGCCCTCGCGAGCGGCGTCGGCCTGGAGGAGCCCGGCTCCCGGGCCGCCGAAGCGCTGCGTGCCGACGGTGCGGTGATCGTCGTAGGAGAGCGGCTGGCATCGGTCGCCGGCGGGCTCACCGCCGCCGTGCGGGCCGCGACCGCCACCGGCGCCCAGCTGGTGTGGATCCCGCGCCGGGCCGGTGAGCGTGGCGCGGTCGAGGCCGGTGCGCTGCCGTCGCTGCTGCCGGGCGGCCGTCCGGCCACCGACCCACGCGCGCGTGAGGAGGTCGCCGCCGCCTGGGGCGTCTCCGAACTCCCGCTCCGCTACGGTCGCGACACCGGCCAGATCGTCGAGGCCGCCGCCCGCGGCGAAGTCTCCGCCCTGCTGGTCGCGGGCGTCGAGGTCGCCGACCTGCCCGACCCGGCACGCGCGCGTACGGCGCTCGAAGCCGTCGGCTTCCTGGTCTCGCTGGAGCTGCGGCCCAGCGAGGTCACCGAACACGCCGACGTCGTCCTGCCGGTCGCCGCGGTCGCCGAGAAGGCCGGCACCTTCCTCAACTGGGAAGGCCGGGCGCGTCTCTTCGAGGCCGCCCTCAAGCCCGAGCAGATGACCCGGCGGCTCCCGCCCACCGACGCGCGCGTGCTGCAGATGCTCGCCGACGCCATGGACGTCCACCTGGGCCTGCCCGACCTGCGCACCGCGCGGGCGGAGCTGGACCGGCTCGGCGCCTGGGACGGGCCCAAGGCCTCCGACCCGCTGGAGACGGCG
This sequence comes from Streptomyces sp. NPDC058457, assembly GCF_042720695.1. Taxonomy (NCBI): domain Bacteria; kingdom Bacillati; phylum Actinomycetota; class Actinomycetes; order Kitasatosporales; family Streptomycetaceae; genus Streptomyces; species Streptomyces sp. NPDC058457. The sequence continues at coordinate 66,254 of NZ_JBHXLU010000017.1, read as the reverse complement.
GCATCGCTGCCCAGGCCCGCGGCCGGGGAGGCCGTGCTCGCCGGGCACCGGCTCCTCCTCGACCAGGGCGTCCTCCAGGAGGGCGACGAGGCGCTGGCCGGCACCCGGCACGCCGCCCACGCGCGCGTGTCCGCGGCGACCGCCGCCGAGGCGGGCGTCGAGAACGGCGGCCTCATCGCCGTCACCGGAGGCTCCGGCTCCGTCGAACTCCCGCTCCGGATCACCGAGATGCCCGACCGCGTGGTCTGGCTCCCGCTGAACTCGGTCGGCGGCGGCGTCGCCTCCGACACCGGGGCACTGCCCGGCTCACTCGTCCGCATCGGTCCGGCGGCCACCGCCGGCGAGGCCCCCAAGGAGGTGGAGGCATGAGCCCGTACTTCGCCGCTGAAGACCTCTCCATGTTCGGCCGCGACCCCTGGTGGCTGGTCGTCATCAAGGCGGTCTTCTGCTTCGCCTTCCTGATGGTGACCGTGCTGATCTCCATCGTCATGGAGCGCAAGGTCGTCGCCTGGATGCAGCTGCGCGTCGGCCCCAACCGGCACGGCCCCTGGGGCATGCTCCAGTCGCTCGCCGACGGCATCAAGCTGATGCTCAAGGAAGACGTCGTCGTCAAACGCGCGGACAAGGCCGTCTACATCCTCGCGCCGATCGTCGCCGCGATCCCGGCGTTCATGGCCATCGCGGTCATCCCGTTCGGCCCGGCCGACAACGAGATCTCCATCTTCGGCCACCGCACCACGATGCAGCTCACCGACCTGCCGATCGCGATGCTCTACATCCTCGCGGTCGCCTCCGTCGGCATCTACGGCATCGTCCTCGCCGGCTGGAGCTCCGGCTCCACCTACCCGCTCCTCGGCGGCCTGCGCTCCTGCGCCCAGATGATCTCCTACGAGATCGCCATGGGCGCCGCGTTCGCCTCCGTGTTCCTGTACTCCGGGTCGATGTCGACGTCCACGATCGTCGACCAGCAGCAGGGCCGCTGGTACATCCTGCTGCTGCCGGTCTCGTTCATCATCTACGTCGTCACCATGATCGGCGAGACCAACCGGGCCCCCTTCGACATGCCCGAGTCCGAGGGCGACCTGGTCGGCGGCTTCAACACCGAGTACTCGTCGATCAAGTTCGCGATGTTCATGCTCGCCGAGTACGTCAACATGGTGACGGTCTCGGCCGTGTCGACCACCCTGTTCCTCGGCGGCTGGCGGGCCCCGTGGCCGATCAGCACGGTCTGGGCGGGCGCCAACCACGGCTGGTGGCCGATGCTCTGGTTCGTCGCCAAGGTCGTGCTGCTGCTGTTCGGCTTCGTCTGGGTGCGCGGCACGCTCCCGCGCGTGCGCTACGACCAGCTGATGAAGCTCGGCTGGAAGGTCCTCATCCCGGTCTCCGTCGTCTGGCTGATGCTCGTCGCGACCGTCCGGACCCTGCGCAACCAGAACTACGACTTCGCCGACATCGCCCTCTACGTCGGCGGCGGAGTCCTCGCCCTGCTGCTCCTGTCCTTCGTCGTCGACATCTTCCGCGACAAGGGCAGGGAAGCCCCGCAGCCCGCGGCCGAGGAGGCCGCGTTCGACCCGATGGCGGGCGGCTTCCCCGTACCGCCGCTGCCCGGACAGGAACTGCCGCCGGTGCCCCGGCGCAGCCCCCGCCGGGAGCGGGAGCTGATTGTCAGTGGCGGACCCGACACTGTCAGTGACGGACCTTCGGATGGAAAGGAGGCGTCCGATGGCTGAGGAGCCCAAGGAGACCAAACCCGGTTTCCAGAACCCCGTGGCCGGCTTCGGCGTGACCTTCAAGGCCATGTTCAAGAAGCGGCTGACCGAGCAGTACCCGGAGCAGAAGAAGACCACGGCCCCGCGGTTCCACGGACGGCACCAGCTCAACCGCCATCCGGACGGCCTGGAGAAGTGCGTCGGCTGCGAGCTGTGCGCCTGGGCCTGCCCCGCCGACGCCATCTACGTGGAGGGCGCCGACAACACCGACGAGGAGCGCTACTCACCGGGCGAGCGCTACGGGCGCGTCTACCAGATCAACTACGCCCGCTGCATCCTGTGCGGCCTGTGCATCGAGGCGTGCCCCACGCGCGCGCTGACGATGACCAACGAGTTCGAGCTGGCCGACAGCAGCCGCGCCAACCTCATCTACACCAAGGAGCAGCTGCTCGCCGGTCTCGAAGAGGGCATGGTCGACACCCCTCACTCGATCTTCCCGGGGACCGACGAACAGGACTACTACCGGGGCCTGGTCACCGAGGCCGCGCCCGGGACCGTACGCCAGGTGGCCGTCTCCAAGGGCGAGAAGCCCGAGGACCAGGACCAGGGGGTGGAGGCATGAGCCCGCAGCTCGCCGCCTACGCCACCTCCACCGGCGAGGCCTTCCAGTTCTGGGTCCTCGGTACCGTCGCGGTGATCGGCGCCCTGTCCACCGTCTTCATGAAGAAGGCCGTGCACAGCGCGCTGTCGCTCGCCGGAACCATGATCGTCCTGGCGGTGTTCTACCTCGCCAACGGCGCGTACTTCCTCGGAATCGTGCAGATCGTCGTCTACACCGGCGCGATCATGATGCTGTTCCTCTTCGTGGTGATGCTGGTCGGCGTGACCGCCGCCGACTCCCTGCAGGAGACCATCAAGGGCCAGCGCTGGCTCGCCCTTCTCTGCGGGGTCGGCTTCGGCGTCCTGCTCCTCGCGGGCATCGCCAACGCCTCCCTGAAGAACTTCGAAGGCACCGGCCAGGCCAACGCCAACGGCAACGTGGAGGGCCTCGCCGCCCTCATCTTCACCAAGTACGTCTTCGCCTTCGAGATCACCGGCGCCCTGCTCATCACCGCCGCCGTCGGCGCCATGGTGCTCACCCACCGGGAGCGCACCGAGCGCCCCAGGACCCAGCGCGAGCAGTCCGAGCAGCGCGTCCGCGACGGCAAGCACCTGCCGCCGCTGCCCGCCCCCGGCGTCTACGCCCGGCACAACGCCGTGGACATCGCCGGCCTGCTCCCCGACGGCACCCCGTCCGAGCTCACCGTCAGCAAGACGCTCCGCGACCGCGGCCAGCTCCGTGACGTGTCCGCGGAGGCGCTGGGCGACCTGCGGGCCCTGGAACAGCGCTCCGAGGAACGCCTGGAGCGGACCCCGGTCGAGCCCGCGAACTTCAAGCGCAGCGAGGAGGCGTCGAAGTGAACCCCGTCTACTACCTCTACCTCGCCGCCCTGTTGTTCACGATCGGCGCCACCGGTGTGCTGATCAGACGGAACGCGATCGTCGTCTTCATGTGCATCGAGCTGATGCTGAATGCCTGCAACCTCGCGTTCGTCGTCTTCTCCCGGATGCACGGCAATCTCGACGGCCAGATCATCGCCTTCTTCACGATGGTCGTCGCCGCCGCGGAGGTCGTGGTCGGGCTCGCGATCATCGTGTCGCTGTTCCGTACCCGGCACTCGGCCTCGGTCGACGACGCCAGCCTGATGAAGCTGTAAGGGGTCGCTGAATCGTGGAGAACCTGATTGCGCTGCTGATCGCGGCGCCCCTGCTCGGAGCGGCCGTCCTCCTGGTCGGCGGCCGCCGCCTGGACGCCGTAGGACACTGGGTCGGCACGCTCCTGTCGACGACGTCCTTCGTGTTCGGCGTGATCCTCTTCGCCGACCTGCTCGGCAGGAACGCCGACGACCGCACCCTGATGCAGCACCTGTTCACCTGGGTCCCGGTGGCCGGTTTCCAGGCGGACGTCACCTTCCGCCTCGACCAGCTGTCGATGACGTTCGTCCTGCTGATCACCGGCGTCGGTTCGCTCATCCACCTGTACTCGGTCGGGTACATGGAGCACGACGAGCGCCGCCGCTTCTTCGGCTATCTCAACCTGTTCCTCGCGGCGATGCTGCTGCTCGTCCTCGCCGACAACTACCTGCTGCTGTACGTCGGCTGGGAGGGCGTCGGCCTCGCGTCGTACCTGCTGATCGGCTTCTGGCAGCACAAGCCCAGCGCGGCGACGGCGGCCAAGAAGGCCTTCCTCGTCAACCGCGTCGGCGACATGGGCCTGTCGATCGCGATCATGCTGATGTTCACGACGTTCGGCACGTTCGCCTTCGGCCCGGTGCTCAGCCACGCCACCGACGCCTCCGAGGGCAGGCTGACCGCGATCGGCCTGATGCTGCTGCTCGCCGCCTGCGGCAAGTCCGCCCAGGTGCCGCTGCAGTCCTGGCTAGGGGACGCCATGGAGGGCCCGACCCCGGTCTCCGCCCTCATCCACGCGGCGACCATGGTGACCGCGGGTGTCTACCTCATCGTCCGCTCCGGAGCGATCTTCAACGCGGCCCCGGACGCCCAGCTCGTCGTCACCGTCGTCGGCGCCGTCACCCTCCTCTTCGGTGCGATCGTCGGTTGCGCGAAGGACGACATCAAGAAGGCCCTCGCCGGCTCGACCATGTCGCAGATCGGCTACATGGTCCTCGCAGCCGGCCTCGGACCGATCGGCTACGTCTTCGCGATCATGCACCTGGTGACGCACGGCTTCTTCAAGGCCGGGCTGTTCCTCGGCGCCGGCTCGGTCATGCACGGCATGAACGACGAGGTCGACATGCGCAAGTACGGCGGCCTGCGCAAGTACATGCCGGTCACCTTCATCACCTTCGGCCTCGGCTACCTCGCCATCATCGGCTTCCCGGGCCTGTCCGGCTTCTTCTCCAAGGACAAGATCATCGAGGCGGCGTTCGCCAAGGGCGGCACCGAGGGCTGGATCCTCGGCACCTGCGCCCTGGTCGGCGCGGCCATCACCGCGTTCTACATGACGCGCGTGATGCTGATGACCTTCTTCGGCGAGAAGCGCTGGCAGCCCGACGAGCACGGCCACGAGCCGCACCCGCACGAGTCCCCGAAGGTCATGACCATCCCGATGATCGTCCTGGCGATCGGCTCGGTCTTCGCCGGTGGCTTCTTCAGCATCGGCGACCGCTTCCTGCACTGGCTGGAGCCGATCACCGGCCACAGCGAGGGCGACTCCCCGCTCAGCGCGGCGACGGTCACCGGCGCCACCATGGTGTGCCTGATCATCGGCGTCGGCATCGCCTACCTCCAGTACGGCCGCCGTCCCGTCCCCGCCGTCGCCCCGCGCGGTTCGCTGCTCACCCGCGCGGCCCGCCGCGACCTCCTCCAGGACGACTTCAACCACGTCGTCCTGGTCCGTGGCGGCGAACACCTCACCCGCTCCCTTGTATATGTCGACCACACCCTGGTTGACGGGGTCGTCAACGGCACGGCGGCGGGCTTCGGCGGGCTCTCCGGCCGACTGCGCAAGCTGCAGAACGGCTACGCGCGCTCGTACGCGGTCTCGATGTTCGGCGGCGCTGCCCTCCTGGTCGCCGCGACCCTGCTGATGAGGGCGGTCTGATACCGATGTCCTTTCCTCTGCTGACAGCGACGGCGGTCCTCCCGGCCGTCGGCGCGGTCGCCACGGCAGCCGTACCGGCCGCCCGGCGCACCGCCGCCAAGTGGCTCGCACTGCTGGTCTCGCTCGCCACGCTCGCCCTGGCGATCGTCGTCATGGTCCGCTTCGACCCCGGCGGCGCCCGCTACCAGCTCACCGAATCCCACGCCTGGATCAGTGACTTCGGCGTCCGGTACGAACTGGGCGTGGACGGCATCGCGGTCGCCCTGCTCGCCCTGACCGCCCTGCTGATGCCGTTCATCATCCTGGCCGGCTGGCACGACGCCGACCCGCTGGAGACCGGCAGCAAGCGGTGGCGGCCCACCCAGGGCTTCTTCGCCCTGATCCTGGCCGTCGAGGCGATGGTGATCATCTCCTTCGAGGCCACCGACGTCTTCCTCTTCTACATCTTCTTCGAAGCCATGCTCATCCCGATGTACTTCCTCATCGGCGGCTTCGGGGACCGCGCCCACGCGCAGGGCGAGGAAGCGGCGTCGACGCAACGGTCGTACGCCGCAGTGAAGTTCCTCCTCTACAACCTGGTCGGCGGCCTGATCATGCTGGCCGCGGTGATCGGCCTCTACACGGTCGCCGGGAACTTCTCCCTCACCGAGATCGTGCAGGCCCGCGCGAACGGCACGCTGCACATGGCGACCAGCACCGAACGCTGGCTGTTCCTCGGCTTCTTCTTCGCCTTCGCGGTGAAGGCGCCGCTGTGGCCGCTGCACACCTGGCTGCCCAACGCCATGCAGGAGTCCACCGCCCCCGTCGCCGTCCTCATCACCGCGGTCGTCGACAAGGTCGGCACGTTCGCGATGCTCCGCTTCTGCCTCCAGCTCTTCCCGGAGGCGTCGAAGTGGGCGACGCCCACCATCCTCGTGCTCGCCCTGATCAGCATCATCTACGGCGCACTGCTCGCCGTAGGACAGCGCGACATCAAGCGACTGGTCGCCTACGCGTCCATCTCGCACTTCGGGTTCATCATCCTGGGCATCTTCGCGATGACCAGCCAGGGCCAGTCCGGCGCCACCCTCTACATGGTCAACCACGGCATCTCGACCGCCGCGCTGATGCTGGTCGCCGGCTTCCTGATCTCCCGGCGCGGCTCCCGGCTCATCGCCGACTACGGCGGCGTGCAGAAGGTCGCCCCGGTACTCGCCGGCACCTTCCTGATCGGCGGCCTGGCCACCCTGTCCCTGCCCGGACTCGCCCCCTTCGTGAGCGAGTTCCTGGTCCTGGTCGGCACGTTCACGCGCTACCCGGTGATCGGCATCATCGCCACCTTCGGCATCGTCCTCGCCGCGCTCTACACCCTCGTCCTCTACCAGCGGACGATGACGGGCCCGGTGAAACCGGCGGTCTCCTCGATGCCCGACCTGAAGCCACGCGAACTCCTCGTGGTCACCCCGCTGATCGTCCTGCTGATCTTCCTGGGCGTCTATCCGAAGCCCGTCACGGACATCGTCAACCCGGCGGTCAAGCAGACCATGTCGGACGTACACAAGACCGATCCGAAGCCCGCAGTGGAGGCGGCCAAGTGAGCGCAGTAGCCGTCCACAGCCTGTGGACAACCGCGGCCGAGCCGATCTCCAAGATCCCGGCACCGAAGATCGAATACGGACAGTTGTCGCCCACCCTGATCGTCGTCGGCGCGGCGATCGTCGGGGTGCTGGTCGAGGCGTTCGTCCCGCGCAAGTCGCGCTACTACGCCCAGGTGTTCGTCTCCGCCGTGGCCCTGTGCGCCGCCTTCGCGGCAGTCGTCGCCCTGGCCGCCGACGGATACGGCACCACCAAGGCACACATCGCCGCCATGGGCGCCATCGCCGTCGACGGACCGTCCCTGTTCCTGCAGGGAACGATCCTGCTGGCCGGCCTCGTCGGCCTGTTCACCTTCGCCGAACGCCGCCTCGACCCCGAGGCCCACGGCAACCGCGTCGACTCCTTCGCCGCCCAGGCCGCCTCCGTGCCCGGCAGCGACAGCGAGCAGGCCGCGGTGAAGGCCGGCTTCACCACCACAGAGGTCTTCCCGCTCCTGCTCTTCGCCATCGCCGGCATGCTGGTGTTCCCCTCGGCCAACGACCTGCTGACGCTCTTCGTGGCCCTGGAGGTCTTCTCCCTCCCGCTCTACCTGCTGTGCGCCCTGGCCCGCCGCAAGCGCCTCATGTCACAGGAAGCCGCCGTCAAGTACTTCCTGCTCGGCGCCTTCGCCTCCGCGTTCACCCTGTTCGGCATCGCCCTCCTCTACGGCTACGCCGGCTCGGTGTCGTACGCCACCATCGCCCAGGTCGTCGACGGCTCCGTCACCAGCGTCGACCCGGCCCTCGCCGACACCATGGGCAACGACGCGCTGCTCCTGATCGGCGCCGCGATGGTCGTCATGGGCCTGCTCTTCAAGGTCGGCGCCGTCCCCTTCCACATGTGGACACCCGACGTCTACCAGGGCGCGCCCACCCCGGTGACCGGCTTCATGGCGGCCGCCACCAAGGTCGCCGCGTTCGGCGCACTCCTGCGACTGCTGTACGTCGTCCTGCCCGGCATGCGCTGGGACTGGCGGCCGGTCATGTGGGGCGTCGCGATCATCACCATGCTGGGCGGCGCGATCGTCGCGATCACCCAGACCGACATCAAGCGGCTCCTCGCGTACTCGTCGATCGCACACGCCGGATTCATCCTCGCCGGTGTCATCGCGACGTCGAAGGACGGCGTGTCGTCGGTCCTCTTCTACCTGGCCGCCTACTCCTTCGTGACCATCGGAGCGTTCGCCGTCGTCACCCTGGTGCGCGACGCGGGCGGCGAGGCGACCCACCTGTCCAAGTGGGCGGGGCTCGGCCGCCGCTCACCCCTCGTCGCAGCCGTCTTCGCCGTGTTCCTGCTGGCCTTCGCCGGTATCCCACTGACGTCCGGCTTCGCCGGGAAGTTCGCCGTCTTCAAGGCGGCGGCCGAGGGCGGCGCGGTCCCGCTGGTCGTGATCGGTGTGATCTCGTCGGCGATCGCCGCGTTCTTCTACATCCGCGTGATCGTGCTGATGTTCTTCAGCGAGCCCAGGCCCGAGGGCCCGACGGTCGCCGTGCCGTCACCGCTCACCATGGCGGCGATCGGCGTCGGCGTGGCGGTCACCCTGGTGCTCGGTGTGGCACCGCAGTACTTCCTGAACCTGGCGAGCCAGGCGGGAGTGTTCGTGCGCTGACCCGTCGTCCCGTACGGCCGCGGACCCCGGTTCCTCGCGGAGGAGCCGGGGTCCACGCGTGCGTGCCTGACCCGGGACCACGGGCCGGGACCACGGGCCGGGACCACGGCCGGGACTACGGGCACGTCACCGTCGGGTTCCACGGCGCGAACAGACCGCTCGGATTGTCCTTCCAGATCCAGGCGCGCAGCGTGTACACGGGCCCCGTGACACCCGGAACCGTCGTCGGCCCCTGGAACGACTGCCCGAACAGCGTGGGCGCGGTGGTCCCGGTGCCCGCTCGTACGATCCACTCCACCGCGACCAGGGCACGGCCGCCGCCGGCGTCGCTCTCGTAGAGGAGACCCGCGGGCTCGGCCGGGTCCAGACTGCCGAGGCCGGCGGTCCTGACGTAGTGGTAGCCCGCGCCTCCCTTGCCGTTCTGGGTGTCCTTGTCGCAGGTGTCGGACCGGGCGTACCCGTCCGTGACCGCGAACGGCTCGTACTGGTAGTCCGCCGTCGCCGTGTACGTCGGGGTCAGATCCGTCCACACGAACGGGTCGGGATCGGGGACGGGAGCCGCGTCGGCGGGCACCGCGGCCAGAGCGAACGGCACGGCAAGCGCCAGAGCGGCGCCGGCAGTGCGGGACCTGAGAGACATCCTGATGCTCCTTGGGGCGGAAGAGGCACGCGAACGCGGCGCCTCCGTACAACGCGGGCCTCCCCGGTCCCGCCCGTGCAGCATGGCCCGCGCGGCTTCCGGGCCGCCACGCGAAGACCGCCAAAGGGCTGAGGACACCGCCGGACGACAAAGGGCTGAGGACACCGCCGGACGGGGGAACCCCACATCCGCGCCCCTCCCGGGCGGGGGAACCCCGTACCCGTGCCCTCTCCCGGGCGGACAGCCTGTGGATAACTCCGGCGCTGTCGGTCCGGACCCCTATCGTGGTGGCAGTGGTCGACGGACGACGTACGGGGGGCACGACGATGGGCGGGACAGGCGGAACCGACGAGATGCCAGGGACGACCGAGACCCCGGGGGCGCAACAGACGCCCGGACCGGCGGACAGCGAGGCACTGGCCACGCTGCACCGGGTCTTCGGGTACGACGCCTTCCGGGGCGAGCAGCAAGCGATCATCGAGCATGTGGTGGCGGGTGGCGACGCCGTCGTCCTCATGCCGACCGGCGGCGGAAAATCACTGTGCTACCAGATCCCCGCCCTGGTCAGACCCGGTACGGGCATCGTGGTCTCACCGCTCATCGCCCTCATGCAGGACCAGGTGGACGCCCTGCGCGCCCTCGGCGTCAACGCCGGGTTCGTCAACTCCACCCAGGACTTCGACGAGCGGCGCGTGGTGGAGGCCCAGTTCCTCGCGGGCGAACTCGACCTGCTCTATCTCGCCCCCGAGCGGCTCCGGCTGGACTCCACACTCGACCTGCTCACCCGTGGCAAGATCGCCGTCTTCGCCATCGACGAGGCGCACTGCGTCTCCCAGTGGGGCCACGACTTCCGGCCCGACTACCTCGCCCTGTCCCTCCTCGGCGAGCGCTGGCCCGACGTCCCGCGCATCGCGCTCACGGCCACCGCCACCCACGCCACCCACGAGGAGATCACCCAGCGGCTGCACATGCCGGCCGCCCGGCACTTCGTGGCCAGCTTCGACCGGCCCAACATCCAGTACCGCATCGTCCCCAAGGCCGACCCCAAGAAACAGCTCCTCACCTTCCTCCGCCAGGAACACGACGGCGACGCGGGCATCGTCTACTGCCTGTCCCGCAAGTCCGTCGAGTCCACGGCCGAATTCCTGACCCGAAACGGCATCGACGCCGTCCCCTACCACGCCGGCCTCGACGCGGGCACCCGCGCCACCCACCAGTCCCGCTTCCTGCGCGAGGACGGCCTGGTCGTCGTCGCCACCATCGCCTTCGGCATGGGCATCGACAAACCCGACGTCCGCTTCGTCGCCCACCTCGACCTGCCCAAATCCGTCGAGGGCTACTACCAGGAGACCGGCCGCGCCGGCCGCGACAGCCTGCCCTCCACCGCCTGGATGGCCTACGGCCTCAACGACGTCATACAGCAGCGCAAGCTCATCCAGTCCGGCGAGGGGGACGAGGCCTTCCGCCGCCGCGCCCAGGCCCACCTCGACTCCATGCTCGCCCTGTGCGAGACCGCCCAGTGCCGCCGCGGGCAGCTCCTGAACTACTTCGGCCAGGACCCCGACCCGGCGGGCTGCGGCAACTGCGACACCTGCCTCACCCCGCCCGAGACCTGGGACGGCACCGTCGCCGCCCAGAAGGTCCTCTCCACCGTGGTCCGGCTCCAGCGCGAACGCGGACAGAAGTTCGGCGCCGTCCAGATCGTCGACATCCTGCTCGGCAAGCGCACGGCGAAGGTCATCCAGTTCGACCACGACCAGCTGTCAGTCTTCGGCATCGGCACCGACCTCGACGAAGGCGAATGGCGGGGCGTCGTCCGGCAGCTGCTCGCCCAGGGGCTGCTCGCTGTCGAGGGCGAGTACGGCACCCTGGTGCTGACCGAGGCCAGCGGGACGGTACTGCGGCGCGAGCGGGAGGTCCCGCTGCGGAAGGAGCCGGAGAAGCCGGCGGTCTCACGGGCGGCCGGGGGCTCCGGGTCCACCGGGTCCACCGGCAAGGGCAAGGCGAAGGCGGCCGTGGCAGCGCTGCCCGAGGAACTGCTCCCCGCCTTCGAGGCCCTGCGCGCCTGGCGTGCCGAGCAGGCCCGTGAACAGGGCGTACCCGCCTACGTGATCTTCCACGACGCCACCCTGCGGGAGATCGTCAGCCGGTGGCCCGAGTCCATCGCGGAACTCGCCACCGTCGGTGGCGTCGGCGAGAAGAAGCTCATGACGTACGGAGAGGGCGTACTCGGGGCGCTGGCCGCCCTGAAGACACCTACCGCCCCGGCTCCGACCGCCCCGGCTCCGACCGCGCCGGCTCCGACCGCGCCGGCTCCGACCGCCCAGGCTCCGGCGGCGCCGGAGGGCGGGTACGAGGACCACTGGCCCGAGATGGACGCGGAGCCGGAACCGGAGGACTGGATATAGGGCACGCGGTGGCGGGGGAGCCGCTCACGGCCCCCTCGCCGATCCACCCGCAGCGTCCTAACCGAGTGCGGTCAGCCCCGGTGCGAACGCGATCAGGAGCGGCACCAGGGGGACCAGGGCGGCCACCGTCGTCGTCAGGGCCCGCTGGCGGCGCAGCAGCCGCGGTGGCGGTTCCAGCAGGCGGTCGACCCGCTCGCCCAGCAGCCGGCGGCTCGACGCGCAGGACAGGACCCCGCGGTGCTGGTTCAGTTCGATCAGGGCCAGCGCGGTGGTGAGGTGGCCGCAGCGCCGGGACGCCGTGTCGTCCGCGGCGAGTTCGACGAGCCGGTGGGTCTGGTCGCAGAAGTGGGAGAAGAGCGGCACGCGCGGAAAGCCGGTGGCCAGGGCGCTGGACAGGTGGAGCAGCCAGTCGTGGTGGGCGCGGGCGTGGCCCCGTTCATGGGTGAGGACGGCGTCGAGCTGGTGGTCGGTGAGGCGGTGCAGCGCCCCCGTCGTCACGACCAGCTGCGGTGGATGGCCCGGCATCCACCATGCGTCCGGGTACTCGTCCTCGAGCACCAGCATCGGCCCACGTGCCGCGGGCAGCCCCGCCGGCAGTTCGGGTGCCCGCTCGCGCAGGTGTGCGCGGGTCAGGTCGCGGCGCCGCCGGGCCTCGACCAGTTCGCGGGCGAGCATCGCCGTGGTCCACGCAGCCCCGCACGCCAGCAGCACCGTGAGGGCGACCGCCCACAGGGGTGCGACGGAGAGGTCGTAGGCGGCGGTGACCGCGGGTGGCGCCGACGCGAACACCCGGTCGCGCACGGTGTGGAAGACGGCCGCCGCGCCCAGGGTCAGCGCGGCCAGGCAGCACATCAGGACGGTGGCGACCAGGCACTGCCACACCCAGAGCGCGACCACCGGTTCCCGCTCCGGCCACAGGGACTGCACCAGCGCGCGCGGCGCGGGTACGGCGGCCGTCAGGGCGACGACGGTCAGCAGGAGCAGGCAGACGGTCATGCCGGGGCTCCGTTTCCTGATCGGAGAGGTGTGCGGGTGGCGGGTGGTGCGCGGTGATACGCCGTCGCGTGACATGGCGCGTGCGCCGGCGCACGCATCACCTGAGGTGTGCGCCGACGCCTCGCATGGTGCGCGTGCGGGCGCATCGCATGGTGCGTGTCCCGTCAGTATGACGGTGCCGGGTGCCCCGAGTCAGGCGTCGACGACGATCCGGTCGCCCCGCTTCCCGGCCCGGCTGCTCACGGGCCGCCCCCGCTCCCGCGCCGTCCGCCGCGCCGTCCGGTCTTCCCCCTCACCCCGTCCGGTCTTCCCCCTCACCCCGTCACGATCTGCCCCCTGACCTCCCCGAGCCCGACCCGGCTGCCGCCCGGCCCGGGGGCCCACCCCGACAGCGTCACCACGTCGCCGTCCTCCAGGTACGTCCGCTTCCCGTCCGGGAGTTCGAGCGGATCGCGACCGTTCCACGTCAGCTCCAGCAGCGACCCGCGTTCCCCGGGCTCCGCGCCGCTCACCGTGCCGGAGCCGTACAGGTCGCCGGTGCGCAGTGACGCGCCGTTGACCGTCAGGTGGGCGAGTTGCTGGGCGGCGGTCCAGTACATGGTGGAGAACGGCGGCTCGGACACCGTGTGTCCGTTGATCGCGATCGAGATCCGCAGGTCGTAGCCGGCGGGCTCCTCCGTGGCGTCGTCGAGGTACGGCAGCAGCGGGTGCGTCCGCCTCGGCGGGGCGACCCGCGCTTCCTCCAGCGCGTCCAGCGGGGTGATCCACGCCGAGACCGAGGTGGCGAACGACTTGCCGAGGAACGGGCCGAGCGGGACGTACTCCCAGGCCTGGATGTCCCGCGCCGACCAGTCGTTCAGCAGGCACAGGCCGAACACGTGCTCCCTGAAGTCGCCCAGCGCCACCGGACTGCCCTGCTGCGACGGCGTGCCGACGACGAAGCCGACCTCGGCCTCGATGTCCAGCCGTGCCGACGGACCGAACACCGGTGCCGGGTCCGACGGCGCCTTCCGCTGTCCCGAGGGCCGTACGACGTCCGTCCCGGACACCACGACCGTGCCCGCGCGGCCGTGGTAACCGATCGGCAGGTGCTTCCAGTTGGGGGTGAGCGGGTCGGCGGCGTCGGGGCGGAAGATGCGGCCGGCGTTCCGGGCGTGGTTCTCGGAGGCGTAGAAGTCGACGTAGTCGGCGACCTCGAAGGGAAGGTGCAGGGTCACCTCGGGCAGCGGATGCAGGAGGGGAGCGAGTGTCTCGCGGTGCGCGGGCACGGTCACCCAGGCGGTCAGGGCGCGCCGTACGTCCGACCAGGCGGTGCGGCCCGCGGCCAGCAGCGGGTTGAGGGTCGGGCGGGCGAGCAGGGAGGCGTACGGGGAGCCGAGTGCGAGGGCCGCGGCACCGGCGTCGAGTACGTGGTCGCCGAGGCGGACGCCGACCCTCCGTTCCATGCTCCCGGAGGTCGAGAACACGCCATACGGAAGGTTGTGCGAGCCGAAGGGGTCGCCCTCGGGGACCTCGAAGGGGGTCAAGGGGGGCATGGGGTGACTGCCTCGCTCTCATCCGTGCCGCGCGGGGGACGACCATGTGGCGACGTCACTATGGCGTTGCGCGGCATTCCATGTGGTCGCGCCACACGTTACGGGTGAGTTGGCTGTCGTGGCAGTGTCTAAAGAGTTCGCAATGTCCTAATAGCCCTTGTCGGAGGGGGCAATTCCGGCTTAGCGTCCTTTGGGGGACACGGACGGGGTGGGTCCGGTCCGTAGAGGGGGACACGTGGGGGGACCCGTGGCCAGGAATGCCGTCAGCGTGCCGTTCGAGGCGGACCGCGACGTGCCGGGCCTGATCGTCAAGTTCGGCGACTATCCGCTGCATCACGGCGGGGTCGGCGCTATTCGCAGTCTGGGCCGCCTGGGCGTTCCCATGTACGCGATCACGGAGGACGCGTACACGCCGGCGGCCTCGTCGCGGTATCTCAGACGGGCGTTCGTGTGGCCGACAACAGGCGCCGAGGAACCGGACCATCTCGTCGAGGGACTGCTGCGCATCGGCCGCCGTATCGGCCGTCCGACCGTGCTGATCCCCACCGACGAGGAGGCCGCCGTCCTGATCGCGGAGCACCAGGACGCGCTCGGCGACCGCTTCCTCTTCCCACGCGTGGACCCGGAACTGCCCCGCCGGCTGGCGAGCAAGCAGGGCCTGCACGAACTGTGCGTGGAACACGGCATCCCGAGCCCGGCGGCAGCCTTCCCGGACTCGTACGACGAGATCGTCGACTTCGCGGAGAAGGCACGCTTCCCGATCGTGGCCAAGAACCGCGAGGCGTTCGTCCGGCGCAGGCAGCCCGCCGTCAACGGAACGACGCGGATCGCCACCCGGGAGGGACTGCTCACCCTCGCCCGTGACTGGGGCACCCATCCGGGTGTCATCCTCCAGGAGTACCTCCCGAGGGAGGAGGCCGAGGACTGGATCGTGCACGCCTACTTCGACGCCGACTCCAATCCGCGCGCGCTGTTCACCGGCGTCAAGGTCCGCTCCTGGCCGCCGCACGCCGGCATGACCGCGAACGCCTACGTCGTCGACAACCCGGAACTCGCCGACCTCGCCGCGCGTTTCATCAAGCAGATCGGCTTCACCGGCATCATCGATCTCGACCTGCGCTTCGACCGGCGCGACGGGCAGTACAAGCTGCTCGACTTCAACCCGCGCATGGGCGCCCAGTTCCGGCTCTTCGAGAGCGAGTCGGGGGTCGACGTCGTCCGCGCCATGCACCTGGACCTGACCGGACGCCGCGTTCCGGAGGGGGAACAGCGCGCCGGCCACCGGTACGTCGTGGAGAACATCGACCTGCCCGCCCTCCTCGCCTACCGCCGCAGCGGCTATACGACGCCGCACGCGCCGAAGCGGCCGAGCGGGACCGAGCTGGCCTGGCTGGCGGGTGACGACCCGCTGCCGTTCGTCACGATGCTCGCCCGCTTCGTGCGTCCGGGCGCGAAGCACCTCTATCAGCTGTGGCGCACCAACCGCCGCGGCTCCAGCACCGCCACGAAGTAGGGCACCACGTTCCTGGGGAGGGACTTCGTGATCGAGCCGGTAGCAGTCATAGGTGCCGGGCCCTTCGGCCTGTCCACCGCCGCCCATCTGCGGGCGCGCGGCATCCCCGTCCGGGTCTTCGGCGATCCCATGGTCAGCTGGCGCGACCACATGCCGGCCGGGATGATCCTGAAGTCCACCCCGGCCGCCTCCAGCCTGGACTGCCCGCAGCGCGGGCACACCCTCGCCGACTACTGCGACGCGGCGGGCATCCGCCGGCTGGTCACCGACGAGGACATCATCCCGGTGGAGACCTTCATCGGCTACGGCGAGTGGTTCCAGCAGAAACTGGTGCCCGCGCTGGAGCGGGTCCGGGTGGTCTCCGTGGACCGGCACAAGGCCGAAGGCCCGGCGCGCTTCGAACTGAAGCTGGACTCGGGGGAGTCGTTCACGGCCCGCGCGGTCGTCGTCGCCACCGGCCTGTCCGGGCTCGCCCGCCTTCCCGCCGAGCTGGCCGGGGCGGGCGCGGACGGACCGGCGGGGCCGGTCTCGCACAGCTCCCAGCAACACGACCTGACCCGCTTCTCCGGTAGGGAGCTGATCGTCGTCGGTGCCGGGCAGTCCGCGCTGGAGACGGCGGCCCTCGCCGCCGAGGCGGGCGCCCAGGTGCGGGTGGTCTCGCGAGGGCGCGGCCGGGTCGCCTTCGGCGCCCCGCCCTGGGACCAGCCGAAGCTCCGCCCCGAGTCGCCGTTCGGCCGGGCCTGGTCCCTGTGGGCGCTCAGCTACTACCCGCACCCCTACCGCTACCTTCCGGCAGGGGTCCGCCACTACCTGGTCCGCCGGGTGCTCGGCCCGCTCGGCGCCTGGTGGCTGCGCGACCGCTTCGAGGGCAAGGTCCAGGTCCGCGAGGTCGCCGCCGTGACCGGCGCCGACACCTCGGGCGGCGCCCCGGTCCTCGCCGTCCGCACCCACGAAGGCGGCACCGAGCGCCTCACCGCCGACCACGTCATAGCCGCCACCGGCTACCGCGTGGACATCGCCGCGATGGACTTCCTCGGCCCCGGGCTGCGCACCCGCGTCGCGGCCAGCCGAGGTGCCCCGGTACTCGGCGCCGGATACGTCTCCTCCGTACCCGGCCTCTACTTCACAGGGCTCCCGGCGGCGGCGTCGTACGGCCCGGTCATGCGGTTCGTGTGCGGTACGGAGTTCGCCTCACCGCGCCTGGCCGGCCACCTGGCGGCGGCCCACGCCTGACACCCCGGGCCGGGCCGCCACCCGGTCCCGAGGGGCTACGCCTCCTCCTCGGCCGCGCGCTGCCAGGCCAGGAACTCCTCGACCGGCTAGGGCGGGTTGGCCGCCTGCGTGGCCTCGATCTCCCAGCCCGAGCAGTACATGCAGTACATGTCGAAGACCACCACCGGCAGCGGCCGCCCGAGGGCCTTCCCGATCCTGCCGCCGGCGTGCGGGTCCCGGGCCGGCCGGACGCGCACGCCGGCGAAGCGCAGCCCCAACAGCTCGCGCGCCGCGTCCAGTTCGGCGGCGTCGTCGTCCCCGTCGAACCAGAGTCCGAGCCGCCGGACCTCCTCGGCGTACAGCGCACCGTCGGCCGGGTCCTCGGGGCAGTTGCCGAGCATCTCGAAACCGTCCAGGAGCCGGCACGCGTAGTTCCAGCGGGCCTCGCCCGGGTCCTCGGGGCGTCTTTCGGCCTCGTACCGGCTCTCCGTGTTGTAGCCGATCGCCACATATGGTCTGCGGTCGTCGTCGTCCACCCGCCGGATACGGGACGACAACGCGTAGATCTCCGGCCGCAGTTCCTCCGGGAAGCGCTCCAACACCCCGGTCGCCGCCTCCAGCGGATACGCCCGGAAGTCCCCCCGCCCGGCCGTCAAGACCAGCACCCCCGTCGGATCAGTGAAACCGGCTCACCGAAAACGTAACGCCCGCCACTGACAACGGCCCCATCACGGAGGCGGCGGGCGCCACTTGAGGCCGAAACGCACAGTGAGTCCCAGCGGCGTGCTGTCCGTATTCTCTGATCATGGTCGCACCCTCCCCGTACTCACTGATCGCCACCGACCTGGACGGCACGCTGCTGCGCGACGACGACACCCTCTCGGAACGGTCGCTCGCAGCGCTCGCGCGGGCCGGCCGGGCCGGTGCCCGGCACCTCGTGGTGACCGGCCGTCCCGCGCCCAGAGTGCGCCCGCTCCTCGACGACCTCGGCTGCACGGGACTCGCGGTCTGCGGCCAGGGCGCGCAGGTGTACGACGCCGGCGCGGACCGGCTGCTGTGGTCGGTCACCCTGGACCGGGAGCTGGCGGAGACCGCGCTCGGCAAGATCGAGGCCGAGGTCGGCCAGGTGTACGCGGCGGTCGACCAGGACGGCGTGGACGGGCTCACGCTCATCGAGCCGGGCTATCTGATGCCCCACCCCACTCTGCCCGCGCTGCGCGTCGCTCGGCGTGACGACCTGTGGTGCGCGCCCATCAGCAAGGTGCTGCTGCGCCACCACACCCTGTCCGACGACGAACTGGCGACGACCGCCCGCTCGGTGGTCGGGTCGCTGGCGACGGTCACCATGTCGGGACCGGGGACCGTCGAACTCCAGCCCTGCGGGGTGACCAAGGCGACCGGGCTCGCGCTCGCGGCCGACCATCTTGGGCTGAGCCCCGGACAGGCCATCGCCTTCGGCGACATGCCCAACGACATCCCGATGTTCGAGTGGGCTGCCTACGGGGTGGCGATGGCCAACGCCCACCCCGAACTCAAGGCGCTGGCCGACGAGATCACCACGTCGAACGAGGACGACGGCATCGCCGTCGTCCTCGAAAGACTCTTCGACTGACGTGGCACGTCGGTCAGGTCAGTACGCGCCGTGGACGTTGTCGATCGAGCCGTACCGCGCGGCGGCGTAGTTGCAGGCGGCGGTGATGTTCGCGACCGGGTCGTAGATGTCGAACGACGTCCCGGCCACGTGGTAGGCGTTGAACGTCGGGTCGATGACCTGGAGCAGGCCCTTGGACGGGATGCCCTTGGCCGCGTTGGAGTCCCAGAGGTTGATGGCCCGCGGGTTGCCGGAGGACTCCCGCATCAGGTTGCGGTAGATGCCGTTGTAGGTGCCCGGGATTTTCTTCTCCCGCATGATCGCGAGCGACTCGCGGATCCAGCCGTCGAGGTTGTTCGGGTATCCGGCGAGGGTGGTCGAGGCCGTCGTGGTGGAGGACCCGGCGGCGGAGGCGGCGGTCGCCCCGATGAGCGGGAGGGCGAGGACGGCGGCGCCGGTGCCGGCGACGACGAGCGTGCGGATGATGCGGTTACGGCGGGGAGTGCGGTGCTGGGCGGCAGCAAGCATGGCGTTGTTCCTCTCCGTCGCCTGCGAGGTGAGCTGTCGGGTTCGGGCCCGGGGAGTGCCCGGCCGCAGCGCCCGAAGACGATGCGACTTCACCCCATAGCCGTTCCGGAACGACGTCTGTCCGTTGACGTCGGCCGCCCGGTCCGGCGACTTACCTGGGTCCCCCGCTCCTGCCGTGCGAATGAACTCGTCGATGGGTTACGACGGGCGGCGGCAGGATTCGGCGTCCGCCCGGCGAGCGGGAACGTATGCGAGGGCACATGTCCGGAACAAGTACCTGATTCATGCAACACGCCGATTGAGCTTGTAGTGAGGCGTATGGGGTACTTGATCCTTTGCAGCTGCCAACCCTCAACTGGCCCGCAGGGAAAGGGAAGGAAGGGTCGCCTTACGTGCCTTGCGCCACCTGGTGCGCGTGACCTACTTCACGAAATCGCAATAGCGGCAAATCGGGCATGAGGGATTCCTGGAATCCGCCTTTTTCCTGGTTCGACGGAAAACTCTTTCGTTTCTATTCGGATGGATTGCCCCAGTCGAGGGTGGTGGAGTGGGTGCTAATGTGCATGATTTAAACGAGTAGTCCGAATTGTCTGATCGGGTGCCTCTTCGGTGACCGGGCGTCGTCCCGTCGGTCAAGGGGGTGACGGTCGAGTGGGCGCCGATCGGGGGAATGCGGATCGAGGGGGCGCGGAGGTCGTCGTGCGCGGTCTCGCGGCGGGGGTACACCCGGGCAGGTGACGTCGGCCGGAGGGGGCGGGGCTGTTTCCGGGCGGCGGTCGGGTGGGAGGCTTGCCGCCGGTGTGTGACACGGCCTATGCCCTGGTTCGGGACAAGTGCCCGCACTTCCTGTTAAGTCAGTGGATGTCAGGTCGTATCGGCTGATCAAAAACATAACGGTCGTGATCCGATAGCGCCCGGGGTGTAACCGTGGGCGCTATCGGTGATCGAAACCCGACCGGATACGCTGACTTGAGTGAGGGCAGCGACCTATCGACAAACCGCGTAATCGCCAGTAGACACCAGCAGACAGGAGACCCCTCGTGACCGTCGTCGGGCCGTTCGGGCTGAGCGTGCGGGACCAGGCTCTGGAAGCCGATGTCCAGGCCGGATTGACGGCTGTCGAGGAAGGCTTGCTAGAAGCCACCAAGAGCGAGGTCCCGTTCATCACGGAGGCCGCGCAGCACCTCGTGCGGGCCGGGGGGAAGCGGTTCCGCCCGCTGCTGGTGATGCTCGCCGCGCAGTTCGGCGACCCGTACGCGCCCGGTGTCGTGCCGTCGGCCGTCGTCGTCGAGCTCACCCACCTGGCCACGCTGTACCACGACGACGTCATGGACGAGGCGTCCGTGCGGCGCGGTGTCGACAGCGCCAACACCCGCTGGGGCAACTCGCTCGCCGTCCTCACCGGCGACTTCCTCTTCGCCCGCGCCTCCCAGATCCTCGCCGACCTCGGTCCCGAGGCGGTCCGGGTCCAGGCCCTCGCGTTCGAACGGCTGGTGACCGGTCAGATCCTGGAGACGGCCGGCCCGTCGGACGGCCGTGACCCGGTCGACCACTACCTCGACGTGCTCAGCGGCAAGACCGGCTCGCTGGTCGCTGTCTCCTGCCGCTTCGGCGCGATGCTGTCCGGCGCCGACGAGACGGTCGTCGACGTCCTCACCCAGTACGGCGAACGGCTCGGTGTCGCCTTCCAGCTCGCCGACGACGTCCTGGACATCGCCTCCGACTCCCACGAGTCCGGGAAGACTCCGGGGACCGACCTCCGTGAGGGCGTGCCCACGCTGCCCGTGCTGCGGCTGCGGGAGCTGGCCGCCCGGTCGGGGCTGGCCGAGGACATCGCGCTGTGCGAGCTGCTGGACTCCGACCTCACGGACGACGTACGGCACGCGGAGGCCCTGGCGGCGCTGCGGGCGCATCCGGCGCTGGAGCTGGCCCGCCGGGACGCGGTCCGGTACGCGGAGGAGGCGCGGGCCGCGCTGGCTCCGCTGCCGGAGTGCGACCCGAAGGTCGCGCTGGTGGAGCTGTGCGACGCGGTGGTGCACCGAGCCGGATAGTCCGATATGTGACCCAGGTCACATAATTGGACTGAGTCCAATCCGGGACGTGTTCCGTACTCCTCCCCAGAAGCCGACGCAGGGGGCGTCGGCTGACACGGGGGGAGAAAACGGAATCATGGTCATCGACGCAACGCGCCGCAAGAGCCTCGTCGCCGCAGCCATCACCGTCACCGCTCTAGGCGGTGCCGCCGTCCCGGCGTCCGCCGCCGCCAGCCACGGCTCCGCCGCCGGCCACAGCTCCGCCGCCTCCGTCGTCCTCGCCGCCAGCCTGCGCGGTGCCAACGAGGTGCCCGTCGCCGGTGGGCCCGCCGTCGGGGACAAGGACGGCGCCGCGCTGGAGTTCATCCAGGTCAAGGGGGACAAGGTGACCGTCGCCGTGACCTGGCGCGGCACCGGCAGGCCCACCGACCTGCACATCCACCAGGGCGCCAAGGGCGCCAACGGTGGCGTCAGGATCGACTTCGGGAAGCTGCTGAAGAAGGCCAAGGCCCACAGCGTCACCGGCAGCGTCAAGGTCACCGACAAGGCCCTGCTCAAGCAGCTCACCACCGACCCCGGCGCCTTCTACGCCAACCTGCACACCGCGGAGTTCCCCGGCGGAGCCCTCCGCGGCCAGCTGCACGCCGTCACCACCGTCTCCGACCTCAAGGAAGGCGGCTTCCAGGCCTCCGTCGTCACCGGCAAGCAGATCTACCAGTGCAAGCCCGCCGACGGCGGCGGCTACGCCTTCGCCCAGCGGGACGTCAGCGCCAAGCTCGGCGGCGGCATCCGGCACTCCTTCGTCGCACCGAACTCCGGCACCCCGCAGTGGGTCGCACCTGACGGCAGCGCGGTCATCGGAGCCGTCGTGACCAAGACGGCGAACGGCACCGGCAACATCCCCGAACTGGACCTCAGGACCGCCCGGTCCGGCAAGAAGCACGGGCTGCTCGCCCACACCGGCGAGATCCTGCGCCTCAACACCGTGGGCGGCGTCGCCCCGGCCGGCTCCTGCACCCCGGGTGCCGTCGTCGGTGTCCCCTACTCGGCGGACTACGTGTTCGTGCAGCACTGAGCGGGCGCGGCAACGGACCCTGCAACGGCCACAGCAGCGGACACGGCCCGTGAAATGACCGGACACGGCCCGTGACAGGAGGCGCCTTCGCCGCCCGACCCCTACGGGTCGGGGAAGGCGCCTCCACCCTTGTGTCATACCGCAGGTGTACACGGAGTTGGCTCCGTGGTCTGACGCTTCCCCGCCCCCGATTTGGTGAGATGGAAACCACGGAAATCACCACCACTCACCGATTCGGGTGAGAATGGCGGCTCAGGGTGGGACACGTGCGAGGACGGCCGCCGCCGACGACGGAGGTAGGGCACACATGGCACCGTACGAATCCGACGACAGCACGGGGGCCGCGCAGGCCGACGACGAGCTGCGCGCCGAGTTGCGCGCCGAGCGGCGGCGCAAGGCCGCACGGTACGTCGTCCCGGTCGCGGTGGTGGGCGTGGCCGCGGCCACGATCGGCCTGGTCCCGGCACTCGCCGACTCCGGCGACCCCGACCTGCCGAAGATCACCGCGCAGGAACTCATCGACAAGATCGCCAAGTCGGACGTGCAGCAGCTGTCCGGCACCGTGAAGATCAGCACTGACCTCGGCCTGCCCGACCTCGGCGGTCTGGAGAGCAGCCTGCTGTCCGGCGCGACGCAGGGCAGCGGTGACGGCTCGTCGGCCGATCCGACCAGCAAGCTCACCGAACTGGCCTCCGGCACGCATACCCTGCGGGTGGCCGCCGACGGCCCCGAGAAGCAGAAGGTGTCGGTGCTGGAGAGCGGCGCCGAGTACAGCCTCATCCACAACGGCACCGACGTGTGGGGCTACGACAGCAAGTCCAACGAGGTCTACCACTCCACCGCCGCCGACTCCGGCAAGGCCGAGCAGCACGAAACCCCGGCCACGCCCAAGGACTTCGCCGACGAGGTCCTCAAGTCGGTCGACGACACCACGTCGGTGACGGTCGACGGCACCGCCCAGGTGGCCGGCCGGGACGCCTACCGGCTCGTCATCAAGCCCAAGCAGTCCGGTACGACGGTCGGCGCGATCAGCATCGCGGTGGACGCCAAGACCGGCACGCCGCTGAAGTTCACGCTCACCCCGTCGAGCGGCGGCGCGGCCGTGGTCGACGCCGGCTACACCCAGGTCAGCTTCGCGAAACCGGCCGCCTCCACCTTCGACTTCACCCCGCCCAAGGGAGCCAAGGTCACCGAGGGCGACAAGGCCGGCAAGGACAGCAAGGCCGACGGGTGGGACAAGGGCGGCAACGCCTCCGAGAGGCCGGGCCACGGCTCCGCCAAGGACCTCGACAAGTCCGGCTTCGACGTCCTCGGCAAGGGCTGGAACTCCATAGCCGTCCTCGACACCGGCAGCAAGGGCGGGCTGCCCACCGGCTCCGGCTCCGCCTCCGGCTCCGCCTCCGGCGGCGACCTGAGCGGCTTCCTCGGCTCGCTCGGCGACCCCGTCTCCGGCAAGTTCGGCAAGGGCACCGTCTTCTCCACCCGGCTGATCAACGCCCTGATCACGGACGACGGCAAGGTGTACGTCGGCGCCGTCGACAAGGCGGCGCTGCTGAAGGCGGCGAACGCGGGCTAGTCCGGGGTGGCACGGGTGCGGTAAGCAGCCTTTGCCGCACGACGAATCGAGGGAGCCGATGGACCGACCGCCCGCCACGGAACGGGAGCCGGAAGGCCCGGAGACCCCCGGGGAGCCGGGAGATCCCGGGAACCCGGGGGACCGCGCTCCGGTGGGAGCGGGTGTCATCGACACCCGCGGCCTCACCAAGCGCTACCGCGGCGGACAGCTCGCCGTGGACGGTCTCGACCTGACCGTCCCGGCGGGCAGCGTCTTCGGCTTCCTCGGCCCGAACGGCTCCGGCAAGACCACCACCATCCGCATGCTGATGGGCCTGATCGCGCCCACCTCGGGCACCGCCCGCGTCCTCGGCCACCCGATGCCGCGCGCCTCCCGCGTCGTGCTGCCCCAGGTCGGCGCCCTCATCGAGGGCCCGGCGCTGTACGGCTTCCTCTCCGGCCGTGACAACCTGCTGCGGTACGACGCCGCCGACCCGGCCGCCGACCCCCGCACCCGGCGTGCCCGCGTCGAGGCCGCGCTGGACCGGGTGGGCCTCGCGGCCGCCGCGGCGAAGAAGGCGAAGGCCTACTCCCTCGGCATGAAGCAGCGCCTGGGCCTTGCCGCCGCGCTGCTCCAGCCCCGCAAGCTGCTGGTGCTGGACGAGCCGACCAACGGCCTCGACCCGCAGGGCATGCGGGAGATCCGCACCCTGGTCCGGGAACTGGCCGGGGACGGCACGACCGTGTTCCTCTCCTCCCACCTCCTCGACGAGATCGAGCAGGTCTGCACCCACGCGGCGGTGATGGCGCAGGGCCGGCTGATCGCCCAGGGCGCGGTGGCCGACCTGGTGGCCGGGGCCCGCGGCCGGCTCGTGGTGACCACCCCGGACCCCGGGGAGGCGGCCCGGGTGCTCAAGGAACAGGGCGTCGCGGACGTCGTCGTCGCCGAGGACCGGGTGACCGGCGAGCCGCCCGAGCACGATCTCGCCGAGGTGAACGCGGCGCTCGTCACGGCGGGCGTCCGGGTCCGCGGCTTCACCGTGGAACGGGCCTCGCTGGAGGACGCGTTCGTGGCACTGACCGGAGAGGGCTTCGATGTCGCAGGCTGACCTGGCCGTCGTCGAGACAGCGGCCGTGCGGCCGAACCCGCTGTGGAGCCTCGGTCTGCTGCGCAGCGAACTCGTCACCACGTTCCGGCGCTGGCGCACCCTCGCTCTGCTGGGCGTCCTGGCGGCGGTGCCGATCCTCGTCGGTGTCTCCGTCAGGATCGAGACGCGGGGCGGCGGGCAGGTCGGCCGCGGCGGCGGCGAGGGCCCGGCGTTCATCGCCCAGGTCACCAACAACGGACTGTTCCTGGTGTTCACGGCGCTGGCCGCGACCCTCCCGTTCTTCCTGCCGATGGCCGTCGGGGTGGTGGCCGGGGACGCGGTCGCGGGCGAGGCCGACGCGGGCACCCTGCGCTATCTGCTGGTAGCCCCGGCGGGCCGCACCCGCCTCCTGCTCGCCAAGTACGCGACGACGATGGCCTTCTGCCTGGTCGCGACCCTGGTGGTGGCCGCCTCCGCGCTCGCCGTCGGCGCGCTCCTCTTCCCGCTCGGCGACCTGACGACGATCTCCGGAACCCGGATATCCTTCGCCGACGCCCTCGGCCGCGCCCTGCTGATCGCCCTGGTGGTCGCCGTGTCGCTGGCCGGCATCGCCGCTCTCGGCCTGTTCGTGTCCACCCTGACTAACAGTGGCATCGCGGCGATGGCGACGACCGTGGGCCTGCTCATCACGGTCCAGATCCTCGACCAGATCCCCCAGCTGCATGCGCTCCAGCCGTACTTCTTCTCCCACTACTGGCTGTCCTTCGCCGACCTGATGCGCGACCCCGTCTACTGGGACGACCTGGTCAAGAACCTGGAGCTGCAGGCCCTGTACACGGCGGTGTTCGGATCGGCGGCCTGGGCGCGGTTCACGACGCGGGACATCACCGCCTAGGCCCGGCGGGGGTACGTACGTTCGTGCACGTTCGTACGTCCGTACGGTCCGGGTCCGCCGCGCCCCGCCGGGCGTCCCTTCCTGGTGCGAGGCTGTGACGTCGCGGTGACGTGGGAGCCGCGCCGAGCGGCGAGACTGGACCGTACGCACGAGTACGACCGGACGCACGACCGGATGGTGACGCCGGGGGAATGAGGGCCGATGTCCCGACTCAGCCGCGAGGAGAAGCGGGAAGTCCAGCAGGAGGGGCACCTGGTACCGGTCGACGTCCGGGTGACGGGCGCGACCGCGTCCGTGGACGGCGTACCGCTGCTCACGGGCCCCGGTGAGGAACCCCAGCAGGCGGTCCTCAACCACCTTCAGCGCCTCGCCCGCGCCGCCGGCCGCCCGGTCCTCGCGACCGTCCACGACACCCGCATCGGCTACGTCGTCCCCCTCCAGGTGGACCTGGACGGCTCCAGCAGTTTCACCGGCGACCCGGTACGGCTGGCCGCACCGGCCGCCGAGCCGAAGGGGCGGTCCGTGCCGAAGGAACCCGCGCCGGAGGCGGCGCCGGCGTTCCCCCTGCAGGCGTTGCCCCTGCAGGCGGTACCGAAGCCGCTCGCCGTCCCGCCGGCAGCGTCCGTGCCGCCGGCACTGCCCCTGCCGCCCGCGCCGGGCACCGTCCAGCCGCCCACCGGCGTCTTCGGCCCGCCGCCCGTGATGAGCACCCCGGCCCTGGCCCCAGCCCCGGCTCCGACCCCGGCCCCGGCCCCTGAGACGGCCCCCGTCATCGCCCTCGTACCCGAAGAGCCGTCGGCCGACCGGGACCTCGACCTCCGGTTCACCCCGACACCCACCCCCGCCCGAGGATTCGACGCGGTCGCCGAGGAGGTGCTCGGGGACGAGCCCGTGACGCTGACGGCGGAAGGGGCCGCGCTGCTCACCGAGCCGGTGTCGCGGATCAACGAGGCTGTCCGGACGGGCCGTATCGAAGCGGCGGCCGAGCTCGCGGAGCGCACCGTCGCCGAGGCGGCCGCGGTCCTCGGCGACGACCACACCGAGGTGCTGCACCTGGGCGAGCTGACCGCGTACATCTCCTACCTGGCGGGCGACCCGGAGCGGGCCTTCCACCTCTCCCTCGACCTGGCCCGGCAGCGCCGGCACGCGCGGGACGGCGAGGCGGCGTACGGGAACGTGCGGAGCGCGGCGACCGCCTGGCGCGCGGTACGCGACCCCGAGCACGGGCTGAGCCTCGGCCGCGAGCTGATCGACCTGTGGTCGCGGCTCACCACCGAGGACGGTCCGGCGGCCGACGACATCGAGGAACTGGAGTCGGCCCGCGCGCGGATGGCCCGGCTCACGGAACGCGCCCGCCGAGCCGCCCGGAACGCCTGAGCGCCGTCGTCACTGCACCGTCGTCACTGCACTGTGGTCACTGCGCCGTCGTCACTGCACGCAGAACTCGTTGCCCTCCGGGTCGGCCATCACGGTCCACGCGCCGGCCGGCTCGGAGACGTGCCGCAGCACGGTCGCGCCCAGCGCCTCGATGCGTGCCACCTCGTCCGCCCGCTTCCCGTCCCCGGCGTGCAGGTCGATGTGGAGCCGGTTCTTCCCGGACTTCGCCTCCGGCACCCGCTGGAAGAGCAGCCGCCGCCCCAGCCCCGTCCCGCGCTCCTCGTCGTACGGATCGTCCGGGTGCCGTACGGCGATCAGGTCACGGAACGCGGCGCGGCCGTGGTACTCCAGGGTGGCCGCGCCGGGCAGCGCGCCCAGCTCCAGGAGCCGTTCGACGAGCGCGCTGTTGTCCTCGGCCACGTAGTGCAGCGCGGCGGCCCAGAAGTCGGCCTGCGCGTGCGGGTCGCGGGCGTCGACGACGAGCTTCCAGTGCAGGGGTGCGGGCGTCTGCGTCATGCCGCCCACTTATAGCCGACGGCTCTGACAGTCACACCTGACTTGCGGGAGTCTCCGCGACCGGGGCCGCCGGCCGTGGTACGGGCGCCGCCGCGAGTGCCCGCGCGGCCCGGTGGGCGGTGCGCAGCGCGTCCCAGGTGAGCAGGGCGAGGGCGAGCCAGACCAGGGCGAAGCCGGCCCAGCGCTCGGCGGGCATCGCCTCGTGGAAGTAGAGGATGCCGAGCAGGAACTGGAAGACCGGCGCCAGGTACTGCAGCAGGCCGAGCGTGGAGAGCGGGACGCGGATCGCGGCGGCGCCGAAGCAGACCAGCGGGACGGCGGTGACGATGCCGGTGGAGGCCAGCAGGGCCGCGTGCCCGGCGCCGCCGTCGACGAAGCTGGACCCGCCGTGGCCGGCCAGCCACAGCAGATAGCCGAGCGCGGGCAGGAACTGGATCGCGGTCTCCGCCGCGAGTGACTCGATGCCGCCGAGGTTGACCTTCTTCTTGACGAGCCCGTAGGTGGCGAAGGAGAAGGCGAGGACGAGGGAGATCCACGGCGGCTGCCCGTAGCCCACGGTCAGTACGACGACGGCGGTGAAACCGACGCCCACCGCCGCCCACTGCGCGGGCCGCAGCCGTTCCTTCAGCAGCAGCACGCCCATGGCGATGGTGACGAGGGGGTTGATGAAGTAGCCGAGCGAGGCCTCGACCACGTGCCCGGCGTTCACGGCCCAGATGTAGACGCCCCAGTTGACGGTGATCACGGCGGCGGCGACCGTCACCAGGGCCAGCCGGCGCGGCTGCCGCAGCAGCTCACCGGCCCAGGCCCAGCGCCGTACGAAGACGAGTGCGACGGCGACGAAGACGAGGGACCACACCATCCGGTGGGCCAGGATCTCCATCGACCCGGCGGGCTTCAGCAGCGGCCAGAACAGGGGGACCAGCCCCCACATCCCGTAGGCCGCGAAGCCGTTCACCAGCCCTGTCCGCCGCTCACCCTTCGATATGTCGGCCACCGGCCCTCCTCACGCCCAGTTTCTTCAGCACACCGGGATGAAGGTAGCGCCGAGCACCCCGGTCTGTCATGGCCGTATCGGCATACGGTCATGACAGGCCGGGGTGCTGTCACCTCGGGCCGGTGCGGCCTACTTGAGCGCGGCGGTGATCGCCTCGGAGATCGGGGAGGTCGGGCGGCCGGCCAGGCGGGAGAGGTCGCCCGAGTCGACGACCAGCTCGCCCTTGGCGATCGACGCGTCGACGTCGACCAGGATCGCGGCGAACGGCTCCGGCACGCCGGCGCCCGTCAGGATGCCCTGGAGCACCTCGCCGGGCACGGAGTTGTAGGCGATCTCCTTGCCGGTCTGCTTGGTGAGCTCGGCTGCGTACTCGGCGAAGCCCCAGGCGACGTCGCCGCCCAGCTCGTACGTCTGGTTCTCGTGGCCCTCGCCGGTCAGCACGGCGACCGCGGCGGCCGCGTAGTCGGCGCGCGAGGCCGAGGAGACCCGGCCTTCGCCGGCGGCCGTGACGACGGCGTCGTGCGCGAGGACCGGGGCGAGGTTCTCGGTGTAGTTCTCGTGGTACCAGCCGTTGCGCAGCAGGGTGTACGGCAGGCCGGAGGCGAGCAGCACCTCCTCGGTGGCGCGGTGGTCGTCCACCAGGGAGGCGTGCAGGCTGCCCGGGGCGCTGGTGTACGCCAGCAGGGCCACACCGGCCGCCTTGGCGGCGTCGATGACGACCTTGTGCTGGGCGGGGCGGCCCTTGTCGAACTCGTTGCCGGAGATCAGCAGCACCTTGTCGCCGGCGGCGAAGAGACCGTCGAAGGTCTCGGGGGCGTTGTAGTCCGCGACGGCGATCTTCACGCCCGCGGCGGCGAAGTCGGCGGCCTTGGCCTCGTCGCGCACGACGGCGGTGATCTGCTCGGCCGGGACCTTGTCCAGCAGCTGCGTCACGACGTGACGGCCGAGGTGTCCGGTGGCTCCGGTGACAACGATGCTCATGGTGTGCGATCTCCTTGTGGGGTTCCGATGCCACTAACCCTAGGAGGTGCGCTAACCAGAAGAAAGTACCCACTTTGAAGTAAGGTACTGGCATGCCCGTAAGCGCTGCTGAAGTGGAACCGAAGGCCGGGACGTATGTCGTCGGCGTGGAGATGTGCCCGTACCGTCTGGTCCTGGAGCACGTCACCAGCCGCTGGGGCGTCCTGGTGCTGATCCAGCTGCTCGACCGTTCCCACCGCTTCAGCGAACTGCGCCGGGCGATCGGCCGGGTCAGCGAGAAGATGCTCACCCAGACCCTGCAGACCCTGGAACGCGACGGCCTCGTCCACCGGGACGCCAAGCCCGTCATTCCGCCCCGCGTCGACTACTCCCTCACCGACCTCGGCCGCGAGGCCGCCCAGCAGGTGCGGGACCTGGCGCTGTGGACCGAGCGGCGGATGGCGGACGTGGAGCGGGCCCGGACGGCGTACGACGACGCGAAGGGCGCCTGAAGCACGTCTGAGGCGCGCCTCGGGGCCCTGAGGACACGAGTGGCAGGCCCCTGAGGACACGAGTGGGGCCCGGACGCACCGTCCGGGCCCCACTCACGGCTTTCCGACTCGCGGCTTCCCCGGGTCAGCCCACGACCGTCCAGGTGTCCCCGCCGGCCAGCAGCGCCGCCAGGTCGCCCTTGCCGTGCTGCTCGACCGCGGTGTCCAGCTGCTCGGACATCTGGACGTCGTAGACGGGCCGTTCCACCGAGCGGAAGACGCCGAGCGGCGTGTGGTGCAGGGTGTCGGGGTCGGCCAGCCGGGACAGCGCGAACGCCGTGGTGGGGGAGGGGGAGTGGGCGTCGTGGACGAGAACCTCGGACTCGTTCTCCGTGGTCACGTCGACCACCTTCAGGTCCCCGGTGAGCCGGTCCCGTACGACGCCGCGCGCGCCGTCCGCGCCGAAGCGGATGGGCTGCCCGTGCTCCAGGCGGATCACCGCCTCGTCCGCCGACTGCTTGTCCTTGAGGGTGTCGAAGGCGCCGTCGTTGAAGATGTTGCAGTTCTGGTAGATCTCGATCAGGGCCGTGCCCGGGTGGGCGGCGGCCGCGCGCAGCACCTCGGTCAGGTGCTTGCGGTCGGAGTCGATCGTGCGGGCGACGAAGGACGCCTCCGCGCCGATCGCCAGCGACACCGGGTTGAACGGGGCGTCCAGCGAGCCCATCGGCGTCGACTTGGTGATCTTGCCGACCTCGGACGTCGGTGAGTACTGCCCCTTCGTCAACCCGTAGATCCGGTTGTTGAACAGCAGGATCTTCAGGTTGACGTTCCGGCGCAGGGCGTGGATCAGGTGGTTGCCGCCGATGGACAGCGCGTCACCGTCACCGGTCACGACCCACACGGACAGGTCCCGCCGGCTGGTGGCGAGCCCGGTCGCGATCGCGGGGGCGCGGCCGTGGATGGAGTGCATGCCGTACGTGTTCATGTAGTACGGGAAGCGCGACGAGCAGCCGATGCCCGAGACGAAGACGATGTTCTCCTTCGCCAGCCCCAGCTCCGGCATGAACCCCTGCACGGCCGCCAGGATCGCGTAGTCACCGCAGCCCGGGCACCAGCGGACCTCCTGGTCGGACTTGAAGTCCTTCATGGACTGCTTGGCCTCGGCCTTGGGGACGAGCTGCAGCAGTCCGTCGGTGGCGTCGGTCATGGCGTCAGTCATGGATGGCCTCCTCGAGCGCCGTGGCGAGCTGCTCGGCCTTGAACGGCATGCCGTTGACCTGGTTGTACGAATGCGCGTCCACCAGGTACTTCGCCCGGATGAGGGTGGCGAGCTGACCGAGGTTCATCTCGGGGATCACCACCTTGTCGTAACCCCTCAGCACAGTGCCGAGATTCCTCGGGAACGGGTTGAGGTGCCGCAGATGCGCCTGTGCGATCGGCTCGCCGGCCGCGCGCAGCCGCCGTACCGCCGCCGTGATCGGCCCGTACGTCGACCCCCAGCCCAGCACCAGGGTGCGTGCCCCGTCCGGGTCGTCCACCTCGATGTCGGGGACGTCGATGCCGTCGATCTTGGCCTGCCGGGTGCGGACCATGAAGTCGTGGTTGGCGGGGTCGTAGGAGATGTTGCCCGTGCCGTCCTGCTTCTCGATGCCGCCGATGCGGTGCTCGAGGCCGGGCGTGCCCGGGATCGCCCACGGCCGGGCGAGGGTCTGCGGATCCCGCTTGTACGGCCAGAAGACCTCGGTGCCGTCGTCGAGGGTGTGGTTGGGCCCGCTCGCGAACTGCACCCGCAGGTCGGGCAGCTCCGCCGACTCCGGGATCCGCCAGGGCTCACTGCCGTTGGCCAGGTAGCCGTCGGAGAGCAGCATCACGGGGGTCCGGTACGTCAGCGCGATCCGGGCCGCCTCCAGCGCGGCGTCGAAACAGTCGGCCGGCGTCCGCGGGGCGATGACCGGGACCGGTGCCTCGCCGTTGCGGCCGAACATCGCCTGGAGCAGGTCGGCCTGCTCGGTCTTGGTCGGCAGCCCGGTGGACGGCCCGCCCCGCTGGATGTCGATCACCAGCAGCGGCAGCTCCAGCGAGACCGCGAGCCCGACCGTCTCCGCCTTCAGGGCGACACCCGGACCGGACGTCGTCGTCACCGCCAGCGAACCGCCGAACGCCGCGCCCAGCGCCGCGCCGATGCCGGCGATCTCGTCCTCCGCCTGGAAGGTCCGCACACCGAAGTTCTTGTGCTTGGACAGCTCGTGCAGGATGTCGGAGGCCGGGGTGATCGGGTACGACCCGAGGAACAGCGGCAGATCCGCCTGCCGCGACGCCGCGACCAGGCCGTAGGCCAGCGCCAGGTTCCCCGAGATGTTCCGGTACGTGCCCACCGGGAATGCCGTCGTCGCCGGAGCGATCTCGTACGAGACGGCGAAGTCCTCGGTCGTCTCGCCGAAGTTCCAGCCCGCCCGGAAGGCCACCAGGTTCGCCTTCATGACCTCGGGCTTCTTGGCGAACTTCTGCTGGAGGAATCTCTCCGTGCCCTCGGTCGGCCGGTGGTACATCCATGACAAGAGGCCGAGCGCGAACATGTTCTTGCTGCGCTCGGCCTCTTTGCGGCTGAGGTCGAATTCCTTCAGTGCCTCCACGGTCAGGGTGGTCAGCGGCACCGGGTGGAGGCTGTAGCCGTCGAGTGACCCGTCCTCCAGCGGCGAGGTGTCGTAGCCGACCTTCTGCATCGCCCGTTTGGTGAACTCGTCCGTGTTGACGATGATCTCCGCGCCGCGCGGCAGGTCCCCGATGTTCGCCTTCAGCGCGGCCGGGTTCATGGCCACCAGTACGTTCGGCGCATCGCCCGGGGTGAGGATGTCGTGGTCGGCGAAGTGCAACTGGAACGACGAAACCCCCGGCAGCGTGCCTGCGGGGGCCCGGATCTCGGCCGGGAAGTTCGGCAGGGTCGACAGATCATTACCGAAGGACGCGGTTTCCGACGTGAACCGGTCACCGGTGAGCTGCATACCGTCACCCGAGTCCCCCGCGAACCGGATGATCACCCGATCCAGGCGCCGGACGGCCTTCACACCGCCCGGCTTGCGCTGTTCTCCCACGACGGTTCCGTCGGCCTGTTCCGTTGTCCTGCTGACCTGGCTGGTCACTGAACTGGACCTCCTTCGAGGCGGCTGTCCGAGAGCGGTCGTCCCACGGACCATCCCGTAATCAACCCTACGTCGGTTAGGGTCGCCTTCCCGTGCCCGCTCGCATGCTGGACGGAGTTCTGAGACGACCTGTCGCCCTGACTTGTCACGATTTTCCCTCCCCCTGGCCGCCTTCCGGTGCCGACACGGTGCCGTCGGCCCGTCAGGAGTTCAGATACGTCAGAACGGCCAGAACACGCCGGTGGTCACCGTCGCTCTGGGAGAGCCCGAGCTTGAGGAAGATGTTGCTGACGTGCTTCTCGACGGCCCCGTCGCTCACGACCAGCTGCCGCGCGATCGCCGAGTTCGTCCGCCCCTCGGCCATCAGCCCCAGCACCTCCCGCTCCCGAGGGGTGAGGCCCGCAAGGACGTGCTGCTTACGACTCCGCCCGAGCAGCTGCGCCACCACCTCCGGATCGAGCGCCGTACCACCCTCGGCGACCCGCACCACGGCGTCCACGAACTCCCGCACCTCGGCGACCCGGTCCTTCAGCAGATACCCCACGCCCCGGCTGGAACCGGCCAGCAGTTCGGTGGCGTAGCGCTCCTCCACGTACTGCGACAGCACCAGCACCCCGAGCCCCGGATGAGCCTTCCGCAGCCGTACGGCGGCCCGCACACCCTCGTCGGTGTGCGTCGGCGGCATCCGCACATCCGCGACGACGACGTCCGGCAGCGCGTCCTGCGCATCCAGCTCGGCAATGGTCTTGACCAGCGCCTCCGCGTCCCCGACGCCCGCGACGACGTCATGCCCCCGGTCGGTCAACAGCCGGGTCAGTCCCTCCCTGAGCAGCACGGAATCCTCGGCGATGACCACCCGCACCCTGTCCTCCACGATCTCCCGGCCCCCCACACCCCGTCCGGCGTACATGCCTGCCCTGTCCGAAAGTCCAGCATTCCAGCATTCGGATCAGAGTGCGTGCGGGTAACGAGAGGAGGCGAACCAAATCAGGCCGCGGGACGCCCGAGAACGAAAGCCACTCCGCACCTCCTCCAGCCCGTCCGCCGTCCGACGCCGAAGACCGGCCGGCACCACTCTCCAGCCCGTCCGCCGTTCGAGGACTCCCGCACAACTCAGCCCGTCCGCCGTTCGAGGACGAGAACCGGTCCGCACCCCCACCCTCCAGCCTGTCCGGCGTTTGCGGACGGGAGCCGGTCTGCACCCCCACTCTCCAGCCCGTCCGGCGTTTGAGGACGAGGCCGTTCAGGCCGATGCGGGGGTGCGGGGGCGGCAGCCCCCGAAGCGGGCGGTCGAAGGGGGTCCACCCCCTGGAGGATGGGACGGGTAGGGGCGGCGGGGGCGAGAACCCGCCCTCAGCCACGCCAGGGCAGCTCCGCCGTCACCCGCGTGGGCCCACCCACCGGCGAGTCCACCACCAGAATCCCGTCGACCGCGTCGAGCCGCTCGGCCAGCCCCGCCAGCCCCGACCCCCTCGCCGTGTCCGCACCCCCCACCCCGTCGTCCACGACCTGCAGCATCAACCGGTCCTCGCTCCGCCACACATCCACCACCGCCCCACTCGCCCGCGCATGCTTGCTGATGTTCTGCAGCAACTCGGACACCGTGAAGTACGCGATCCCCTCGATCGCCGCCGCCGGCCGCTCCACCAGGTCGACCTCCACCCGCACCGGCACCGTGCAGCGCGAGGCCACCGAGGACAGCGCCGCGTCCAGCCCCCGGTCGGTCAGCACGGCGGGATGGATCCCGCGGGCCAGATCCCGCAGCTCCTGCAGCGCGGTCTTCACCTCACCGTGCGCCTCGTCCACCATCCGCGCCGCGGCCTGCGGATCCTCCCGCAGCTTCTCCTTCGCAAGGCCCAGATCCATGGCCAGCGCCACCAGCCGCGCCTGCGCCCCGTCGTGCAGATCCCGCTCGATCCGCCGCAGGTCGGCGGCGGCCGCGTCCACGACGATCCCCCGGTCGGACTCCAGCTCCACCACCCGCGACGCCAGCTTCGACGGCCCCAGCAGCCCGCGCACCATCACCCGGTCCACCAGCGTCAGCGCCCGTACGATCCACGGCGTGGCCAGCGTGAACACCAGTCCCACCAGCGCCGTCACGGTGATCTCGAAGGGGTTGTCGAGGTACACGCTGTGGTGCGCGTCGCCGTACAGCTGGAGCCCGCCCTGCCCGGCCCACACCGGGAACACCCAGAACCACAGCGGATACGTCAGCAGGGCCCACCCGTACGCCCAGAAGTTGAGGGCGACGACGAAGGAGAACATCGACCAGGGGAACTGCACGACCGCGTACAGCAGATGACGCCAGGACGTGCCGCTCTTCAGCACCGCGCCGACCCAGGGGAAGAACCCCGGCTTGCGCATCCGCAGCGGTTCCGGGTCGGCCACCTCCAGCTTCAGCAGCCCACGCGCGCGTGCCCGTTCCAGCGCCCCGAAGCCACGGCAGCCGGCGAGGGCCACCGCCAGCAGCGGGATCCCGATGAAGGTCACCAGCAGACCGACGCCGAGGGACAGCATCGTCACGGCCCACACGAACAGCGTGACGCCGACCGGCAGACCCAGCAGGACATAGCCGAACTCACGCCAGCTGCGCGCCTCGAACGGCGCCCGCAGCACGGCCGGCACCCGATGCCGACGCTCACCGTACGGCTCGTAGCCGTACCCCTGCTCCTGCGCGTACCCGTGTCCGTACTCCGTGGCCATCGGCGCCGTCCCGTCTCGTCCTGTCCCAGTCTCACCGGCCCTGTCCTGCCGTACCTCCACTCTGCTGTGCCGCAGGTCGAGGGACCATGGAGGCCATCGGCATCTTGAGAGGGGGGTTTTCCCCACCCTCTGCAACGGCGCTACGCCCGGTCGCGCCAGGGCAGCTCCGCGGTGACCGTCGTGGGACCGCCGTCCGGTGAGTTCACGACGAACAGGCCGTCGACCGCGCCCAGCCGCTCCGCGAGCCCGCGCATCCCGGAGCCGCCGTCCAGGCTCGCCCCGCCGCGCCCGTCGTCCTGTACCTGGATCAGCAGCCGGTCGTCGGCCCGCCACACGTCCACCGAGGCGGTATGCGCCCCACTGTGCTTGCTGATGTTCTGCAGCAACTCGGAGACGGTGAAGTAGGCGATGCCCTCGATCGCGGGCGCCGGTCTGGACGGCAGGTCGGCGCTCACCTGCACCGGCACCGTGCAGCGCGAGGCGACCGACGACAGCGCCGCGTCCAGCCCCCGGTCGGTCAGCACCGCCGGATGGATGCCCCGGGCGAGATCCCTGAGCTCCTGCAGCGCCAGCTTCACCTCGCCGTGCGCCTCCTCGACCATCGCGGCGGCCGCGTCGGGATCCTCCAGCAGTTTCTCCTTCGCCAGGCCGAGCCCCATAGCCAGATTGACGAGCCGGGCCTGCGCGCCGTCGTGCAGATCCCGCTCGATACGCCGCAGGTCGGCGGCGGCCGCGTCGACGACCACCCCCCGGTCCGACTCCAGCTCGGCGATCCGGCGCTCCAGCTCGTCGGAGGGCGACAGCAGCCCGCGCACCATCGCCCGGTCCACGTTCGCCAGCCCGCGCGCGACGAACGGCAGCACCGGCCACAGCACGAACAGCGAGACCAGAGTGAGGCAGAAGGTGAGGACGCCCCACGGCAGCCGGATGAAGTCGTACAGCAGCGTCCGCCAGCCCACCGGGTCCTTCAACGTCATCCACAGCCGCCTGGTGCCCGCACCGCGCCTGGTCCACGGCAGCGGGGTCGGTTCCTCCACCCGCACCCCGAGCAGCGCACGCGCGCGTGCCCGCTCCAGCTTCCCCAGCTGCCGGGCGCCCAGCAGGGTCGCGGCGAGCACGGGTATGCCGATCACCGTCAGCGTCAGGACACCGCCCACCCACACCGTCGTGGTGACGTACACGAAGCCGAAGAGCGACACCGGCAGGTTCAGCAGGAGGTGCGAGATCTCCTTCCAGGTGTGAACGTCGTAGGCGAAGCGCACGGGCGGCAGTCGCTCGCGGTCTTCCTCGCCGTCGGCGAGGCCGGGGGATCGGGGTGCTGGTGCGGTCATATGCGCCAGCGTGCCGTGTGCCATGGCGCGACGCCATGGAGTTCGCCGCCCGGGCCGCCCTGGGGAAAACCCCACCAGCCGGCCCCGGTCTCGCGTCCCACTGTGTCCCACCGTGTGACGGCCCGCTTACCGTGTCTTTATCAGGGCCTAGACTCCCGTGCGTACAGATCGTCGAATCAAGAGTTGACTGAGGTCACGGCACCGGGCCGGTCGGGCCTGTGGTCTGTCGAGGGAGTGAGGGACGGGCGATGCGGGAGACGGTGGGCGGTGAACCGACCGCGGTCGTCGCCGCGGACTACTTCGCGTCCTACTCGGTCGTGGGACTGCTGGCACTCGTCGGCGTGCTCTTCGTCGCCGTCGCCTTCGGCGCCGGCCGGCTGCTGCGCCCGGTGGTCCCCACGCCCGAGAAACTCCTCACCTACGAGTGCGGTGTCGACCCCGTCGGCGAGGGCTGGGCCCATACCCAGGTCCGCTACTACGTCTACGCCTTCCTCTACGTCATCTTCGCCGTCGACTCGATCTTCCTGTTCCCCTGGGCGACGGTCTTCGCCGCCCCCGGCTACGGCGCGACCACGCTCGTCGAGATGTTCATCTTCCTCGGCTTCCTCACCGTGGGCCTGCTGTACGCATACAAGAAGGGCGTCCTGACATGGACGTGACGCTGGAGCCCGTGCCGCTGCCGGAGCCGCAAAGGCTGGGCGCGCTCGCCCGCCTCGCCCCCGAACCGATGAAGATCGTCCTCAACTGGGGCCGCCGCTACTCGCTCTGGGTCTTCAACTTCGGCCTCGCCTGTTGCGCGATCGAGTTCATCGCCGCGTCGATGGCCCGCCACGACTTCATCCGCCTCGGCGTGATCCCCTTCGCGCCGGGCCCTCGCCAGGCCGACCTGATGGTGGTCTCGGGCACGGTCACGGACAAGATGGCCCCGGCGGTCAAGCGCCTGTACGAGCAGATGCCCGAGCCGAAGTACGTCATCTCCTTCGGCGCCTGCTCGAACTGTGGCGGCCCCTACTGGGACTCCTACTCCGTCACCAAGGGCGTCGACCAGATCATCCCCGTCGACGTCTACGTCCCCGGCTGCCCGCCGCGCCCCGAGGCGCTCCTCCAGGGCATCCTCAAACTCCAGGAGAAGATCGCCGCGGAGTCCCTGGGCGAGCGCTACGGCACCCCCCGCCCCTCCGCCGCGGCCCTCCAGAGCGGCCTGGTCCGTCCGCCCGTCCCCACGGTGAACGAGGGCGAGGGGGACGCGCGATGACGGCCCCGACCGTCTGGCTGCCGGCACCGGTCGAGGAACTCTTCGGCACCGACGCCACCGCCGACGAGTCCTACGACGTCCTGACGGTCGACGTCCCTCCCTCCTCCTGGCTCGCCGCCCTGGAGATCGCCCGTACGACCCTCTCCTGCACCTACTTCGACTGGCTGAGCGCGGTCGACGAACCCGGCACCGGCTTCCGCGTCTGTGCCCACGTCGTCGCCCTCGCCCCGGTCCGCCGCCTGCTGCTGCGCACGACCGTCCCGCACGCCGCCCCCGAACTCCCGTCCGCCGTCGGCGTCTTCGCGGGCGCCCGCTGGCACGAACGCGAGACCCACGAGATGTTCGGCGTCCGTTTCACCGGCCACCCCGGCCTGGACCACCTCCTCCTCCCGGAGACCTTCGAAGGCCACCCCCTCCGCAAGGACTTCGTCCTCGCGGCCCGCGTCGCCAAGGCCTGGCCCGGCGCCAAGGAACCGGGCGAGTCCGACCACGGCGGCCCCAAGCGCCGCCAGATGCTCCCCCCAGGCGTCCCCGACCCCAACGAGTGGGGCCCCCTCAAGGGCCAGCTCCCGGCAGCCCCCGCCCGCCCGGCGCGAGCCGCAGCGGGCCGCGCCGCCGGCGACCGCCCGGCCCGTGCGACCGGCGAACGCCCGGTACGCCGCTCACGTACGACCGCGGAGGGCTCGGCGAGCCAGGCGACCGGGACGACCGAGCCGACCGAGGTGGCCGGGACGACCGAGCCGACCGAG
Organism: Streptomyces sp. NPDC058457; assembly: GCF_042720695.1. Lineage (NCBI taxonomy): Bacteria > Bacillati > Actinomycetota > Actinomycetes > Kitasatosporales > Streptomycetaceae > Streptomyces > Streptomyces sp. NPDC058457. The sequence goes on along the minus strand of NZ_JBHXLU010000017.1, from coordinate 27,071 downwards.
GTGGCCGGGACGACCGAGGTGGCCGGGACGACTGCCGAGGGTGCTGCGGGGCCGACGGCCACGCCACGCCGGGCACGGAGCGCGAGCGAGGGATCCGCTACGCAGCGGACGGCCTCCGGTGCGGAGAAGGCGCCCGCCGAGGGGAGCGCCGCGGAAGGTACCGGTGCGGAGGCGACCGCTCCTGCCGCGGGGCCGTCGGCCGCTCCCCGGGGGCCGCGCCGGGCACGTACTGCCTCGGGTGGCTCCGCTTCGCAGCGTGCGCAGGAGACGGAGACGCCGGCGGTGCCGGCCACCCCGGCCCGCCCCGCAACCTCCCGCAGCTCGGACGCGCCGTGGCACCACGCCCGTCCGGCCTTCGAGGAGTCGGGGACGGGAGAGCCGGCGGCACCGCGGACGGGGGAGCCGACGGCACCGGGACCGGCTGAGTCGAGCCCTGCCGCGCCTCAAGAGCCCGAGTCGGGCCTGGCCGCGCCGGAAGAGTCCGAGTCGGACCCGGCCGAACCTGAGGCACCCGAGGAATCCGGCCCTGAACCATCCGGCTCCGAGGCCCCTGCTTCCGACGCCCCGCCCAACCCCGACGCGCCGACCTCCCCCTCCGCCCCCGAACACCCCGCCCCCCACGACGACCCCTCAGGAGGCCCGCAGTGAACGACGCTCTGGACGTCGCCCTGCGACTCCTCGTCGTGTTCGTCGTCTTCCTCACCTTCCCTCTGATCGTCGGTCAGACCGAGCACAAGGTGATGGCCCATATGCAGGGCCGCCTCGGCCCGATGTACGCCGGTGGATTCCACGGCTGGGCCCAGCTGATCGCCGACGGCGTGAAGTTCGCGCAGAAGGAGGACGTGGTCCCGGCGGGCGCAGACCGCCGTGTCTTCCAGCTGGCCCCCGCGGTGGCCCTCCTCCCGTATCTACTGGTGCTGCTCGCCATCCCGATCGGCCCCGGCGAAGGCGCGGTCGGCCAGGTCCTGGACGCGGGTGTGTTCTTCGTGCTGGCCGTGATGGGCATCGGCGTCCTCGGCTCGCTCATGGCCGGCTGGGCCAGCGCCAACAAGTTCTCCCTCCTCGGCGGCCTGCGCACCGCCGCCCAGCTCCTCTCCTACGAACTCCCGATGCTGCTCGCCGCCGCCTCCGTGGCGATGGCAGCCGGTACCGTCTCCCTGCCGGGCATCGTGAGCTCCTTCCACTGGTGGTGGCTGCCCTGGCAGATCACCGGCGGCCTGATCTTCTTCGTCGCCGGCCTCGCGGAACTCCAGCGGCCCCCGTTCGACATGCCCGTCGCCGACTCGGAGATCATCTTCGGCGCGTACACCGAGTACACCGGCCTGCGCTTCGCCCTGTTCCTGCTCGCCGAGTACGCCGGGATCGTCGTCCTGTGCGGCCTGACCACCGTCCTCTTCCTGGGCGGCTGGCACGGCCCGTGGGGTGCCGACGGCCTCGGCTGGCTGTGGACCCTCCTGAAGACGGCCCTCCTCGCCTTCGTGGTCATCTGGCTCCGCGTGACCTACCCCCGGCTGCGCGAGGACCAGTTGCAGAAGTTCTCCTGGACCCTCCTGGTCCCCCTTTCTCTCGCCCAGATCGCCCTCACCGGCATCGTCAAGGTGGTGATCTCCTAACCGTGGCTCCCCTTCCCGGCAGTGGCCTCGCCAAGGGCCTGGCCGTCACCCTGCGCACGATGACCCGGAAGTCGGTCACCGAGCAGTACCCGGACGCCCTTCCCGACCTCCCGCCCCGCACCCGCGGTGTGATCGGGCTGTTCGAGGAGAACTGCACGGTCTGCATGCTCTGCGCCCGTGAGTGCCCCGACTGGTGCATCTATATCGACTCCCACAAGGAGACCGTCCCGGCGGCGACCCCGGGCGGCCGCGAACGCAGCCGCAACGTCCTGGACCGCTTCGCCATCGACTTCTCCCTGTGCATGTACTGCGGTATCTGCATCGAGGTCTGTCCTTTCGACGCGCTGTTCTGGTCCCCGGAGTTCGAGTACGCCGAGACCGACATCCACGAACTCACCCACGAGCGAGACAAGCTCCGCGAGTGGATGTGGACGGTCCCGGCCCCACCCGCCCTCGACCCCGGCGCGGAAGAACCGAAGGAGATCGCCGCCGCCCGCAAGACCGCCGAGAAGCTCGCCGCCGCTGAGGCCGAGCAGACTGCGCAGGACGAGTCGGCCGCCGCCCCGGCCGAGCCGCAGGAGGGGGAGCAGTGACCCCTCTCGCCCAAGCACCGCACGGCTTCCTGTCGCCGACGGGTGTCGAAATCGCCTTTCTCCTCGTCGGCCTGGTCACCTTCGGCGCCGCCCTCGTCACGGTCACCACCCGCCAGCTGGTGCACGCCGCCCTGTGGCTGGTGGTCGCCCTCGGCGGGATCGCCGTCGAGTACCTGCTGCTCACCGCCGAGTTCATCGCCTGGGTGCAGGTGCTCATCTACGTGGGTTCCGTCGTCGTCCTCCTTCTCTTCGGTCTGATGCTCACCAAGGCCCCGATCGGCCGCTCCCCGGACGCCGACTCCGGAAACCGCTGGGTCGCGCTGGCTGTGGCCGTCGCCGCCGCGGCCGCCCTGGTCTGGGTGGTCGTGGACGCCTTCCGCACCACCTGGATCGACCTGGACGGCGCCGCCGCCGGCTCGACGAAGGTCACCGGCGCGAGCCTCTTCCAGAACTGGGTCCTGCCCTTCGAGGCCCTCTCCGTCCTCCTCCTCGCGGCCCTGGTCGGCGCGATCGTCCTGTCCCGGAAGGCGAAGGCGGAGTCGGCCCCGCCCCCTGTGAACGGCCGGGCCGTCACGCAGAGTTCCCCATCCGTCACAGGTTCCGGGATTCACCCGATCGAGCAACGGACCGAGCAGGACCCCGAGCGGAAACCCGAGCGGAAACCCGAGCAGGAAGGCGCCCGCTGATGCATCTCGCCTATCCCGCCGTTCTCTCCGCTCTCCTCTTCTGCACCGGCCTGTACGGCGTTCTCGCCCGCCGCAACGCGATCCTGGTCCTGATGTCGGTCGAGCTGATGCTCAACGCCGTCAACCTCAACCTCGTCGCCTTCGACGTCTGGCTGAGCAAGGCAGCCCGGGACGCCCTGCACTCCGGCCAGGCCCTGACCCTGTTCACCATCGCCATCGCCGCCGCCGAGATCGGCATCGGCCTGGCGATCGTCCTCGCCGTCTACCGCAACCGCGGCACCTCCGACATCGACCGGCTCCGCGACACCGCCGAGGGCCACGAGGACGGCACGCCCCCGGACGAGGCGGCCGACGAGAAGGCTGAGGCCACCGCGTGACCACGACCACCCTCGCCGTCCTCGTCCCCCTCCTGCCGTTCCTCGGCGCCGCCGCCGGTCTGCTCCTGGGGCGCACCGCACCCGGGTTCGTCCGTCCGCTCGCGGTCCTGCCGACGCTCGCCGCACTGGCCCTCGCCTGCACGGTCGCCGCCGACCAGGGCGGCGGCCAGGCCGTGGACGCCCACACCGAGCTCACCCCGACCGGCTCGGTCCCCATCGAGCTCGCCCTGCACATCGACGGCTTCGCCGCCCTCGTCGCCGTCCTGGTCGCGTTCGTCGCCACCTGCGTGCAGATCTACTCCACCGGCTACCTGCGCGACGACCCGCGCTACCCCTCGTACGCCGCCCTCGTCTCCCTGTTCACCTCCGCGATGCTGCTGGTCGTCTACTCCGGCGACCTGATCGTGCTGCTGGTCGGCTGGGAAGTCATGGGCATCTGCTCCTACTTCCTGGTCGGCCACTACTGGGAGACCCCCGAGGCGCGCGCCGCCTCCATCAAGGCCTTCCTGGTCACCAAGCTCGGCGACGTGCCGTTCCTGATCGGCCTGTTCGCGCTGGCCACCGACGCCGGGTCGTTCCGCATCACCACGGTCCTCGGCACCGTCGCGAACGGCGGGCTGCACCATCCCACCCTGGTCGGCCTGCTGCTCCTGTGCGGCGTGGCCGGCAAGTCCGCGCAGTTCCCGCTGCACACCTGGCTCCCCGACGCCATGGCCGGCCCGACCCCCGTCTCCGCGCTGATCCACGCCGCGACGATGGTCGCCGCCGGTGTCTACTTCGTCGCCCGTCTCCTCCCGGTCTTCGAGGCCAGCGCGGCCGTGATGGTCGTCCTCGCTGTCATGGGTGCGGTCACGATGGTCGGTTCGGCCGTCGCCGCGCTCGCCCAGGACGACATCAAGCGCGTCCTCGCCTACTCGACGATCGGCCAGCTCGGTTACATGACCGGTGCCCTCGCCGTCGGCGACCGCGGTGCCGCCGTCTTCCACCTCCTGTCCCACGGCGCCTTCAAGGCGCTGCTGTTCCTCGCGGCCGGAGTGATCATCCACGCCGCCGGCACCAACTCACTGGCCGTCATGTCCCGCACCTCGGGCCTGCGCGACCGTGTCCCGGACGCCTACTGGACGATGACCGTGGCCCTGCTCGCGCTCGCCGCGATCCCTCCCTTCAGCGGCTTCTTCTCGAAGGAGTCCGTCCTCGGCGCCGCCGAGCACGTCGCCACCGGCCACACCGAGCACGCCCCCGGCAGCGCCGGCTGGATCGTCCTGGTCGCGGGCCTGGCCACCGCCCTGCTCACCGCCGCGTACGCGACCCGGCTGTGGCTGCTCACCTTCCGGGGCCGGGGGGCCGAGGCGCCCGACCACGGCAGGCAGCCGCGGTCCATGACCGTGGTCCTGTGGGTCCTGGCCGTGCCGTCCCTCGCGTTCGGCGGGTTCGCCTACCGGTCGCTGCCCGGCTGGTTCGACGGCCGCGCCCTCACCCCGACCCTCAACACGTCGGTCCTCGGCACCGGCCTCGCCCTGGTCGGCGGACTCGTCACCTACGGCGCCTGGCAGCGCACCAGGGCGCTGGCCGCTCGCGTCCCCCTCGGGGCGGTCGTCACCCACCCCGAGGCCGAACCCGGGCTCGTCGAGGCCGAGGCCATCGCCGCTCACAAGCAGGTGTTCGGCGATGTGGCCTACGCACCCGACCCGGCGGACCCCGGCCGGCTGCTGCTCGGCCCGCTGCACCGGCACGCGGCCGAAGGCTTCCACCTGGACGCCGTCTACGACGCGCTGTTCGTCCGCCCGGTGCTGGCCGCCGCGAGCCTCGTCCAGTTCCTCGACCGCGAGGTCGTCGACACCTACGTCCGTGGGGCGGGCGCACTGCCCCGCCTGCTCGGCGCCGCCGTACGGCGAGCCCAGACGGGCAACGTCCAGACCTATGTGAGCGCGCTGCTCGCCGGCACCGTCGTCCTGGCGGTCGCCGTCCTCCTCGTCGCCACGGGAGCGTGAGCAGGCGTGATCGATATCAGCGAGTCCGTGATGCAGTTCCTTCTGGCATTGATCGTCGTCGGCCCGCTTCTCGGCGCCGTCGCCGCCCTGCTGCCCGCCCCGCCCGGGCTGAAGGGGAAGTCGCCCGAGCAGGCAGTGCTCCGCCACGGCGTGACCGTGACCGGCGCGATCCTCATCGCCGCGATCGTCCTCGCGCTCGGCTTCGACCAGGACCATCCGTCGAGGATGCAGGCCACCACCGACATCAGCTGGATCCCCGCACTCGACGTGCGCATCCACCTCGGCATCGACGGCATCTCCCTCCCCCTCGTGGTCCTGACCGCGCTGCTGACCTTCCTCTGCGCGCTCTACTCGTACTTCAACCCGCCCGCGGGCCCGTCCCCGAAGGCCTTCGTCGCACTGATCCTCGTCCTGGAGTCCGGCACCCTCGCGAGCTTCACCGTCCTCGACCTGCTGCTGTTCTTCCTCGCGTTCGAGACGGTGCTCATCCCGATGTACTTCCTCATCGCCCGCTGGGGCGGCGCGGGGCGGACCCGGGCCGCCTGGAAGTTCATCCTCTTCACCCTGCTCGGATCCGTCGTCATGCTGCTCGGCCTGCTCCTGATCGGAATCAAGGCGGGCACGTTCGACATGGTGGCACTCGCCACTGACAACGGCCGGTCGCTGACCACATCCGTGCAGGTAATCGCCGTTCTGGCGATCGGGATCGGGCTCGCGGTCAAGACTCCGATGTGGCCCCTGCACAGCTGGCTGCCGGACGCCCACACCGCCGCGCCGACCGTCGGCTCGGTCCTGCTCGCCGGTGTCATGCTCAAGATGGGCACCTACGGGTTCGTCCGGATCCTGCTGCCGGTCGCGCCGGACGGATTCCGCACCTTCGCGCCGTACCTCGCCGCCTTCGCGGTCGTCGGGATCATCTACGGGTCCCTGGCCTGCCTGAACCTGGCCAAACGGGGCGCGAAGGGCGACCTCAAACGGCTGATCGCCTACTCCTCCGTCGGCCACATGGGCTTCGTCCTGCTCGGCATCGCCACCATGACCCCGACCGGCGTCAACGGCGCCCTGTTCGCCAACATCGCCCACGGCCTCATCACCGGCCTGCTGTTCTTCCTGGTCGGCGGCCTGAAGGACCGTACCGGCACCACCGACCTCGACACCCTGGCCGACAAGACCGGCGCCGCGCTGTACGCCAGGGCACCGCGCCTCGGCGGACTGCTCGCGTTCGCCGCCGTCGCCTCGCTCGGCCTGCCCGGACTCGCCGGGTTCTGGGGCGAGATGCTGGCCCTCTTCGGCGCGTTCGAGCCCGCCGCCGGCCTCAGCCGCCCGGCCTTCCTGACCTTCATGGCGATCGCCGCCTTCGGCACCCTGCTGACGGCCGCCTACATGCTGGCCGTGGTCCGCCGCGTCTGCATGGGCGCCGTACCGCACGACACACCGGAACTCGCCGACGTCCGCACCTACGAGTTCGCGGCCTGGACCCCGCTCGTCGCCCTCACCGTCGTCGCCGGACTGTGGCCGAAGGCCCTGCTCGGCCTGACCGACCCGGCCGTGCAGCAGCTCCTCGCAGGAGGCACCCGATGAGCGCCCTGGCCCAGCCACTGGCCGCGAACCTCGTCCAGTCCGTCGACTGGCTCGCCATCGCCCCGCCCACCCTCACCGCGGTCGTCGGCCTGGTCGTCCTGGTCGCCGACCTGTTCGTCCCCGAGACCAGGAAGCCGCTCCTCGGCTGGGTCTCTGTCGCCGGACTCGCCGCGGCCGCCCTCCTGCTGCTTCCGCTCCTCGGCCACGACCGCAGCACCTTCTGCCTGACCGGCACCACGCACGCGTGCAGCTACACGGCCGACCGGTTCACCCTGGTCGTGCAGTTCCTCGTCCTCGGCGGCGCCCTGCTCACCGCCCTGCTCTCCGTCACCACCCTCAAGGACGGCAACCGCAGCTACCCCCAAGGCGAGTTCTGGTTCCTGCTGCTCTCCTCGGCCGCCGGCGCAGCCCTGCTGCCCGCCTCCCGCGACCTCGCCACCCTGATCGTCGCCCTGGAAGTAGCCTCCCTGCCCGCCTTCGCCCTCGTCGGCATCCGTCACGGCGACAAGAGGTCCTCCGAAGCGGCCCTGAAGTTCTTCCTGTCCTCGGTGACCGCGACCGCCGTCAGCCTCATGGGCGTCAGCTTCGTGTACGCCACCACCGGCAGCCTCTACCTCACCCAGGTCGCCGACCGGATCCAGCACGTCGACGGACAACTGCACACGCTCGCCCAGACGGGTGTCGTCCTCACCCTCGTGGGTTTCGCGTTCAAGACGGCCGCCGTCCCCTTCCACTTCTGGGTGCCCGACACCTACGTCGGCGCCCCGCTCCCGATCGCCGCCTACCTGTCGGTCGTCGGCAAGGCCGTCGGCTTCTCCGGCCTGATCCTGGTCACCGTCGTCGCCTTCCCGTCGTACGCCGACGTCTGGGGACCCGCGCTCGCCGCCCTGGCCGCCCTCACCATGAGCGTCGGCAACGTGGCGGCCCTGCGCCAGCAGGCCACGCGCGCGTACAGCGCGGTACGACTGCTCGCCTGGTCGTCGGTGGGCCAGGCCGGCTATCTGCTGGTGCCGATCGCCGCCGCCGGATACACCGAGGACGCCCAGAAGGCCGTCGGCTCCACCGTCGCCTACGCCCTCATGTACGCGGCCGTGAACCTCGGCGCTTTCGCGGTGGCCGCAGCCGTCGCCCGTACCGCGCGGCTCAACCGGATCTCCGACTACCGCGGCCTGTACGCCAGGAACCCGCTCACCGCGCTGCTCCTCGCGTTCTTCCTGCTGTGCCTCGCCGGACTCCCGCCCGGCATCGTCGGCCTGTTCGCCAAGGTCACCGTCTTCTCGGCGGCCGTCGACGCCGGCCTCGGCTGGCTCGCCGTCGTCATGGCCGTCAACGTCGTCATCGCCCTCTACTACTACCTCCAGTGGACGGCCCTGCTGTTCCGCGCCCCCGAGGGCGAGCCCGCCAGGCACCGCCTCCCGGCCCCCCTCACGGCCGCGCTCGCCCTCACCGGCACCCTCGGCGTCGTCCTCTCCGGGGCACCGCAGCTGGTGCTCCGCTTCGCCGCCACCGGCCTGTTCTGACGCCCAGCACGCGCGCGTGGTGGACACCCTGCACGCGCGCGTGCCGACCGTCGGGCGGGCCCGGTGCGGCTCTCACCCGGACGGCTCACGCGGCGCACAGCGGACACAAGGGAACTAGTGGCCGCCGCCTGGCGTTGACCAGTGCGAAAGGGTCCACTGGACGTGACACCACGACACCGGTGGCATCGCAGATCGGAAGGCAGCACCGCAGGCAAAGGGTTCCCCTGCCGCACGACTTGGAGGGCGTACCGTGCACCGCCGGCACAACGGGCTCAGGACCGCAGTTCTCCTCGGGGGACTGTCGGCACTCATCATCGTCATCGGCAGCTTCTTCGGCCGAACGGGTCTGATCGTCGCGGTCCTCGTCGCCCTCGGCACGAACGCGTACGCGTACTGGAACAGCGACAAACTGGCGCTACGCGCGATGCGCGCGCGCCCGGTGAGCGAATTCGAGGCCCCGGCCCTGTACCGGATGGTCCGCGACCTCTCCACCCAGGCCCGCCAGCCCATGCCTCGCCTGTACATCTCCCCGACGGAGGCACCGAACGCCTTCGCCACGGGCCGCAATCCGCGCAACGCCGCCGTGTGCTGCACGGAGGGCATCCTGCGCATCCTGGACGAGCGGGAACTGCGCGGTGTCATCGGCCACGAACTCAGCCACGTCTACAACCGCGACATCCTCATCTCGTCGGTCGCCGGTGCCCTCGCCTCGGTGATCATGTTCCTGGTCAACTTCGCCTGGCTGATCCCGGTCGGCCGTTCGGACGACGATGACGGCCCAGGATTCCTCGGCCTGTTGCTGATCATGATCCTGGGCCCGCTCGCCGCCAGCCTCATCCAGCTCGCCATCAGCCGCTCCCGGGAGTACGAGGCGGACGCCTCCGGCGCCCAGCTCACCGGTGACCCGCTCGCCCTCGCCAGCGCCCTGCGCAAGCTGGACGCCGGCACCAAGCAGCTCCCGCTGCCCCCCGAGCCCCGGATCGAGACCGCGAGCCACATGATGATCGCGAACCCCTTCCGCCCGGGCCAGGGACTGTCCAAGATGTTCTCGACGCACCCGCCCATGGCGGAACGGATCGCCCGGCTAGAGAAGATGGCAGGTCGCCCGCAGTGAAGACCATCCTGAACATCATTTGGCTCGTCCTGAGCGGCTTCTGGCTGTTCCTCGGCTACCTGCTCGCGGGCGTGATCCTCTGCATCACGATCATCGGCATCCCGTTCGGGATCGTCCCTCAGGGTGCAGCATCGCGCTCGGGTCGACTCGCCCTTCGATGATCATCGGCGGTAGGAGCTGAAGTTCAGGAAGAGGGACCTGTTCCACGTCCGACAGCGCGGCGTTCACGCGGGTCCACGTGTCATCTGATGTCCACGCATTGAAGTGCTTCGAGGCCTGGATGGTGGCGCCAGTGTCCTTGAGTACTTCAGGCCACGATTTGCCGGTACGCGCCTTGTAGAAGATGGCGTCCACGGAGCGGCGGACGGTGCCCCTGCGCCCCTTCGGCAGTAAGAGAGTGACCTTCGCCCATTCCTCGTCGGAGAGGCCGGCGGCCGGGATGCCGAGGCCATTGGCGGCGTACCAGGCCCGCACGGTGCAAGGAACACCGCCGCGCCGATCGTCCGGGACGGGCCCGGTGACCGTGACCTTCAACTCCAGCATGGACAAGATGGCCGCTTGCTGCTCCGGGGCCATGTCCGGGAACGACTTCTTCGCCATGGCAGCCAGGGCGATCAGATCACGCGCACGCTGGTCCGACTCCTCCATCTCAGCCAGCCAATCGGCCGCTTCGTCGCGCAGATTCTGAAGCTGCTGGAGTTCCTCGTTCAGCACCGCCGCGGCCGTCTCGATGGCATCCGCTGACTTGCTCTGTTTGGCGGTGGCCACGATGACGGCGGCAATCGACGCGTTCATGCCCTCGATCTGCCGATCAAGGTCGGCGATCCGGTCGCCCAGAGCGGCGGTGTCCCCCTCGGTCATCCCGATCCACTCGGCAGCCAGCGTCTGAAGTTTTTCGCTGTCGCTCGCGATTTCAGTGACGCGGGTCCAGACATGCGCCTCAAGAGCGGCAGCGTCGATGCGCGAGCAACCGCAGGACTTCTGGCTGAGATCCCTGGGCGCGTTTCCGGTGCACCGGTAGAACCGGGCGCACTCACGTTCCGATGCAAAGCTGATTCCTGAGTACGTCCTCTGGCAGAGGCTCACGATCCGGCCACTCAGCGGATAGAAGGAACGCTGCCCGCTGCTGTGCTTTGCGGTCTCGGCAACCTTGCGCCGTAGCTCAGCGCTCTGTTCCTCGGTCAGGATCCGAGGAAGCTCGATCCTGATCGAGTCGCCCCAGAGAGTGGTGCTGTCCTCGTCGGTCTTGGCGTGCTTCCCGCGGAAGACGAGCACGGCATCGAGCACCGGCGTCGATATCACTCGATCACGGAGGTTGTCACGCGTCCAGGACTTGCCCGTACGGGATTTGATTCCCTCCGAGTTCAGGCGGATCGTTGCTTTCCGAAGGTTGAGGCCCTCGCCAACGACCAAGTCGTACACGTGCCTGATGACCTTCGCTTCATCCTCGTCGACCACGAGGTGTGAGCCGGGAGTTCCCTTGTTGGCGATGCGGTAGCCGTAGGGAGGACGCCCACCGATGTGCGCAGCCGGCGTGAGTTCTGCCTTCTCCTGCAACCCGCCCTGTGTGCGGTCTCGGATCGTCTCCCACTCGGTCTCTGCGTAGTCGGCATCGCGGCGCATCTTCTTGCGCCCTTCGGCCGTCGTGTTGTCGTAGTCGTCGACCACGACAGCGACGTAAACGCCGATGTCTTCGAGGGCCCATACCCAGCGCCAGAAGGCGCGGCCCTTACGACCGATCACACGGCCGTCCGGCACCACCACGATGTCGAAGGGACGCGGAGTCTGCTGAGCGTCATCCATGAGGCGCTTGAGATCACCCCGGTCAGCAGCTTCCAGGGACCCGGAGACGCCCTCGTCCTTGTAGGTCCCGACATGCGCCCACTGCTTGAGGGCGATGTGTCTTGTTGTCTTGCGGCTTTGCCTGGCTACGCCGTAGCCCTTCTTCTGCTCCTCGGTCGAGACACGGAGGTAGTCGACGGCACGCAGCGTGCGTGTGCCGACCACCCGAGCAGCGGTCTCGATGAGTGAGGACAGGGCTGTGCTTTTATTGGACACGTCGACTCCCAATCAGTCGGCCAGCCCCGGGGCGGTGCCAGCCGCTGCCGGGGCGTCTGTCTCTAACTCCACTTTACTGCAACGTACTGACGTCTCATCAGGTCTTTGATTACTTCGTAGACACCGGGTTCGGGCCCCGAAGAGGATCCGCAGCAGTAGAGCCCGCTCAGCCGCAGAAAGTGCCTTGTCGGGCGTCCAGATCACCGTTGTCTGAGGCATCAGATCCACCCCAGACCAGACGCGGCCTCCCGACTCCATTCGCGGTTGATGGCTAGATCTTCAGCAACTCCGGTCGCGATAAGGGCAGCGCCGGGGGAGTGGCCCGAGCCCACGTAGCGCCATTGCCGGTCGGTTATCGCAGTTGGTATGACGGCGTGCCCCATGTGGTGGGCGTGTTCGGCGCGGAGCGCCGCGTAGGTGGTGGAGTAGGCGCGGGATTTGGTGAGGATGTGGCCTCGGTAGCCGAGGGTGTGTGTCCAGGAGCGAGGGCGAAGGGTCGCGAATTCGGAGAGGCCGCCGAGGCGCCAGTAGGTGCGCAAGCCGTGCAGGCAGCGATCACCGCCGGTGCAGAACTATTCAACTGACCAGCCATATCCGGCGAGTGGAGCTTCCATCCTGACCTCGGTTCACGCGTAAGAGCAGTCCTCCTCATGTGGTACATCTGAGAAATCGTTGACTCCAGGTCGTGAGACAATCTCAGTGAATGCTGATCACGCAGGTCGTCGACGATGTGCGCCCCTATAAGGCCCTCACGCGCCAGCCGCCACATCGCAGCTACCTCCCTGCGCGCCGAGGGAAGGTACTCAACTGAACGGGCGATGTGCGCGATCACGGGCCCGAAGGGGAGTAGGGAGCGGGCGTTCTCTCCAAGTCTGATCGGCTCCGAGCCAGTGGTATCAAGTCGAGCAGCCCGGCAGGGGGGTGCCATCACCCGAGCCGCTCTGACCGATCCCTGAGCAGCGCCAACCGACGTACTTTGATGACGCAAGACCGGCATTCGAGCGTCGCTTCGTCAGTACTCTGGATCCCCTGTGGGGAAGTGATATGTACGTTGGGGGCGGGGGCATGCACATCCAGGTATTGGCTGAGGGCGACGAGCAGGCACTGACGGATCTTGGTTCTTGGCTAGGTCGTGATCCCGGCACAGCCGGGCTGGCCGTAGAGCCGGTGACGGGTGATGGGCCGACTATGGGGGTGCTGGAAGCGCTCGACGTGCTTCTCGGTAACGCCACCAATATCGCGAACTTTGCCGTGGCCTACGCGACCTGGCGTACCACCCGGCCCAGTAGCACGGCCGGCGGGGCGAGGACACTGGTGCACGGCGGCAGCACGATTGACATCGGCCACCTCTCAGCGGGGGAACTTGCCGAACTGCTGCGGCGCCTGAACGATGACGGAGACAGGACGACCCCGGGGGCCTCCTGATGGCGCTTGAGCAGTCCGGGCCCCGCGCGGTCCTGTTCGGGGTCCACGCCTACCAGCATCTGCCAGCGCTGGACGGCGTCCGCCACAACGTGCCCGCCCTTCGGGACCTGCTGACCGCGAAAGAGGTAGGGGGGCTCGCTGGCGAACACTGTGTGGCGGTACCCGCCAACAGCGCACCGACAGTTCTGCTGGATGCCGTGCAGGACGCCGCGGAGCACGCGCGTGATCTGCTGCTGGTGTACTACGCCGGGCATGGGCACTTCGGCCGTGACGGTCGGACCTTGTCACTGGGTACCCAGGCTTCCCGCCCGGACCGGCCGCACCACTCGGTTGCCTACGACGAGATACGGGCGATCGTGGCCCGTTCCCAGGCCCGGCACCGCGTCGTGATCGTCGACTGCTGCTTCAGCGGTGCCGCCCTACACATGAGCGGGCAGGAAGGCAGCCGGGCAGCACCAGATTTCGAGATCGAAGGCGCATGCGTGCTGACCTCATCCGCTGACACCGAACGGTCGTTGTGCCTGCCGGACGGGAGCGTCTTCACCCGCGAGCTGATCCTTCTTCTGCGCGACGGCCTGTCCGGGGAACTTTCCGACGGCCGACGCGGCGAACACCTCTCGGTGCTGACCATGGCCGATGTCTACGAAGCCCTGTGCGAGCGATTGAAGGGCCGCAAGGTGGAAGGCCACCGGGTGCCGCTCCCCCGGATGAGTACCCGGGACAGCGGCCACCGTATCCCTCTCGCCGCCAACCAGGCCCATGCTCCGCAAGCATCGACCCAGCAAACCTCGACTTCAGAAGCCTCCGCCCCCGGTGAGCCGATTACGGTGCACACTGCCTACGCGACCACCCGGTATTTCACCGGCCGCCAGGACGAACTGGCAGCAATGGCAGAAGCGGCCGGGCAGCCAGCTGCGGTCTGCATCGTGCATGGGCGCGGCGGCCAGGGCAAAACCGAGCTGCTTCGGGCCGCAGCAGCCCGCATCGCCCATCTCTTCCCCGGTGGCTGTCTGGAAATCGACCTACGTGGCTGGACACCCGACGAACAGCCCCGTGACCCCTACATGGTCATCGCCGAGCAACTCCACCACATGGGCTACAGCACCGAGCACATCCCAGCAGATGTGACCGCGCGCGCTGAAACCTGGCGCCTGTTCCTGAAACAGCACCCGGTGCTACTCCTGCTGGACAACGCCCGCAACGCCAGACAATTGGCCCCTCTCCTGCCCTCCGCCGGATCGCCGAGCATGGTCCTGATCTCCAGCCGCGCCGAACTAACGGATCTCGACGCCCACTGGCGCTGCGACCTCCCCCCTTTGCCCCCTGCGGACTGCGTAAATGTCTGGTACAAGATGGGGATCCCCCAGGACGCCGGCCACCTCGGTGAAATCGCCCGTCGAATCAACGGCAATCCCCTGGCCCTGGGTCCAGTCGGCACCCGCCTGTTGCGCGGCGCCTCCCCTACCGCCCTGCTGGCCTCCCTCGCCGGCCCGCACCGCTACACCACTTTGCCCAGCGTTGACGCCGCGGAACGCACCGCCTTCACCGCCGCCTACACAGCCCTGGACACCGACCTACGCGACATCATCCACCAGTGCGCCTGGCACCCGGGCCCCGACTTCGGCCCTGACTCCCTGGCAGCCATGGCCCAGCGCCCCGAATATGAGGTGGAGGTCCGACTGACCGAGATCGAACAACTCCTGATCCGCAAGAACGGCCGCTACAGCCTCCACGACCTCAGTCTCACCTACGCCCGTGAAACAGCCACGCGCCACGCACCCCAAGGCGAGGAACAGGCCAGCAGGCAGCGGCTGTACCACCATCTGTACACCGGGCTCACGCGGGCCCGAGACGCCATAAATGCCAACGCGGCCGGCGGTGAACAGGAAATACGCGAAGCACGCCAGTGGCTCGATACACACTCCCAAGAACTCCAGACCGCGGCACGCACCGCCAGCACGGACAGCTGGCTCCAAACGGCCGACTTCCTACAAGCCATCGGCACATGGCTCTACCTAGACGATCGATACATCGAAGCCCAGGAGCTCTTCCAAACAATCTTGAACACCGCATCACCTCATTCCCTTCAGCAGGCCGACGCCACCCAAGGCCTCGCCAAGACCCACCGCTTGCTGAGCCGGTATGACGAGGCCACCACCGCCTACCAGGACGCCCTGGCCATCTACCGGACCATCGGCGACCGCCGCGGCCAGGCCAACGCCATCAAAGGCCTCGCCGACACCCATCTGGAATTGAACCGGTATGACGAGGCCACCACCGCCTACCAGGACGCCCTGACCCTCTTCCGGACCATCGGCGACCGCCTCGGCCAGGCCAACGCCACCCAAGGCCTCGCCGACACCCACCACATGCTGAGCCGGTATGACGAGGCCACCACCGCCTACCAGGACGCCCTGGCCATCTACCGGACCATTGGCGACCGCCTCGGCCAGGCCAACGCCACCCAAGGCCTCGCCGAGACCCATCTGGAATTGAGCCGGTATGACGAGGCCACCACCGCCTACCAGGACGCCCTGGCCATCTACCGGACCATCGGCGACCGCCGCGGCCAGGCCAACGACATCAAA
>NZ_JBHXLU010000017.1:0-11425 GCF_042720695.1 Streptomyces sp. NPDC058457 | reverse complement strand
GGCCTCGCCGACACCCATCTGGAATTGAGCCGGTATGACGAGGCCACCACCGCCTACCAGGACGCCCTGGCCATCTACCGGACCATCGGCGACCGCCTCGGCCAGGCCAACGTCACCCAAGGCCTCGC
The DNA here is from genome assembly GCF_042720695.1 of Streptomyces sp. NPDC058457. Classification (NCBI taxonomy): domain Bacteria; kingdom Bacillati; phylum Actinomycetota; class Actinomycetes; order Kitasatosporales; family Streptomycetaceae; genus Streptomyces; species Streptomyces sp. NPDC058457. The sequence continues at coordinate 11,297 of NZ_JBHXLU010000017.1, read as the reverse complement.
CCACACCCACCACATGCTGAACCGGTACGACGAGGCCACCACCGGGTTTCGCACAGCAAGAGATCTCTACGCCGAGATCGGCATAAGCCAGTGGGCCGAAATCTGCCAGCAAATCCTTGACGCGCTCAACGGCGACGTGTGAGCCATCAGCCAGCTCTAGCTGCCCTTCAGGGCCTCCACGATGCACCGGTGCATCTCACTCACGTCAGGAAGCGTTCCGCTGGTCGCAGACTTCTTGACCGTCAGCAGCAGCTTCTTCCCGCTGTCACACAGTTGTCGCCAAGTTTCCGTCTGCGGATCCGCTATGGCACGCCCAGCAAATCGTTGACTCCAACGGTTCAACCGTCCTCTGCCAGGAAGATCAGGCGGTCCGCGGTTCCGTTTGGCCTCGGATCACTCGGAGCGCGGACTGCCCGTAAGTTGTGGTCGGACCGCGATCGGCAGGCGCACTCGGTTCCCGGCCGCCGCGAACCCAGAGTGGTCAGCGCCCGCCAAACCCTTGGTCCGTGGCTACTACCTCGCGTCCCAAAGGCATGAGGGAGATCGGGATCAGCTTCAGGTTGGCCCACCCGAACGGGATCCCGATGATCGACAGGAACAGCGGGATGCTCGTGATCAGGTGGGCCAGGGCCAGCCACCACCCCGCGAAGATCACCCAGATCACGTTGCCGATGAAGGATCCGGCGCCGGCGTCCGGTCGTTCCACCGTGGTCCGCCCGAACGGCCACAGGACGTAGCCGGCGATACGTAGGGACGCGATGCCAAACGGGATGGTGATGATCAAGACGAAGCAGATCAGCGCTGCGATCGCGTAGCCGATCGCCATCCAGAAGCCGCAGAAGACGAGCCACAGGATGTTGAGCAGCAGGTTGAACACCTTCATGGTCGGTACCCTCTCCAGGTCACTCCGTCGGCATGCCTGCTGCCACAAGTATCAGCCGGTCAGGCGTCCAGGCGGAAGCGCAGCGCCCTTGTAGCGTGATTGGGAACGTCCCGAGACGATCCCGTTCGGCATAGCGGCGTTCCGAATCGGCGTGTACGCCCTGTGGCCCTTCGGGTACACGACCGTGGAGCGACGCGACGCGGGTGCCCCGTCCTGCATCGGCAACGTCCTGTGGCTGGTCCTCGCGGGCTGGTGGCTGGCCCTCGCCCACATCGTCACCGGCATCGCGATGTGTCTGACGATCATCGGAATCCCGTTCGGCATCGCCAACTTCAAGCTGATCCCGGTCTCGCTGCTCCCGCTCGGACGCGAGATCGTCCCCACGGACCAGCCGTTCGCGACCCGCTGAGCGCTCCTCGTCCACCACAAAGAAAACCGACCCCGTCCGACGCCTCCGGCCCACGAGTTGTCCACAGGCCGGAGCGTCGGCGGGAGGTTGTCCACAGGCCGGCCCGGTTGTCAGTGGCGGCCTGCATCATGAAGCCATGACCGAGATCGAGCAGTTGCTGACACGGGTGACCGCGCAGGCCCACAACTCCCGCCCATGGGGCTGGCCTTCGCTCCCCGCGCCCGTCGACGCCGCCACGCTCGACCGTGCCGGTCAGACCCTGGGCTTCCCTCTGCCGCCCCTCCTCGCCGCGCTCTACGAGCGGGTGGGCGACGGCGGGTTCGGTCCGTCGTACGGCCTGCTGCCCCTGCTCGACGCAGCGCCCGCGGGCGAGCCGGCCGCCGTCGCCCAGTACCTCGGCAACCGCGAGTACGGCCGCAAGAATCCGGACTGGCCCTGGCCCGAGGGCGTCCTGCCGATATCCCACTGGGGCTGCGGCATGTACGCGTGCGTGGACTGCCGGACCCCGCAGGCCACGGTCCTGCTCTACGAGCCGAACGCCGACGACGCCGACGGTGCCTGGTTCGTGGACGCGCCCAGCCTCACCGACTGGCTGTGCGTATGGCTGGCGGGCACGGGCTGGTACGAGGAGACCGACGAGGGCACGGACCTGGTGCCCTGGGCCGACTTCCGGATCCGCACCGCCCAGGAGCAGGCCTCCTGAGAGACGGGGCCTTTCGAGCGCTGCCGCCACCGTCCTGCGCCGCAGGTCGCGGCAGCGGCAGCAGCGGTAGCGGTACGGCAGCGGTCACCGTGGCTACCGGGCCACAGCCCACCGCCGTACGGCGTACGCCGCCGCACCCACCGCCAGTACGGCTGCCCCCGTGGCCACCGACGTCACCGGCAGCGCGAACGCGAGGATCACGCACCCCAGCAGTCCCACCACCGGAACCAGCCGCGCCCGCGGCGCCGGATCCAGCGTCCAGGCCGAGGCGTTGGCCACCGCGTAGTACGCCAGCACACCGAAGGAGGAGAACCCGATGGCACCCCGGACGTCCGCGGTCGCCGCGACCACGGCGACCACCGCGCCGACGGCCAGCTCGGCGCGGTGCGGAACCTGGAAACGCGGGTGCACGGCGGCCAGCGCCGGAGGCAGATGACCGTCGCGGGCCATGGCCAGCGTCGTCCGCGACACGCCCAGGATCAGGGCCAGCAGCGAGCCGAGCGCGGCCACCGCGGCCCCCACCCGCACCACGGGCACCAGCCCCGGCACCCCGGCCGCCCGCACCGCGTCGGCCAGCGGCGCGGCCGCCCGCCCGAGCCCGTCCGTGCCCAGCACCGCGACCGCGGCCACCGCCACGCACGCGTACACGACCAGCGTGATCCCCAGGGCCAGCGGGATCGCACGCGGGATGGTGTGTGCCGGGTCCCGTACCTCCTCGCCGAGGGTCGCGATCCGCGCGTACCCGGCGAACGCGAAGAACAGCAGGCCGGCCGCCTGGAGCACCCCGCCCACGCCCGACGACAGCCCGATGTCCAGCCGCCCCGCGTCCGCCGCCCCGGACGTCAGGCACACGACCACCACGGAAGAGAGGACCGCCAGTACCACGGCCACGATCACCCGCGTCAGCCAGGCCGACTTCTGGATGCCGCCGTAGTTCACGGCGGTCAGCGTCACCACGGCCGCGACCGCCACCGCGTGCGCCTGCCCCGGCCAGACGTATGCGCCCACGGTGAGCGCCATCGCGGCGCAGGACGCCGTCTTGCCGACGACGAACGCCCAGCCCGCGAGATACCCCCAGAAGGCGCCGAGCCGCTCCCGCCCGTACACGTAGGTGCCGCCCGACTGCGGGTACCGCGCGGCCAGGCGCGCCGAGGACAGGGCGTTGCAGTAGGCGACCAGCGCGGCGACGGCCAGCCCGGGAAGCAGCCCCGACCCGGCCGCGCGGGCCGCGGGGCCCAGGGCGGAGAACACGCCGGCCCCGACCATCGAGCCGAGTCCGACGACCACAGCGTCGCGCACGCCCAGCGTGCGCCGCAGACCGGAAGGGGAAGAAGCCACGAGCCGCACCCTACTGATCACCGCAACCGTGCGGCATCGCCCAGGCGTCCTCGTCATCGACAAGGCACGAACACACGCGCGACGGACGCAAACGGACGGCTCGGACAGCCTGTCCGGCACCACCTGTCCGGCACAGCCGGCCCAGACCGAAATCACAGGGCCGGAACAGTGCGAACACAGCGCGGAAGGGCAGGTTCAGGTCATGGGCATCATCAGCTGGATCATCCTGGGACTGTTGGCCGGCGCCATCGCCAAGGTCCTGCTGCCGGGACGCGACCCGGGCGGCTTCATCGGCACGACCCTCATCGGCATCGTGGGTGCGTTCCTCGGCGGCTGGATATCGGCCCGCTGGCTGGACCACCCGATCACCAAGAACTTCTACGACGGCGCGACCTGGGCGGCGGCGATCGGCGGCTCGCTGGTCCTGCTGATCGCCTATCGCATCCTGTTCGGCAACTCGCGCGACTGACCTCCCCCGGCCGGAGCCGGCGCACGAGAGGGCACGAGAGGGCACGAGAAGGGCGGGCACCAGGAGGTACCCGCCCTTCTCGTGCTTCGACGACGCTGCCTACCGGTAGTTCACGAACTGGACCGCGAAGTCGAAGTCCTGGCCCTTCAGGAGCGAGATCACGGCCTGGAGGTCGTCGCGGCTCTTGGAGCTGACGCGCAGTTCGTCGCCCTGGACCTGGGCCTTGACACCCTTGGGGCCCTCGTCGCGGATGATCTTCGCGACCTTCTTCGCGTTCTCCTGGGAGATGCCCTCCTCGATCGACGCGAAGATCTTGTACTCCTTGCCGGAGAGCTGCGGCTCACCGGCGTCCAGCGCCTTCAGCGAGATGCCACGCTTGATCAGCTTCGACTGGAAGACGTCGAGGATCGCCTTGACCCGCTCCTCGGAGTTCGCCTGCATCAGGATCTTCTCGCCGGACCAGGCGATCGAGGCGTCCACACCCTTGAAGTCGTAGCGCTGCGAGACCTCCTTGGCGGCCTGGTTGAGGGCGTTGTCGACCTCCTGCCGCTCGACCTTCGAGACGATGTCGAAACTGGAGTCGGCCATGTCCTGTGGCTCCTTGTATCGGGGGGCGTAACGGGATGCGTTCCGGCGTGCGGCGGCGGCCGCCGAGCCCGGTGTGGGGACCGGGCCGCATCCGCACCAGCCTAGCCATCCCGCGTCCCGCGGGCGGCGATCAATCGGGTGGCGGAGCACCCCGGTGGATCGGGTATTGTTTACGTCGTTGCCAGGGAGCACCGCCGAAAAGCGGTTCGAGCTGGTGGCAAAACCCCGGCGGTGTGCCCGAGCGGCCAAAGGGAGCAGACTGTAAATCTGCCGGCTCAGCCTTCCCAGGTTCGAATCCTGGCGCCGCCACACGGGAACGATGGGCCCGTGACCTGCTGTCTAGCAGGTCACGGGCCCATCGTCGTGTGTCCGTGTGCATGCCTTCACGGGAACCGGGCCCCGTGGACGCGGAGGGGTGCGGAGGCGTGATGAAGATCATGTAGGTGCTTCGGCGGTGCTGCGGCCGAGGGGCAGTGGTCCGTCGTGTGGGCCACGCTCGGGGGCACACTGAACACATGTCCACCCGACGTAGAACCTGCCCGGTGTGCCGCCGCGAAATCGCTGTCGTGGCGGGCCGTTTCGCGCGGCACGACCCGCCCGGGGCGCGTGAGAACGGGGAACTGGTCTCGTGCTCGGGCTCGCGGCAGCAGGCCTGGATCGGTGCCGTACAGCCCGCGTTGGACGGTTACGTCGTGCCCGATTTCCCCGGACAGCTGCCGTTGTTCTGAGAACGAGAACTCAGTTCCCGGCCACCGACTTCACGGCCACCGTGACCGGGGTCGACCCGCCGATCAGCTCCAGGGTCAGGCCGGCCGTCGCCGAGGTGTCCACCAACTCCGCGAGTACGGCGGCCACGTCGTCGCGCGTGACCGCACCCCGGCCCGTGTGCGCCTCCAGACGCACCAGACCGGTGCCCGGCGCGTCCGTCAGCGCACCGGGGCGCAGGATCGTCCAGTCCAGGGCACCCTGCCGGGTCACATGCGCGTCGGCCTCGCCCTTGGCCCGCAGGTACGCGTCGAAGACCCCGTCACCCTGGTGCGCCGGGTCCGCGCCCATCCCGGAGACGACCACGAAACGGCGTACGCCCGCGCGCACCGCCGCATCCGCGAACAGCACCGCCGCGCCCCTGTCCACCGTGTCCTTGCGGGCCGTACCGCTGCCCGGACCCGCGCCCGCCGCGAACACCGCCGCGTCCGCTCCCTCCAGATGCGCCGAGACCTCCTCGACCGACGCCGACTCCAGGTCCAGCAGCACCGGTTCGGCGCCGGCCGCCCGCAGGTCGTCGCCCTGCTCGGCTCTCCGGATGATCCCCGCGACCTCGTCCCCGCGCGCGGAGAGCAGCCGCTCCAGCCGCAGCGCGATCTGACCATGACCACCAGCGATGACAATGCGCATGTCTCAGACCGTACGCCCGAAGACCCGCATCCGCCGCACGACTTCATGCGCCTCACGCGCACGCGTGGTTCCACCGAGCGCGCCGGTCCGGTTCGAGCTTCCTGCGGGGGTGCCTCGCTCCCGTGCCGCGCGCTCCCGCGCCCCCGCCTGCCTGCCGGCGCCCGCGCTCCCGCCATGCGCCCGCGTTCCTCAGGACAACTCGCCCCGCCCCTGCCGCGGCAGGCCCAGTTCCGCCGCCACTGCCGAGTTGCAGTACTCACGGACTGCGCTCGTGCGTGCCACCACGCGCCCCCGGTGCACCACGATCCGGCTGTAGGCGAGGGAGAGCGCGCCGGCCAGGTGGTCGCCGCGTACGGCGAGGAGCTCGGCGGGGAAGCCGGCCTCCACGCGGACCTCGGGGAGGCCGAGGGCGGCGCGGGCGGCCGCGCTCACGGTGTCGTAGGCGTCCTCGGGGCGCAGGCCGTGGCGGGAGGCCAGGAGGTAGGCCGCCTCCAGGGGGTCGCCGCGGCCGACGGGGTTCGACAGGTCGCGCAGGGCGCCGCTGCCGGCGGCGACCCGCACCCCGGCCGCGCGCAGCAGCCGTACCGGAGCCGTGCCGCGGCGGTCGACGGAGCCGCAGCCGCCCTGCGGCAGGCACACCACCGTGATGCCGGCCGCGGCGAGTTGGTCCGCGACCCGCGCGGCCACCTCGATGGGCAGGCGTGCGAGCCCGGCGCACGGGCCGAGGACTACGCCGGGGCGCATGCCGCCGGCCATCGCCGCGAGCCTGGCCAGCCGGGCCGGGTCGGTGGCGTCCGTGTGCAGGTCGACAGGGCAGCCGTGTTCGGACGCCACCTCCAGGACCGCTTCCGCGTAGCCCGTGGGATCGGGGTCCAGGTCCGGGCAGCCGCCCACCACGGACGCGCCCATCTTCGCGGCGTCCCGCAGTATCGCCAGCCCGTCGGCGCCGGCGATGCCGGTCAGCACGCGGGGCATCGCGACCGCCGTGAGCTCCGCGAGCCCGCGCAGCGAACGGCGCGCCTGGAGGACGGCGGCAAGGGCGCCGAGCCCCTGGACGTCGCCCACGCGCACGTGCGCGCGTACCGCCGTCGCACCGTGCCCGAGTTGCAGCAGGGCCGCCTCGGTGGCGCGGCGCTGGACGTCCTGGGGTTCGTACGAGACGGGGCCGCCGTGTTCGGTGGAGAGCGCGGTGTCGCCGTGGGCGTGCGGTTCGGCGGGGGCCGGGAGGAGGAGGTAGCCGGTCAGGTCCACACGCGTGCCGCCCGCGCGGGGCGCGCCCGCCGTCAGGCTGCCGGCCGTGCCCACCGCCTCGATGCGCCCGCAGCCCAGCCGTACGTCCACGGTCCGGCCGTCGGTGAGACGCGCCCCGCACAGCAGGAGCGTGGCCGGGTCGGACTGGCCCGAGGAACCCTGCGGGTTGGACGACGACGAGGGCGGCTGCGGCTGGCTGTCAGGCATCGCGCTCCATGAGGGTCGGTCCAGGCATTGGACTCAAGATCACGCAGAGTGAGTCGAGCCTAGGGTGGCGAGCCGCGTGCGGCGGGGAGGAGCGCAATAGTCGTACCGCAGCCGTCGGACCTGCGAAGAACGGTCCGCCTCGCGCGCGTGGGGAGTGCCGGAAGGGGTCCGGGAGGCTGCCGTGAGCCGTGCGGAAGGGGCCGGGAAGGGCGGCGGGAAACGGATTTGGGTGAACGGCGGCCGAGCGTGTAATGTCTTCATCGCTCGCCCCAATAGCTCAGTCGGCAGAGCGTCTCCATGGTAAGGAGAAGGTCTACGGTTCGATTCCGTATTGGGGCTCTGGTGTGAGAGGTTCCCGTCGCGAGACGGGGGCCGATCTCATCAAAGCGGTGTAGCTCAGTCGGTAGAGCAAGCGGCTCATAATCGCTGTGTCACCGGTTCAAGTCCGGTCACCGCTACTGACAGTAGCCGATTGCGGGGTCGGTCCTTCGATCGGCTACTCTTTTATGCGTTAAACCAAACCCATCCGTTCGTCAAGGAGCACTCACGTGGCTGCCACCGACGTCCGCCCGAAGATCACGCTGGCCTGCGTGGAGTGCAAGGAGCGGAACTACATCACCAAGAAGAACCGGCGTAACAACCCGGACCGTCTTGAGATGAAGAAGCACTGCCCGCGTTGCAACGCGCACACTGCGCACCGCGAGACGCGATAACAACAGGCTCGTCCGTGAGGCCGTCCCCACTCGGGGGCGGCCTCACGGCGTTTCGGCAGATGCCCTTCCCGCTAGTTTGTGGGGCAGCACAGCAGACATCAGGAGGTGCCGGGCCAATGGCGCTCGACCAGTCCTTCGTGGGACGGACCTACCCATCCACCGAGCCCTACGAGGTGGGGCGGGAGAAGATCCGTGAGTTCGCCGAGGCGGTGGGTGACACCAACCCCGTGTACACGGACGCGGAGGCCGCCAAGGCGTTCGGCCATTCCGATGTGATCGCCCCGCCGACCTTTGTCTTCTCGATCACCTTCCGCGCGGCCGGACAGGTCGTCGAGGACCCGCAGCTCGGCCTGGACTACAGCCGGGTGGTGCACGGCGACCAGAAGTTCGCCTACCGGCGCCCGGTGCGCGCCGGCGACCGGCTGACCGTGACCTCGACCATCGAGGCCATCAAGTCCCTCGCGGGCAACGACGTCATCGACATCCGCGGCGACGTCCACGACGAGGCGGGCGAGCTCGTGGTGAGCGCCCTGACCAAGCTGGTGGCCCGCGCGGCGGACGTGGAAGAGGGGGCGTGAGGATCCGATGACGGCGAAGATCGCATACGAGGACGTCGAGGTCGGCACCGAACTCCCGGCGCAGACCTTTCCTGTGACCCGTGCCACGCTGGTGCGGTACGCGGGTGCCTCCGGGGACTTCAACCCGATCCACTGGAACGAGAAGTTCGCCAAGGACGTCGGCCTGCCGGACGTCATCGCGCACGGCATGTTCACCATGGCCGAGGCGATCCGGGTGGTGACCGACTGGGCCGGCGACCCGGGCGCGGTCGTCGACTACGGCGTCCGCTTCACCAAGCCCGTCGTCGTCCCGAACGACGACCAGGGCGCCCTGATCGAGGTCAGCGGCAAGGTCGCGGCCAAGCTCGACGACAACACCGTGCGCGTCGACCTGACGGCGATGAGCGCCGGGCAGAAGGTGCTGGGCATGTCGCGTGCGGTCGTGCGGCTGGGCTGAGTTCCGGCTCGACGACCGGGTAAGGGGCGCTCCGCACTGCGGGCGCCCCTTACGTGTGGTGGAAGTGCACGTCCTGGAAGGACGCGTACCCGGAAGCGCACGTCGTAGGAGCACTTCGCGAGGGGCCCCTTGACTTAGTTAGTAATTGAGCACTAACTTCTTCGCATGGTCAGGATGAGTGCCGAGGAGAGGCGCGAGAGCGTCATCCGTGCGGCGATCGCGGAGTTCGCGCAGAGGGGCTACTACGGCACCTCCACCGAGGCGATCGCCAAGCGGGTCGGCGTCTCGCAGCCGTATCTCTTCCGGCTCTTCCCGGGTAAGAAGGCGATGTTCGCCGCGGCTTCGCAGCGCTGTATCGACGACATGCGCGAGGTCTTCGAGGAGACGGCCGAGGGGCTGAAGGGCGAGGAGGCCCTGCGCGCCATGGGAGAGGCGTATGTGCGGCTGATCCAGGAGCGGCCGGAGCGGCTCCAGATGCAGATGCAGACGTACATCACCGTCGCGGCCGCGGAGGCGGAGGGCGAGCGCGAGTTCGGTGAGCTGGTGCGGGACGGCTGGATGCGGCTCTGGGACGCCGTCCATCTGCTCTCGGGGGCCGATGTCGACGCCACCACGGCCTTCCTGGCCAAGGGGATGCTCATCAACACCTACTCGGCGATGGGGTTTCCGCCCGAACACCGGGTCTGGCAGGGGATGTTCCCGGACGCCGGGGCCACGGGGCGGCTGGACAAGTGCAGCGACGGGTGACGGGGCGGTCCGCCGTTCCCGGTCCGGGCCTTTTCGTGGGCCAGAAAATTAGTGAGCAATAACTAACTCAACACCCAATACGGAACATGCTCTGGGGGAGCGATGTCACAAGAGACCGCACGCCGCGGGGGCGCCGGATGGGCGCTCGTCATCACCAGCGTCGCCGGATTCATGGCGGCCCTCGACAACCTCGTCGTCACCACCGCCCTGCCCTCCATCCGCAAGGACCTCGGCGGAGCCCTGGACGACCTGGAATGGACCGTGAGCGCCTACACGCTCACCTTCGCCGTCCTGCTGATGTTCGGCGCCGCCCTCGGCGACCGCTTCGGCCGGCGCCGGCTCTTCCTCGCCGGGCTCACCGTCTTCACCGGCGCCTCCGCCGCCGCGGCCATGGCGCCCGGCATCGACTCCCTGATCGCCGCCCGTGCGGTGCAGGGCGTCGGCGCGGCGATCATGATGCCGCTCACGCTCACCCTGCTGACGGCGGCCGTGCCCGAGGCCAGGCGCGGGATGGCGTACGGCATCTGGGGTGCCGTCAACGGGCTCGCGGTCGCCTCCGGGCCGCTCATCGGCGGCAGCCTCACCGAACACGTCTCCTGGCACTGGATCTTCTGGCTGAACGTGCCGCTCGGCCTCGCCCTGCTGCCGCTCGCCCGCCTCCGCCTCGCCGAGTCCCACGGCACCGGCGCCCCGCTCGACGTCCCCGGCACCCTGCTCGCCAGCGGCGGCCTCTTCGGGATCGTCTACGGCCTGGTCCGCGGCCCCGCCGACGGCTGGACCAGCCCGCTCGTGCTCACCGGGCTGTTCGCGGGCGCCGCCCTCCTCGTGGGCTTCGTCTTCCACGGCAGCCGCGCCAAGAACCCCATGCTGCCGATGCGGCTCTTCCGCTCCCGCGCCTTCTCCGGGATCAACGCGGCCAGCCTGCTGATGTTCCTCGGGATGTTCGGGTCGATCTTCCTGCTCAGCCAGTACATGCAGGGCGTGCTCGGCTACTCGCCCACCGAGGCGGGCCTCAGGATGCTGCCCTGGACCGGCATGCCGATGATCGTCGCGCCGATCGCGGGCATCCTGTCCGACCGGATAGGCGGCCGCCCGGTCGTCGCGGCCGGACTCTTCCTGCAGGCCGCCGGGCTCGGCTACCTGGCCTCCGTCGTCACCGCCGACGCCTCCTACGGCGCCCAGCTGCCCGGACTGATCGTCAGCGGCATCGGCATGGCCCTGTACTTCGCCCCGGCCGCCAACCTGGTGATGTCCGCCGTACGACCGCAGGAACAGGGCATCGCCTCCGGCGCCAACAACGCGCTGCGCGAGGTCGGCGGCGCACTGGGCGTCGCGGTCATGTCGTCCATCTTCTCCGCCCAGGGCGGCTACGAGAGCGCCCAGAGCTTCGTGGACGGACTGAAGCCCGCCCTGTTCACCGGCTCTGCCGTGGTGGTCCTCGCCGGGATCGCGGCCCTGGTCATCCCCGGCCGGCGGAGCGCCGCGCGGCTCGTCTCCGAGGGGGAGCCGGCCCCGGCGCTGGAGACCGTCGGCGGCTGACGACGGCTGACGACGGCTGACGGCACGCGCGCGTGGGGCCC
>NZ_JBHXLU010000016.1:135262-156596 GCF_042720695.1 Streptomyces sp. NPDC058457 | reverse complement strand
TCCCCGCACCCCTTCGGGGCGCTCAGCGCCCCTTCAGGGGCGCGGGGAACTGCGCGACCAGCCACAATGGCGCCGCACCCGACCCACGACCGTGCGACCGCGGACAGGTCTCCATAGAGCTCCTCGGCATGACCCCGGTGATCATCCTCACCCTGGTGCTCATGTGGCAGGCCGTCCTCGTGGGGTACGCCTTCACCCTCGCGGGGAACGCTGCCGACGAAGGCGTACGGGCGGGCACGGCCGTACCCCGGGCGGAACGCCCCGGTGTCTGCGAGCGCGCCGCGCTGGAGGACCTCTCCGGGGCCTGGCGGGAGGGAGCCAGCGTGGAGTGCGGCGGCACCGGCACGGTGACCGCGGACGTCTCCCTGCGCGTCCCGGTGCTGTTCCCCGGCTCGATCGACTTCCCCGTCACCGTGCACGGCCACGCCGGCACGGTGGAGGAGGTGAAGCGCTGAGATGCACTTCCGTCGGCAGAACCGCGACCGCGGCCAGGTCGCCATCGAGTACCTCGGTTTCCTCCCGATCCTGCTCCTCGTCGGGCTGGCCGGCATCCAGCTCGGCGCCGTCGCCTACGCCGCCGAGCAGGCCGGGACGGCGGCGCGGGCGGGGGCCCGCGCCGCCTCGCTGGAGGAGGACGTCGGCGCCGCCTGCTCGTCCGCGGTCAGTAGCGGGATCGACGTGAACTGTGCGTCCTCCGGCGGCGGCGACTCGGTCACCGTCACCGCCACGGTCCACATCCCCAAGATCGTCTGGGACCTCGGCAACGCCACGAAGTCCGCCACGATGCCCGTCGACCACTGAACGAGGAGCACGGCAACATGAGCCTGCGGGCACGCATCAACTCCCCCGAGGAGCAAGGCAGCCGGGGTGAGGACGGCCACCTGGTCTCCTCCTACCGGGCCAAGCTCCTGGAGGAGATCGACCTCGCCGAGATGAGCGCGCTGGCCGCCGCCGAGCGCCGCGCCCGTCTCGAACGCGTCCTCGGCCACATCATCAGCCGCGAGGGCCCGGTCCTGTCGACCGTCGAACGCTCCCAGCTGATCCGCCGGGTCGTCGACGAGGCCCTCGGCCTCGGCATCCTGGAACCGCTCCTCGAAGACGCCTCGATCACCGAGATCATGGTGAACGGCCCGGACGCGATCTTCGTGGAACGCGGCGGCCGCGTCGAGCAGTTGCCCCTCCGCTTCGTCTCGGCGGACCAGCTGATGCAGACCATCGAACGCATCGTCTCCACCGTCAACCGCCGCGTCGACGAGTCGAACCCGATGGTCGACGCCCGCCTCCCCTCCGGCGAACGCGTCAACGTCATCATCCCCCCGCTCTCCCTGACCGGCCCCACCCTCACCATCCGCCGCTTCCCGCGCTCCTTCACCCTCCAGGAGCTGATCGGCTTCGGCTCGCTCGACGAGCACATGGTGTTCCTGCTGGCGGCCCTGGTGCAGGCGAAGTTCAACATCATCGTCTCCGGTGCCACCGGCACCGGGAAGACCACTCTGCTGAACGCCCTGTCCGGCCTGATCCCGTCCCACGAACGCATCATCACCATCGAGGACTCCGCCGAACTCCAGCTCCAGCAGACCCACGTGGTCCGCCTGGAGTCCCGCCCGGCGAACGTCGAGGGCAAGGGCCAGGTCACCATCCGCGACCTGGTCCGCAACTCGCTGCGGATGCGCCCCGACCGGATCGTGGTCGGCGAGGTCCGCGGCGGCGAGTCCCTCGACATGCTGCAAGCCATGTCCACCGGCCACGACGGCTCCCTGGCCACCGTCCACGCCAACAGCGCCGAGGACGCCCTCACCCGGCTCCAGACCCTGGCCTCCATGTCGGACGTCGAGGTCCCCTTCGTCGCCCTGCACGACCAGATCAACAGCGCGGTCGAGGTGATCGTCCAGTTGACCCGGTTCGCCGACGGTGCCCGCCGGATCACCGAGATCGCCGTGCTCGACAGCCACGGCAGCGAGCCGTACCGGCTGGCGACCGTGGCCCGCTTCGACGCCCAGCCCATGACCCACGACGGCCGGGTCTACGGAGCCTTCCAGTACTTCCCGCTGCCACGCCGCACCGCCGACCGCCTCTACATGGCGAGCCAGCCGATCCCGCAGGCCTTCGGCGTGGCCCAGCACTTCGACCAGCTCACCACCCGAGAAGCCCGGTAGGCGGCCCATGTCCCTCCACGACCTCGTCACCCTCACCACCGGCATCACCCTGCTGACCTGCCTCCTGGCCGTGGTGGGCCTGCACACCTACGCCTCCGGCCGGGCCCAGCGCGCCGCCCTGGTGGACCGCCTCTCCTACACCGGCCAGGCCCCGCTCACCGGCCGCCGGCGCCGTTTCCGCAACCTGGACCGGCGGCTGCGCGGCACGTCGGCCGGCCGCCGCCTGGAACTCCGGCTGGCGGCGACGGGCCTGGACGTGACGCCCGGCGAGTTCTTCGTCTACATGCTCGCCACCGTCGCAGCCCTCTGGCTCATCGGCCAGGCCGCCCTCGCCCCCTTCTTCGGCCCGATCGCCGGCCTGCTCGGCATCTTCGCCGCCGTCCAGTTCCTCAACTGGCAGCGGCAGAAACGCATCGAGCGGTTCATCGCCCAACTCCCCGAACTGGCCCGCATCCTGGCCAACGCCACCCACGCCGGCCTCGCCCTGCGCACCGCGATCGGCATGGCGGCGGAGGAGTTGGAGGCCCCGGCGGGCGAGGAACTGGGCAGGGTCGCCGACCAGTTGGCGATCGGCCACTCCATGGACGACGCGCTCGGCGAGCTCGCCGAACGGCTCCCGTCCCGCGAGCTGGTCGTCCTCGTCACCACGCTCGTCCTCTCCAACCGGGCCGGCGGCCAGGTGGTCTCCGCCCTGCGCAACCTGACCGAGACCCTGGAGGAGCGCAAGGAGACCCGCCGGGAGATCCGCACCCAGCTCTCCCAGGTGACGATGACGTCGTACGCCGTCCCGGTGCTCGGCGTCGGCGCCCTGTTCCTGATGAACGGGGTCAAGGGCGACACCCTGGCACGCATGACCGGCACCGGGCTCGGCCAGGCGGCCGTGATCATCGCGTTCGGGCTGTATGCCATCGGGTTCGTCCTCATCCGCCGCCTGAGCCGCATCGACGTATAGGTGGTATGTCACATGGCACTCCTCCTGTCCCTCCTCATGGCCCTCGCCGTGTACGGCGTCTTCGCGGGCGTCCGCATGTACCGCGCCGACGCGAAACTCCCCGCCGACCTGGCGATCGCCCTGGAGGTGGGCGCCACCCGCACCGGCGCCGCCAACTCCCTCATCGACCGCATGGGCATGCGGTACGCCCCGGCCGTGCTCCGCCTGATGGGCCCGCGCCAGGTGGCCAAGTACCGCCGCAGGATCGACCTGGCGGGCAACCCCGGCGGCCTCACCATCGACCGCTACGCGGCCCGCCGCGCGGTCTACGGCGTACTCGGCGGCACCGGCTTCCTGGTCTTCCTCCTCCGCGGCCAGTGGCTGGTCGCCGTCCTGCTCCTCCTCTTCGGCGCGTTCTGGACGGAGGTCGGCATCTGGTCGGCGATCCGCATCCGCAAGGACGTCATCGAACGCACCCTGCCGGACTTCCTCGACGTCCTCGCGGTGGTGGTCGGCGCCGGCCTCGGCTTCCGCCAGGCCCTGGACCGGGTGGCCACGCACTACGAGGGCCCCTGGGCCGACGAACTCCGCATCACCCTGCGCCAGATGGACCTCGGCATGAGCCGCCGACAGGCCTTCGCGGAACTCCGCCGCCGCAACGACTCCGAGCAGGTGGCGATGTTCGTGACGGCGCTTCAGCAGGGCGAGGAACTGGGCGCGCCGATCGTCGACACCCTGGTCGCGCTCGCCAAGGACATGCGCCGCACCGACGCCCAGAACGCCCGCCGCAAGGCCGCCCGGGCGGTGCCGAGGGCCACGCTCATGATCACCACGTTCATGGTCCCGGCGACGCTGCTGCTGCTGGCCGCGGGCCTGCTGCTGGGCTCGGGGATCGACTTCGGGTCGGTCACGGGGAAGTAGGCGGAGGTGACGACCGTGGCGACCGACGAGGACGGCAGGAAGACCGGGCTTTGCACCACCGGCGAGGCCGCGTTCCACGCGGCTGGAGTGGACGCCGAGAAGGCCGGGTTCCGGGCCACCGGAACGGTCGGCGAGAAGGCCGGGTTCCAGTCCACAGGAACGGTCGGCGAGAAGATCGGGTTCCGGGCCACCGGAGTGGACGGTGAGAAGGCCGGGTTCCGGGCCACCGGAGTGGACGGTGAGAAGGTCGAGGTCCGCGCCCTTCAGGCGATGTGCCGGCAGGTCTTCGGCCTCCGCCTGGCGATGATCGCCGTGGCGACCCCGGCCGCCCTCCTCAACGCCACCCCCGGCCTGGGCGCCCGCCTGGTCGGCTCGGCCGTGGTCGTCACGTTCATGGTCTCGTACGTCCTCTTCCGGGACTGGCAGCGCTTCGGCCCCCTCCTCCTGCGCCACCCCACCCTCCTGGCCGCCGACACCCTCTTCGGCTCCCTCCTCCTGATCTCGGCGGGCCCCGACACCACCCTCGCGTACGTCAGCGTCTGCACCCCCCTCCTCGCAGGCCTCCTCTACAGCTGGCGCGGAGCCGCCGTCTTCGCCTCCCTCCAGTCGCTGATTCTCCTGGTGGCACAGGAAACGCTGAAGCACCACTCGGTACTGGCCGAGTCCCTGCTCCTCCCCGGCCTCTGCGTCATCACCGGCGCGATGGGCTCGACCCTGCGCAACCTGATGCTCCGCTTCGGCGCCGCCACCGAGGCCCTGACCGAGACCCGGGCCCGCCTGGCCGCGACCGAGGCGGCGAGCGCGGAACGCGCCCGGCTGGCCCGTGAGATGCACGACTCGGTGACCAAGACGCTGTACGGCGTGGCACTGGTCGCCGACGGCCTCGCGGCGTCGGCGGCCGCGTCCCCGGACCGTCTGGACCCGGCCCTGATCAGACAGCAGGCGGAGCTGCTGGCGAGGGCGGCGCGCAAGGCGGCGGCGGAGTCCCGCGAACTCCTGACGGACCTGCGCGGCGGGACGGAGGCCGACGACGTACTGTCCCGACTGGAATCGCTGACGGCGGGCTTCACCGCGCGTACGGCGCTCCCCGCGAGGTACGACGGCCCGGCCGCCCCGGTCCCGCTACCGCCCCCCACCGCCCGCCAGTTGCTGGGCATCGCGGCGGAGGCCCTGGAGAACGCACATCGCCACGCGCACGCGACGAGGGTCGACGTACGGGCCGCCGCCACCCCCACCCACCTGGTGGTGACGATCCACGACGACGGCCGGGGTATCCCTCCGGACACGACTCTCGAACAGCTGCGCCGCACCGGCCACTTCGGCCTGCTCGGCATGACGGAACGGGCGGCGTCGGTGGGTGCCCGTATCCAACTGACCACCGACAAGGGCACGGAAGTCAGAGTGGAGGTGCCGCTGACATGACCGACACAGCCGACATGACCGACGGGCCGGGGGGACTGCGCGTCCTGGTGGCCGACGACAACCCGGTGATCCGGGCGGGCCTGACGGCCGTCCTCTCCGCGGCGGACGACCTCACGGTGGTGGCGGAGGCCGAGGACGGCCGCGCGGCCTACGAGGCGGCCCTGCACCACCGTCCCGACGTCATCCTCCTGGACGTCCGCATGCCCGGCGTGGACGGCATGGCGGCCCTGCCCCACCTGGTCCGTGTCGCCCCGGTCATGATGCTGACGTACAGCGACGAGACGGACCTCGTGCAGGAGGCGGTCCGGCTGGGCGCCGGGGGCTACCTGGTCCACGGCGAGTTCACGACCCAGCAGCTGACACAGGCGGTACGGGACGTGGGCGGGGGCCGCCCGCACTTCACACCGACGGCGACGAACGCGTTGCTGGCGCATGTCAGAAGCCATGCAACTGCACACGCAAGACCGGAACTGCGGGCTCTACCTATGGAATCCCCCTTCGAGGGTCTTTCGCAATTGCAATCAGCTATGGGACAGTCATCTCAGTCCCGATTTCAACTGAGCGGCAGAGAGGCGGAGATCATGGACCTCATCGCGTCCGGCATGAACAACCAGCAGATCGCCGCCGTCTGCTTCATCAGCGAGAAGACGGTCAAGAACCACATCAACCGCATCTTCGCCAAGCTCCACACCACCACCCGCGCCCAGGCGACGGCCAAGTGGCTGGGGGTGGCCTGAGATGAACCGGGTGAACTGGGTCCGGATTTGGGTCCTGGGACCCTCCGCCGACGGGTATGTTCCGCCGTACGCTGCCAGGATCGGAACCGAACCCGGAGGGGAGCACCATGAGCGACCTGATGCTGAGGATGCTTGTCGCAATGCAACGCCGTGCCGACGACCGGGGTCAGACCGCGGTCGAGTATCTGGGGATCATCGCGGTGGTGGTGGCGATCGTGCTGGCGGTCACCGGTACGAGCATCGGCCAGACGATCCTCACCAAAATCACTGCGGAGATCAACAAGATCACGTGATGCCTGCTCGCCGTTACGGCGACTCGGGGCAGGCCTTCCCTATCTACATCACGGTAGTGGGAGGCCTGCTTTTTCTCGCGCTCGCGTACCTCGCGGTCGGCCAGGCCGCGGTGAACCGGAACGGTGCCCAGACGGCGGCCGACGCGGCGGCCCTCGCCGCGGCCATGAACACGCGTGACGAACTCGCGGACCAGTGGGTGCAGGACGTACTCGACCCGACCAAGTGGCAGAACATATTCGACGGCAACGTGAGCGTCGCGGATTCCTGCTGGCGCGCTGCTCAGCTGGCGTCCCAGAACGACGCGACGGCTCAGTGCACATCCGAACCGCCATTGAGTTACAAGGTCGATGCCGAGACGAACAAGACCGTGGGCGACTCCGTCGTGCCGGGGACCGAGAACATGAGGTCGACGGCACACGCCACCGCCGTGATCGAGCCGCTCTGCACGTTCACGCTGTCCGGTGCGGGCGGCGTACTGCCCGAACTCACCTGCAGGGACCGGAACTGGACCCTGGACCCGGGCGACCTCACGGATCTCCCGGGCCCCGAGGACCTCTTCGACGTCCATCTGGCCGACTGACAAGCGAATCGACGAGTGAAGAAGGAAGCGGTGCGATGAGCATTCGGTTCACTGCGATGGCTCGCAGGGGGACGGTCGCGTTGCTGGTCGCGACCGGTCTGGCCGTGGCAACCGGCTGCGGCGGTGGGAGCGACGACAAGACGGACAAGCCCCAGACGTCGGCCTCCGCCTCGAAAGGCAGCGGATCGAACCCGAGTGCTCAGGAAGGCCAGTCCGAGACGCCATTGGCCGAACTCAAGGGAACGGACGGCCTTCTCCTGCAGATCACCTCTGCTCAGCGGGACTCGGGTGGCTTCGTCACCGTCAACGGGGACATCAAGAACGATGGTGCCAACTCGGTTGTCATCCCTGCTCAGGTCAGCGGTGACGAAACGGAGATCACCAAGCATGGCTTCTCCCTCGGCGGGGCCACCTTGGTGGACTCGAAGGGGAAGAAGCGCTACTACGTTCTCCGTGACACGGACGGCCGACCGCTCACCAGTACCGGCATCACGAATGTGGACGCCGGCCAGACCATCCCCGTCTTCATGCAGTTCCCCGCCCCGCCGGCGGACACCACCGAGGTGACCCTCCAACTCCCCACCTTCTCCAGCGGCACCATCAAGATCTCCGGGTGAGGCCGAAGTGACCACATCACGCCTCCCCCTGACCCTGGGCGCCGCGACGCTCCTCCTCGTCACGAATCTCTACGGCGCGACGACCGCCCGTGCCGACGGCGGCGACCCGAGCGTCCCTCCGGGCACCGAACCCTCCGCCTCCGCCCCCGTGAAGATCGACCCGACGGACCCCGACCTGAAGCTCCCGGAAGGCGCGACCCTCGCCGCGCCCAAGGTGCTGGACATCAAGTCGGTCGTCGAGGACCAGAGCGGTGACGAGCGCCGTACGGACACCAACACGGACGTGACGTTCGCCCTCCAGGCCGAGGTGCTGTTCAGCAAGGACAGCGCGAAGCTGAGCGAGGCGGCGAAGGCGCGGATCGGGGCGATCGCCGACGAGATCAGGAAGCAGAACCCGACCCAGGTCCGCGTCTTCGGCTTCACCGACAACCTGGGCACCTCGGCCCACGGGGACGTCCTCTCCCGCCAGCGCGCCAACGCCGTACAGGGCGTCCTGGACCAGGACCTGAACGACCCGAACATCACCTTCGACGTCCGCGGCTACGGCGAGCAGTACCCGATCGCCGACAACTCGACGGAGGAGGGAAGGAAGAAGAACCGCCGGGTGGAGGTCACGTTCCCGCGGACCGGCTCCTGAAGATCTTCCACGGCATGGCCACGAACGTCCGCCGTCCTTCCGCGACCGACGGCGGGATGCTGATCCCGGCTGCCCAGGCCCGCTCCCAGGACTCCATGCCCACCCCCTCCGCCCGTACGCAGGGACCGCCGACGTACGCAAGCCGGGACCGCACCACCAACAGCAGCCCCCGCCGAGGCCCGGACACCCATACGGTCATCCACCCCGCCCCTCCTCGGCACTCACGCTCACACTCACCCTCGCCCCCGCCTCCACACCCCACCCCGTCATCGCCCCGGCCTCCGCCTCCAGCACATGCCGGGAACGGAGCCGGGGCAGTCCGAGACGCCCCGGTCGCATGGTGCGCACGGCGATGACCTTGAGACTGCGATCCAGATAGGCGACATCGATCGCCATCCGCATCCGGAAGGTGTGGATCCCGCTGGCGGGCGACAGCAGAATCGCGCCGTCAAGACCATCACGCCCCAGCAGCCCTCTGGCACGCGCACGATAGGAGGCAGCGATCTCCAACGGAACAGTCTTCACCCCACCCCCACCACCATGCACGAGCAACGTCCCGCGCCCGTCTCGCCAGCGCCCCACACCCCACCCCTTCCATGGCTCCGCCATGCTCGGACCGACCGTATCCACAATGCGGGCGACGGGTGACGTAGCAACCGATGTCCCGGCTGAGGCGAGGCTCCTCGGGCCGGAGCGTGCTGTCCTGTCCGAGGTCCGGACACGTGTCACCGGAGTCCGTGGATATCGTTGAGCGGATCAAGAGACCTCTAGCCCCACCTGGAGTCCCCCCGGTGAACCGCCCTGCCCGGCCTCCCTCCGCCGTGCCCACCACCTCTGCGGCCCGGCTTCCGGTCGCCTGCAGTTCCTCTGGCCCGGAGACCCGCGGGAAGAGGAATGCACATGGCTGACCGTCTGAAGGTCGACGGCACCGAACTGGACCGGTTTTTCAAGGACTTGACGAAGGCGCAGGAGTCGTTCACAGCGTTGCAGAAGGTGTTGCGCGACCCGGGGGTCAACGGCCTCGGTACGGACGACCTGGACAAGGCGTGCGACCGGTTCCAGGAGGACTGGCACTACGGGGCGAAGGAGATCGCCGAGCAGATCGGAGAGCTCACGGACATCACGAAGAAGGCGAAGGACGACTTCCACGAGGTGGACGTCGCTCTGGAGAAGGCGTTGGAGAAGGCCCGGAGCAAGGGCGGGGGCAAGTGACGGCTGCGAGCCCCTACCCCCATCTCGGCTTCGACCCGGCGCCCGGCAGCACCGACCTGGTGCGGGACATCCACCGAAGGTTGTCCGACTGCGCCAAGGAGATGGAGAGGGCGCACTCCAAGGTCACGAAGCTGATGAACGGCAGCTACTGGGAGGGAGACGCGGCCGTCGCCTTCCGGGAGCAGCTGGAGGGCGGCCCGCTGCCGCTCAACCTGAAGAACGGTGCCCATTCCGTCGACAAGGCGGCGAGGCAACTGGATCTCTGGGGCACGGAGCTGGAGGAGTTCCAGCGGCGCGCGAAGAAACTCGACGGCGAGGCCAAGGACGCCCGCGAGGCGTTGCAGCGGGCCCAGGGGCACGCGGACGAGGCGGAGCGGACCGCGGGCAAGAGCAAGGCGCACGAGGGCGCCGACTCGGCCCTGCACAGGGCGAACAACAAGGTCACCGCGGCGCAGGGGGACTTGGACGACGTGCTGAAGCGCGCCCGCTCCCTCGCCGGCGAGCACGACGAGACCGCACGCAAGCGGGCCCGGCACATCGGCGACGCCACGCACAAGCTGGCGCCGCACGAACCGAACGCGTGGGACAAGTTCGCCGACTGGCTGGGCGACAACCTCCCCGACATCCTCAGCGCGTGCGCCGCCGTGCTGGGCGTGATCGCCCTGCTGGGCCTCACTGCCATCGCACCCTGGATGCTGTTCCTGGCGGCGGGTCTCCTCAGCGGAATGGCCTTCGGCCTGCGGGTCAGCGACCCCGAAGTCCTGGCATCGCTGGAGGACGGCTTCACCAAGGGCGAACTGGACGTCGATTTCTGGGGCAACCTGCTGGGGGTCGCGGGGGACTTCCTGGGGATGCTGCCGGGGTTGGGGGCGGTGGCAAAAGGAGCGATGAAGGCCCCGGAGTTGCTGGCCGCCACGGCAGGATCGGTGGGCGAGGCCGAGGAGGTGCTGACCCTCGGGCAGAAGATCGCCAAGGTCGGAGCCAGAGCGGGGACCTCGATCAAGACGGTGGGCGTCTCGGTCCAGACGGAGGCCGCGGCAGCCGAGGGTGCTGTGAGCCTTCTGTCTCATCCCCGTGTGTTCGGCGGACGGCTGGCGCCGATCGTCGAAAAGGTCGACAAGCCGGCGACGATCCTTGGGGCCGGCACAGCCGTTTACGGTGTCGCAAGCAGCTTCGCTGACGCTCTGGACAACGACACGGCCAAGACGGTCACCAGTCTTCTCGACGGGCCGAGAACCCTCGGCGTGGACGTTCCGGCGACAGCGGGTGCGCTCCACTTCCTGCTGCGTGGCGCGGGAGAAGCGTCATGAGCGGCGCTGCCTACATGATCGACGAATCGGCCCGGAGCGAGGACGCCGATGTCTGGTTCGCGTTGCCCCCGGGATTCGTGCCACTTCCGCTCGACGAGTTGGCGGCGGCAGCGCGTGATGTGGCACAGGCGGAAGGTCCGCTGACCGGTCTCGGTCCGGTGCTCCGACTGGCCCAACTGCTTCTGGAAGCCGGCGCTGTGCACTGCTGCCTGGGGCTTCACACGGACGACGAGGGGGACGGTGGACCGTTGCTGTCCCTTTTCACGCTTGCCTGGCGTGGTACCGACTGGGCTCCGCGCAGTGTCCTCGCGGGCCGGGCGGCCGCTGGTACGCAAGGGGCCGAGCACATCGAAACGCTGGACCTGCTGTGCGGTCCGGCCTCGCTCGTTCAGATGCGTCTGAACGAGCCACCAGAGCTGGGACTCGGCGCCCCTGGTGGACTGCTGCAGGTCACGGCATACGTTCCGTGTCTCGACGGCCGACGCGTCGCGACCCTCTCACTGGCCACGACAGCGGTCGAGCACGCCCGGCAGTACCGAGATCTGCTCAGGGACATCGCCGGTACGGTCAGTTTCGAAGACCCGCTTCCGGACGCGTCTGACGACGAACCCGACAAGGACTGACATGCCCCGTACGCACCACCCCACGGCCTGGGACGATCCGGCGACCCGCCGCGCGTGGGCGAAGCTGGTCACCTGCGCGTTCTTGGGCCAGATCCTGTGGCCCGCAGCGTGGCTGGGACTGCTGGCCTGGTACGTGATCATGTCGATGACCTGGACGCTGTGGCTCTTCTTCGTTCCACTGCTCTACTCGTTCTACCGGGCGTTTCTCCAGCCGTCCTACATCTCCTGGGCCTTCCACACGCGGCGTCTGCTGCGCGCCTATCCGTGGCAGGTGTTCGAGGAACCGGAGAACGGGATCGGAAAGGTTCCAGGAGCCACCGCCGGGGACGTCTGGTTGAGCTTCCCCAACCCGGAGCGCCTGGACGAGAAGCTGCCGATGATTCTGAAGGTGCACATTCGGTCCATGTGGTGGAGGCGGCGTCTCGGGCGTGGCTACACCACCGAGAAGACCAAACAGATCAGGGAGGTGTGGTTCGCCGGCGACCCTCGCTTCGCCGCCGTCATCGCGGTTCCCGGTCCCCGTCGCTTCCATGTGGTCCAGCAGCGCCCGATGAACAAAAGAGGCGTCGCTGACCCCCGTGGCGCAAGTCCGGCCGCCCTCGAACGCGCCCGCCGTGCCGGAGTACGGCTACCGGACCCGAACTCCGCGACCGGGTGAACGACCTGGTGCCTTATGGAGTTGTCGCGACCCTGGTCCCCGGGTAATACCTCCCCCATGACATCACTCGGCGCCGTCTTCCGTCCCCAGCTTCCCCCCGAGCGGCTTCGGGATGTCGTTCGGGTTGCGGAGGGGGTGGGGCTCGAAGAGTTGTGGTTGTGGGAGGACTGTTTTCGGGAGGGTGGGATCTCCGGGGCCGCGGCCGCTCTTGCCTGGTCGGAGCGGGTGCGGGTCGGGGTCGGGCTGCTGCCGGTGCCGTTGCGGAACGTTGCCGTCACCGCGATGGAGGTCGCCGCGCTGCACCGGATGTTCCCGGGGCGCGCGGTCGTCGGCGTCGGGCACGGTGTGCAGGACTGGATGGGCCAGGTCGGCGCCCGGGCCGACTCCCCGCTGACCCTGCTGCGCGAGCATCTCGACGCCCTGCGCGCGCTGTTGCGCGGGGAACGGCTCACGGTCAGCGGGCGGTACGTCCACCTCGACGACGTCGCGCTCGACTGGCCGCCCGCCGGCCCGGTCGAGATCCTCGCCGGCGCCGAAGGCCCCCGTACGCTGCGTCTCTCCGGTGCCGCCGCCGACGGGACCGTCCTCACCGCCGCCACCTCACCCGACCGCGTCCGCCGGGCCCTGCGGCTCATCGAGGAGGGGCGGCTGGCCGCGGGGCGCGACGCGGGCGAGCCGCACCGGGTCGTCGTCTATCTGCTCACCGCCACCGGGCCCGACGCCCCCGCCCGGCTCCGTGCCGAACTCGTCGCGGAGGGGCTGGAGTCCGTCCCGGACCTCGGTGTCGCCGGCGACGCGGGCGCCGTCGCCAAGGCCGTGCAGCGGCTCGTGGAGGCCGGCGCCGACACCGTCATCCTCCAGCCGACGGCGGACGAGCCCGACCCCGAGGCCTTCGTGCGGTTCACCGCGCAGGAGGTCCGGCCGCTGGTGCCGTGAAGGGTCGTACAGAGTGCAGCGAAGGTGCCCGGGAGCCGGCCGGCCGTCGTTGTCAGTGGTGGGTGCCACACTCGCCGGTATGACGACCAACGACGTTCGGCTGCGGTCCGTACGGGACGACGATCTCGAGATCTTCCTCGCCTACGAGCACGACCCGGAGGCCGTCCGGCGGTCGAGGTTCACGCCCCGGCCGCGGGAGGCCTTCCTCCGGCACTGGAGGGAGCGGGTGCTCGGGAATCCGACCGGCCTGGTGCGGACCGTCGTCGTGGACGGGGAGGTCGCGGGGAACATCGTCGCCTGGTGGGAGGGCGAGCGCCGGTTCACCGGGTACTGGCTCGGGCGGGCCTACTGGGGGAGAGGCGTCGGCAGCCGCGCCCTCGCCCTCTTCCTCCGGGAGGAGACCGTACGCCCCCTGTTCGCCGACCTCTTCGCCGAGAACACCGCCTCCGTACGCCTCTTGGAGAAGAGCGGCTTCGTGCCGTACGACGACCCGCGGCACCCCGTGGACAAGGGGTATGTGCTGCTCGTGCTGCGCGACGACGGCACGGGGCACCCCGAATCCCCGTCCCTCGGCGCGTAGACGGCGGGGGCCGCGGGCGTCCGAGGCCGCCGGGCCCTGTGACCTGGTCACGCCGTTCCGGCGGCGCGCGGATGGTCGCCCGTCGCCCCGTCGACCAGTTCCCGCACGATGTCCATGTGCCCCGCGTGCCGCGCCGTCTCCTCGATCATGTGGACGAGGACCCAGCGCAGGGAGACGGAGTGGTCCCGCCAGTCCGGGTGGCCCAGCGTGTCCAGCGGGCTTGCGGTGATCACCGTGTCGGCCGCGGCGCGGGCACGGCCGTAGAAGTCGATGATCTGCCGGGTCGTCTCGCCCGGGCCGACGGTCAGGTCGTCGTCGGTGCTCGGGTCGAACCACAGCGGCTCGACCTCGCCGCCGAAGCTGGACACGAACCACGCGTACTCCACCGACGCCAGATGCTTCACCAGCCCCAGCAGGTTCGTCCCCGACGGGGTCATCGGCCGGCGGAGCTGTTCGTCGTCGAGTCCCTGCAGTTTCCACAGGACCGCGTCCCGGTGCCGGTCCAGGCTCGCGTGCAGGGTTTCCTTCTCACCGGCGGTGTACATCTCATCGGTCTTCATGGCGGGCGAAATTAGCAGCGGGTACCGACAACCCGCTGCGATTATGCGGGCCATGGCAGAGCAGCAGACGCACCGCGCCTTCGAGGACCTCGTCGCCGAGGGCGCCGCCGTGCCGACCGAGGGCTGGGACTTCTCCTGGTTCGAGGGGCGGGCCACCGAGGCCCGCCCGTCCTGGGGGTACGCCCATGCGGCCGGTGGGCGCCTGGCCCGCGCCTCGGCCGCGCTCGACATCCAGACCGGCGGCGGCGAGGTGTTCGACTTCGCCCTCGGTACGGCGGCCCCGGACCGCCCCCGGCTGCTCGCTGCCACCGAGGGCTGGCCGCCGAACGTGACGAAGGCGAGCGCCCTGCTGAGCGCGCGCGGTGCCGTCGTCGTCGCCTCGCCCGAGGACGCCCCGCTGCCGTTCGCCGACGAGACCTTCGACCTGGTCCTCAGCCGGCACCCGGTGCGGGCGCACTGGGCCGAGATCGCGCGCGTGCTGCGCCCGGGCGGCACCTACTTCGCGCAGCACGTCGGGCCCGCCAGCGTCTTCGAGCTCGTCGAGTTCTTCCTCGGCCCGCAGCCGGCGGCCGTCCGCGGCGGCCGGCACCCCGACGGCGAGCGCGCGGCGGCGGAGGCGGCCGGGCTGGAGGTCGTCGGTCTGCGGGCGGAGCGGCTGCGGACGGAGTTCCACGACATCGCGGCCGTCGTGCACTTCCTGCGGAAGGTCGTGTGGATGGTCCCGGGTTTCACGGTCGAGGAGTACGAGCCCCGACTCCGTTCCCTGCACCGGCGGATCGAGGCCGAGGGCCCGTTCGTCGCGCACAGCTCGCGGCACCTCTTCGACGCCCGCAAACCGGCGCGCCGGCCGTGATCCACCGGCCTTGCAATGCCAGGCGGCGAAGAATGGCCAAGAACCGCCGTCCGGGGTTCCGGGTGTCCGACCGGTCGTAAGGGAAGCCAAGCGATCAAGGCAGGGCATGTCATGACGTGAAGGACCAATACGGTCAACTCATGCTCTAGCTCGCGGATCTGCGCATAAGTGAACGGCGATCTCCTTCGTTCATCCTCTGTCTTCACTGTGTTCCCACATCGTTACCTGTTTCGTTTCGTATCACCCGGTTGGCTCACGTAAGTTCAGACCAAGGCAATTCGCGTGAGCAAAGCTGCGCGGGCGGTACCGCGCAGTGGAGGGGGCTGCGCGGTGCCGTAACGCCCCACTCGCTCCCGTCAAGTCATCGTTCGCGCTCGGGGTAGCCCGTCGGGGGGACGGGCGCACAACTCGCCGAGGCATCCCCAAGACGGCCCAAACCCTCTTGATCTCCCCGTAAGCGGCTACTTTTCCTGGGATTCCGCTGCGAATCGGCCATTCGGGACCCGTGAATCCAGCGATTCGGACCCGTCGGGGCGTCGTCGGACGACTCCGGAGAGTAGTTAATGCGTGCTGATGCGCGCAGCATCACTTACGAAGGGTTATGGTGGAAGCCCCCCCTCGGGCCGGTCCGTCTCCCCCCCACGGACCGGCCCGTTTTTCTGTCCGTGGCTCTCACCCACTTCTCAAGCGACCTGGAGCGCCACCGACCCGGGGGCGCGGGGCCGCATCGATATGCGGCTCCGCCACGCGGGCGCGACCAGCCACGACCAACCCGCGGCCGCGCGACGACCGGAACCTCCACCCCCGTGGACGCCCTCACCACCGCGCCTCCCCCAACTCCCAGCGGGGTAGGCTTCGGCGGGCGGACCCCACGCATCCGAATCACGAGGGGCGGACTCAAGTGAACCTGCGCGACAAGCTGCGCGGCCTGCTCGTCAGGCTCTACGCACGCCGGGTGGAAGGCCACCTGGACCACGCTCAGGTGCCCAAGCACATCGGCGTCATCATGGACGGCAACCGCCGCTGGGCGAAGGCCGCGGGATCCACAACGGTGCACGGTCACCGCGTCGGCGCCGAGAAGATCGAGGAGTTCCTCGGCTGGTGCTCCGAGACCGACGTCGAGGTCGTCACCCTCTGGCTGCTCTCCACGGACAACTTCGACCGCGCCAAGGAGGAGCTGGTCCCCCTCCTCGGCATCATCGAGGACGTCGTGCGCACCCTCGCCGCCGACGGCCGCTGGCGCGTCCACCATGTCGGCACCCCCGACCTGCTGCCCTCCCCGATGCAGACCGCGCTGAAGGAGGCCGAGGAGGCCACCGCGCACGTCGACGGAATACTGGTGAACGTCGCCATCGGCTACGGCGGCCGCCAGGAGATCGCCGACGCCGTCCGCTCGATGATCCTGGACGCCCACGACAAGGGCGTCGCGATGGACGACCTCGCCGACTCCGTCTCCGTCGACATGATCGGCCGGCACCTCTACACCGGTGCCCAGCCCGACCCGGACCTGGTGATCCGCACCAGCGGCGAGCAGCGGCTGTCCGGATTCATGCTCTGGCAGACCGCCCACTCCGAGTACTACTTCTGCGAGGTCTTCTGGCCCGCGTTCCGCAAGGTCGACTTCCTGCGCGCCCTGCGTGACTACGCGGCCCGGCACCGCCGTTACGGCGGGTGACGTCATCGTGACGGCGGACGTCAACACGGCATACGCCCCCCACCACCGCCGCCACGCTGGATAACCCCGTCGTCACGCTGGATCACCCCACCCCGCCCATGAGGCGTAAATCACCCATATTGGGGCGCGAGTAACACGGAGTTCACTTTCCCGTCGTTGCGGACCGTGGCATGGTGTCGCATGTTCGAGGGCATAAGCCATGCAGGTCGATGCCCGAACCACGGGCATCGGTTCTCAGTGGGCGGCTCGGGGCCGCCCGCCCGGGAGGCCCTTTGCACCAGCCCGACCGTGCGGTCACGGCACGGAAGAAGCAGCGGGGGGCCGGTTTTCGGCCCGTGCAGGGCGGCCGTCAACCGGTCCAGCTCGCCTTCGTCGCTCCCCGACCTCATCCGAGGGGGTACGTCCTTCCGTGGTGACCAGCACAACGCGCCGCAAGTCCGACCGGCGCACCTATGTTCTCGACACCAGCGTCCTGCTGGCCGATCCGAACGCCATGGCCCGCTTCGAGGAGCACGAGGTAGTGCTCCCGATCGTCGTGGTCACGGAACTGGAGGCCAAGCGGCACCATCCCGAACTCGGTTACTTCGCCAGGCAGGCGCTGCGCCTGCTCGACGACTACCGGGTCCGGCACGGCCGTCTGGATGCCCCCATCCCGATCGGGGAACTCGGCGGCACGATCCGTGTCGAGCTCAATCACTCGGACCCCAGCGTGCTGCCCAGCGGCTACCGCCTGGGGGACAACGACTCCCGCATCCTCGCGGTCGCCCGCAACCTGCAGGCCGAGGGATACGACGTCACCGTCGTCTCCAAGGACCTGCCGCTCAGGATCAAGGCGTCTTCGGTCGGTCTCCTCGCCGAGGAGTACCGCGCCGAACTCGCCATCACGGGCGCCTCCGGGTGGACCGGAATGTCCGAAGTGACCCTGCCCGGCGAGCAGGTGGACATCCTCTTCGAGGAAGGCCATGTGTACGTCCCGGAGGTCTCCGACCTCCCCGTGCACACCGGTCTGACCATCCAGTCGGAGCGCGGCAAGGCGCTCGGCAGGGTGACGGCGGAGGGCAACATCCGTCTGGTGCGCGGCGACCGCGAGGCGTTCGGCATCAAGGGCCGCAGCGCCGAGCAGCGCATCGCGCTCGACCTGCTGCTCGACCCGGACGTAGGGATCGTGTCGATGGGCGGCCGGGCCGGCACCGGCAAGTCGGCGCTGGCGCTGTGCGCGGGTCTGGAGGCGGTCCTGGAGCGCCGCCAGCACAAGAAGGTGATGGTCTTTCGTCCGCTCTACGCGGTCGGCGGGCAGGAGCTGGGCTATCTGCCCGGCTCCGAGTCGGAGAAGATGAGCCCCTGGGCGCAGGCGGTCTTCGACACCCTCTCGGCGGTCACCAGCCGTGAGGTCATCGAGGAGGTCACCGCCCGCGGGATGCTGGAGGTGCTGCCGCTCACCCACATCCGCGGCCGCTCCCTGCACGACGCGTACGTGATCGTGGACGAGGCGCAGTCACTGGAACGGAATGTCCTGCTGACCGTTCTGTCCCGGATCGGCGCGAATTCGCGGGTGGTTCTGACCCACGATGTGGCGCAAAGGGACAATCTGCGGGTGGGGCGTTACGACGGTGTGGTCGCCGTCGTGGAGAAGCTGAAGGGGCATCCGCTCTTCGCGCATGTCACCCTGACCCGGTCCGAGAGGTCCCAGATCGCCGCCCTTGTGACCGAAATGCTGGAGGACGGACACATCTGAGCCATCTGATCCCTGTGTCCAACTTGGGCTGATTACCCATCCGTTGGCGCCGTCCGGCAAAGGCCCCGAGCCTAGTCGGGCGGCGCCTTCGTGTGTGGCGGTTTCCTGAAATCCCCGGGGAGAAACCGGATGTGAGCTTTCACACGCAACTCTGAATTGCCACCCGGCGTCTGGTTACGGCAGAGTCTCACTCCTGTCAGGCCCCGCATACGACACACCTGTACCCCCAGCGGTACGGAACAACAGAAGCATCACTGCTAATTCCATAGCGACGTCGTATGCCGCCCGAGCATCACGCGGCGCTCCCTTGGAGGAGTTGCCCACCGGGCCCGTGTCTCCCGTGACCCAGTAGTGAGGAGACCAGTGTCAGGGGCACGATTGCGTCCGCCAGGGTCACCGAAGCGGTCGATGCTGGAAGGAAACCGTGTGAGCCGGATCTCGGTCCGGGGATTCGCAGTGGCTTCGGCCACCGCGGTCACCGCCGTCGGAAGCGTCGTGGGTGTGGCCTCGGGCAGTGTTGCCCAGCCGAACAACGACGCCGAGGCTACGGCAGCCGACACCACGCTCCTTGCGGACCTGCCCGCGGGTGAGCAGGCCCAGGTGCAGACCGCGTCCCTGACGCAGCAGGCCGACGCCGTTGCGATCCAGGCGGACGCCTCCGCCAAGAAGGACGCCGAGCAGGCCGCCCGGGTGGCCGCAGCCAAGACCGCCGAGGCCAAGAAGGCCGAGGCCGAGAAGGCGGCGAAGGAAGCCAAGGAGCGCGCCCAGGCGAAGGAAGCGGCCAGCCGCTCCTCCTCCAGCTTCCCGGTCCAGAGCTCGTACACCGTGGCGCAGATCCAGGCGATGGCGCAGCAGATGGTGGCCAGCGGCCAGTACCAGTGCTTCAGCAACATCGTGGACCACGAGTCCAGCTGGAACTACCAGGCGGTCAACGCCTCCTCCGGCGCCTACGGCCTCTTCCAGGCCCTGCCCGGCTCCAAGATGTCCTCCGTGGGCGCCGACTGGCAGACCAACCCGGCCACGCAGATCAAGTGGGGCCTGAACTACATGAACTCCCGGTACGGCAGCCCTTGTCAGGCGTGGTCGTTCTGGCAGGCGAACCACTGGTACTAGGCGCTCCGCTGGGGGCGGCCGACAAAGAGCGTTGCGGTTCGTGGTTGTCCGCGGGCCGTTGGTGGCCGGTCGCGCAGTTCCCCGCGCCTCTGAAAGAAGGGGCGCGTAGCAGCGAAGCTCTCTCAACCTTCCACAGCCCCTCCCCGTCCTAGGGGGAGGGGCTGTTGCCCTGTACGGTCGGATCGGACGACTCCAGGGGGGAGTGGTGGGGAGAGGGCGGATCATGTCGCGCGTGCCTGAGTGGCTCGGCCGCATCGGTGCTGGACTGACCGAGATGGGCGAGCGGTTGGACGAGCGCCGGGCCGAGGTGGAGCGGGAGCACACCGAGCCGGAGCCGCCCGCTCCGGCCGTGTCCGTTCCGGCGCCCGCTCCGGCCCCGGCCCCGCAGGCACCCGCGCCCGTCCGGAAGCCGGTGCCGCGTCCCGACCCGGTGACGGCCGTCCCCTGGGGGGTGCGCGTCGCCGCCGAGGTCGGCTGGCGGCTGCTGGTGCTGGCCGGCGCGGTCTGGATCCTGATGCGGGTCATCAGCTCCGTGCAACTGGTCGTCTTCGCCTTCGTGGTGGCCCTGCTCATCACCGCCCTGCTCCAGCCCACGGTCGCCCGCCTGCGCCGCTACGGCGTCCCGCGCGGCCCCGCGACCGCGCTCACCGCGATCTCCGGCTTCGTGGTGATCGGCCTGATGGGCTGGTTCGTGACCTGGCAGGTCATGGAGAACATCGACACCCTCTCCGACCAGATCCAGAGCGGCATCGACGATCTGCGCAACTGGCTGCTGAAGAGCCCCTTCCACGTCACCGACAAGCAGATCAACCAGATCGCCAAGAACCTCCGCGAGGCGATCGGCGCCAACACCGACCAGATCACGTCGTTCGGCCTGGAGGGCGTCCAGGTCGTCGTGGAGGCCCTGACCGGCATCCTGCTGGTCTTCTTCTCGACGCTCTTCCTGCTCTACGACGGCGACCGCATCTGGCAGTGGTTCCTCAAGCTGGTGCCCGCCGCCGCCCGCGAAGGGATGGCCGGCGCCGGCCCGCGCGCCTGGCGCACGCTCACGGCCTACGTCCGGGGCACGGTCCTGGTCGCCCTCATCGACGCCATCTTCATCGGTATCGGCATCTACTTCCTGCATGTCCCGATGGCCGTGCCGCTGGCCGTCTTCATCTTCCTGTTCTCGTTCATCCCGCTGGTGGGAGCCGTCGCCTCCGGCGCGCTGGCGGTGATCGTGGCACTGGTCACCCAGGGCGTCGTCACCGCGGTGCTGACCCTGGCCGTCGTCCTCGCGGTCCAGCAGATCGAGGGGCACATCCTGCAGCCGTTCATCCTGGGCCGGGCGGTCCGCGTCCACCCCCTCGCCGTGGTCCTCTCGGTCACGGCCGGCAGCCTGGTGGCGGGTCTGGGCGGCGCGGTGGTGGCGGTGCCACTGGTGGCGGTGACCAACACGGTGGTCAGCTACCTCCACCGGTACTCACAGGAACGCTACGCGGCCACCGACCCCGAAGAAGCCACCCCCTCACCCGAGCCGCCCCACCCCGCACCCGACGACGCCGATCAGCCACATGACTCAGCCCGTCCCGCGCTCCACGACGGCGATCAGCCACTGAAATCAGCCGCTCCCGCGCTCGACGACGGCGTCAGCCACTGAATTCAGCCCGTCCCGCGCCCGACGACGCCGGTCAGCCACTCACATCAGCCTGTCCGGCGTTTGAGGACGAGGCCGTTCAGGCCGAAGGGGGGTCTGGGGGGGCAGCGGCGAGGGTTGCGGAGGGCCCCGCCGACGAGAGGTGAGC